>CAYUBT010000033.1:0-18111 GCA_964443055.1 uncultured Rubellimicrobium sp.
TACGCAGCGGATTGCAAATCCGTGTAGACCGGTTCGATTCCGGTACCCGCCTCCAGCTTTCGTGAAACTCCGGCCGCCTCGCTCGGTGCATCCCGTTCGCCCGGGGTTTCGTTTCCGGCTGTCCCCCCGCCTTGACTCCCTCGGTCCACCCCTTATAGCCGCGCTTACGGTGTTGGCGGTCGCTCCTCGGGTGGCCTGTCGCGGCCTTTGCGTCGAAAGGACAACGCCCTTCACGAAGGCCTGCGATCCCCGCAGGCATGGCGACATTGAAGGAGAGCTTCCGTGACCAAGCGCACGAGCGCCAAATACAAGATCGACCGCCGCATGGGCGAGAACATCTGGGGCCGTCCCAAATCCCCGGTGAACAAGCGTGAATACCCCCCCGGCCAGCACGGCCAGCGGCGGCGCACCAAGATTTCCGACTACGGCACCCAGCTTCGCGCCAAGCAGAAGCTCAAGGGCTATTACGGCGACCTGACCGAAAAGCAGTTCAAGCGCATCTACACCGAGGCGGTGCGCGTGAAAGGTGATACCGGCGAGAACCTGATCGGCCTGCTCGAGCGCCGTCTCGACGCCGTGGTCTACCGCGCCAAATTCGTCCCCACCGTCTTTGCGGCACGGCAGTTCGTGAACCATGCGCATGTGCTGGTGAACGGCAAGTCCGTGAACATCCCGTCGTACCGCGTGAAGGAAGGCGACGTGATCGAGGTGCGGCCGAGGTCGAAGCAGCTCGTCCTGGTGCTCGAGGCCGTCGCCTCGGCCGAACGCGACGTGCCCGACTATCTCGACGTCGATCACTCGAAGATGACGGCCACCTTCACCCGCACGCCGCAACTGGCAGACGTGCCCTATCCGGTGATGATGGAGCCCAATCTGGTGGTCGAGTTCTACTCGCGCTGATCCGGCGCGGCCCCGAACGGCTCAAGCGCCCGCCGGCCCAGTCGGCGGGCGTTTTCGTCACGTGGCGTCTCTCGGCGCTGGCAAGTCGTCCGGCGCGGGGCTAAGAAGCCGGGACGAGGAGAAGCACGTCATGCCCAGCATCATCCCGCGGCCCGGCATCATGGAGATCGCCGCATACAGGGGCGGCGACAGCCTGATTCCCGGCAAGGCCGGCATCACCAAGCTGTCCTCGAACGAGAACCCCCTGGGCATGCCCGATTCCGCGCGCGAGGCGTTCCTGCGTGCGGTCCATGACCTCCATCGCTATCCGCCGGGTGATCATGCCGCATTGCGCGCCGCGATCGGCGAGGTCCACGGCCTCGACCCCGCGCGCATCTTCTGCGGTGCGGGATCGGACGAGATCATCCATCTGCTCTGCCAGGCCTATTCGGGGCCGAAGGACGAGGTGATCCACACCGAACATGGCTTCCTGATGTACGAGATCTGCGCCCGAGCCGCAGGGGCCACGCCGGTGCGCGTTCCCGAGCGCGAGCGTCGGGTCGATGTCGATGCGATCCTTGCCGCCTGCACGAAACGAACGCGGCTCGTCTTCATTGCCAATCCGGCCAACCCGACCGGGACGATGATCGGCCTGGACGAGATCGCCCGGCTGGCCGACGGGCTGCCGCCCCGCGCGCTTCTGGTCCTCGACGGGGCCTATGCCGAATATGTCGAGGACTATGACGCGGGCGCGGCCCTGGCGGATGCGCGCGACAATGTCTTCATGACCCGCACCTTCTCGAAGATCTACGGTCTTGGCGGCCTGCGTGTCGGCTGGGGTCACGGCCCCGCGCCGGTGATCGACGTGCTTAACCGCATTCGCGCGCCCTTCAACCTCGGCACGCCGCAGCTTGCCGCCGCCGAGGCGGCCGTGCGCGACCGGGACTGGGTCGTCCGCTGCAGGCGCGAGAATGCGAAATGGCGTGACTGGCTGACCGAGGCACTGGCCGCGATCGATGTCCCCGCCGACCCGTCGCAGGGGAATTTCATCCTCGCCCGCTTTCGCGGTGAGGCCGAGGCGATGGCCTGTGACGCGCATCTGAGGGGCGAGGGGATCATCATCCGTCGGGTCGGCGGCTACGGCCTGCCGGACTGTCTGCGGATCACCGTGGGGGACGAGGCCTCGTGCCGCCGCGTCGCCCATGAAATCGCCGTCTTCCGGGGGCTGCGCTGATGGGCGGAGGCGCGCCGATCTACAACCGCGTCGCGCTCATCGGACTGGGCCTCATTGCCGGGTCGATGGCCCATGCGATGCGTCGCGCCGGGGTGGTCACGACGATCACCGGTCATGCCCGCTCCGAGGAAACCCGCCGCATCGCCCGCGAGATCGGGCTTGTCGACGAGGTCTTCGAAACCGCGGCCGAGGCGGTCGTGGAGGCCGATCTCGTCGTGCTTGCCGTCCCGGTCGGGGCAATGGAGGCGGTGATGCAGGAGATCGCCCCGCATCTCAAACCCGGCGCCACACTCACGGATGTCGGCTCGGTGAAACAGGCGGTGATCGCCACGGTCGCGCCGCATGTTCCCGAAGGCGTTCATTTCATCCCCGGACATCCGCTGGCCGGGACGGAACATTCCGGCCCCTATTCCGGATTCGCCACGCTCTTCGACAATCGCTGGTGCATCATCGTTCCCGGCGAGGCCGATGCCGGGGCGGTCGAGCGACTGGCCGGCTACTGGCGCGCGCTGGGGGCCGAGGTGGACATGATGGATGCGGCCCATCACGACCTCGTCCTTGCTGTCACGAGCCATACGCCCCACCTCATCGCCTACACGATGGTCGGCGTCGCCGAACACCTGCGCCGGGTCTCCGACTCCGAGATCATCAAGTATTCCGCCTCGGGCTTTCGGGACTTCACCCGGATCGCGGCCAGCGATCCGACCATGTGGCGCGACGTGTTCCTGACGAACCGCGACGCGACGCTCGACGTGCTCGGCCGCTTCACCGAGGAGCTTTTTGCCCTGCAGCGTGCGATCCGCGTTGGCGATGGCGAGTTGCTCTTCAACTATTTCACCCGCACCCGCGCGATCCGCCAGGGGATCATCGAGGCGGGCCAGGACACCGCCGCGCCCGACTTCGGCCGTGGCGGCGGCGGCGGGCAGTGACACGGGCGGGGCTCCTTCTTGCCGCCGGGCTGGCGCTTCTGGCCGGACCGGCCGCGGCGGAACCCGCGCCATCCGACCTGCGCCCTGTCGCCCGGCCCGCGGCCGAAGCGCCGATACGCCCGCTGGCGCGTGGCCAGCATGTGGTCGCCCGGCTTGCCGTGATGGTCCAGAGGCCGCAGGCACGCGCGCTGGCGGCGGGGATCGAGCAGGGCGAGCCGCTGCGCAAGGCCTGGATGCCGCCACTGCCACAGGACAAGGGCGATGCGCTGGCTGCCGGGGGCGCGCTCGCGGTGCCGCCGGGCCTTCTGGTGGGCCGGGTCTCGACCATGAACCGGAGCGTGGCGGGAACCACGCATGCGGAGCGGGCGCTTGACCGGCTGTTCTCGAGCCCGATCGCCATGCCGCAGCCCGCCGTCTGGCGCGGCCCGGTGCCGCCCGTGCGTCATGCGGTCGCGCCGGTGCCGCCACTGCGCCCGCAGGCCCGCACGGCATCAGTTGCTGCCTGGGCGGCGGCGGTGCAGGTGCCGGTGATCGACACGCGTAATGCCCCCGCCCATGTGCTGGTGACGCTCAGCCCGCTGGCCGTGGCCGAAGCTGTTCGCCCGGGTGCGCGGCAGGCGGATTTTCAGGTCATCGTCGCCGCCGCGACGGTCTCCGCCACGCCGCGCGGGACGGCGCCCGCCCTGTCGCAGGGCTCGGGCCTTTGCGGTGTGCCCGTGCTGTCGGGCCGCGCGCTCGGCTCGGTGCCGGGGCCGGGGGCCTGTGGTGTCGAGAATGCGGTCGAGGTGACGGGCGTCGGCGGTATCCGGCTGTCACCGGCCGTCACCGTGGATTGCCGGACCGCCACCGCCTTCGCCACCTGGATCGAGCGTGTGGCCCATCCGCAGATCGGCGGGCATGGCGGCGGCCTCGCCCGGATCGAGACGGCGGGCGGTTATTCCTGCCGGGGCCGCAACAATGTCGCGGGTGCGCGCCTGTCGGAACATGCCAGGGGCCATGCCATCGACGTCACGGGCTTTGTCCTGCGCGACGGCAGCAGGCTCACGGTCCTGTCGAGCTGGGGCAACCGCATGCTGCGCGAGATGCACCGTGGGGCCTGCGGCATCTTCGGCACGGTCCTCGGCCCGGAGGCCAATGCCGCCCACCGCGACCATTTCCATTTCGACACAGCCCGCTACCGCGCAGGCGCTTACTGCCGCTGACAGCTTGCCGATGCTGCACCCGGCCCCGGGTCGAGCGAAGCAGGCGCGGGGGACGAAGCCCTTTTCAACCCTGCAGCGCCGCTTCGAGAAGCCTTGCCAGCTTCGCCGCCTCCGCTCCCGCATCATGGCGCGCAAGAACCGCCTTCCGCCCGGCCTCGCCCATTGCCGCCAGCGCCTCGCGCGGCATCGCGGAAAAGTCCAGGATCGCCTCGGCGAGCGCCGCCGCGTCGCCTGCGGGAACCAGGAGCCCGGTCTCCGGCGTCACCAGTTCGGGAATGCCGGCCACCGAGGTGGCGATCGCCGGGCGGCCGGTGGCGAAGGCTTCCATGACGACCATCGGCAGCCCTTCGGCAAAGGAGGGAAGGACCAGCGCATGGGACCGCGCGAGTTCCGCACGCACCCCCGCCTCGTCGAGCCAGCCTGCAAGCCGGACCTTCCCGCCAAGTCCGGCCCGAGCGATCCGGGCCTTGATCCCGGGGCGCAGTTCCCCGTCGCCCACGAGGGTGAGCGTGATGTCGGGGGCAGTATCGCGGACCTGCGTCATGGCCTCGATCAGCACCGGCAACCCCTTCTGTTCGGCGAAGCGGCCGATGGCGATCAGGCGCAGGGGGCCGTCGGGCAGGGCGGGGGGCGTGGCGAAGAGGTCCGGCTCGATGCCGCAATGAACGACATGGACCCGGTCCCAGGCCGACAGGGGCGTCCAGCGCCACAGTTGCGACCGCCCATAGGACGAGATCGTCACGGCAAAGGCGGCGCGGGCGGTCTTTTCTCCCAGTGAATGGGCGCGTGGGGCGTCGAATTCCTCGGGACCGTGAAGGGTGAATGAATAGCTCAGCCCCCCCGCCGCGGCGGCGAGCATGGCGACGGTGGTGGAATTGGTGCCGAAATGGGCGTGAAGATGGCGGATGCCCAGCACCCGGCAGCGGCGCGCGACATGGGCCGCTTCGAGCCAGTAGACCAGATGGCGCAGCCCGCCGCCCGATCCCGGCACCCCCGCACCGCCGCCTGCGCCGCAGCGCAAGGCAAGCGCGAGCGACCGGGCCGCTCGCGCGGGGTGCCGCAGGGCAAGGACCGCAGCCGAGGCCAGCAGCCGTCCCGCCCCGGCCTTCAGCACAAGTTCGGTGCGCGCGGCCTCTTCGCGGTCGCCCGGGTCGGCCAGCGCCTCGGCAGGCGCACGCATGGCGAAACGGTGGATCTGCCAGCCCATCCGTTCGAGCGCATGGATCTCGCGGCGGATGAATGTCTGCGAGGGTCGGGGGTAGGTGTTGACCAGATAGCCGACCTTCATGGCATTGCCCGTCACGGGCGCAGGCGCGGGGCCGGGCCGACGGGAACCAGCCCGCCCAGAAGCAGCACCCCGCCCGAGGCGACCACCGGGGCGTCGAGACTGTTGTCGCCGCTGGCGGCGAGCATGAGTCCGCGCTGCCATCCTTCGGCGTCTTCGGGGCGGATCAGCCCGATCTGCAGGGCGGCGTCCAGAAGCGCGGGCCAGTTGCGCAATCCGATCATGACCGTTCCCTCGGCGTAGCCTGCTGCATCCGGTGTGAGGCTGCCCGACAGGGTGAAGGAGGCTGCGCCCCAGTCGGCGCGGATGTCGTCGAGCGTGATCTCCTCGACCAGCGGCGCGACCCCGAGGGCAAGCGATCGGTCGAGATGCAGCGTCGCCTCGAGACGCAGCGTTGCTGTCGTATCCGGTGCGGCCATGGTCCCCGGCAGGGCGAGTTCCGACAGTTCGGCGTAAAGATCATAGCTGCCCGGCTGCACCCCGCCCCCGTCCGGTGCAGGCGTTTCGCGCAGGGCCGCCAGAAGGCGCGTGGCTCCCATGCGCCAGCCCGCATCCGACGACAGGGTGAGCAGCCCGCTCTGCACCACCGCCTGCCGCAGCGGCGCATCCGTCGCGATCCCGATCGTGGCCGAGGCCATCAGCGCCTCCGCCCCGAGCGTGAGCACCTGGTCGGGCAGGGTGATGCGCTGTTCCCCGGGCCAGGCGAGGATGATCTCATTGGGGCGATAGGACAGGGCAAAGACCTGCAGCCAGTCGCTTTCCCAGGTCGCGACTCGGCCCGGGCCAGAAAGGAACAGATCCGTGGCCGTCATGTCGATACGTGAGGGAAAGCCGCGCGTGCTGATGTCGGAATAGTCCACCTGCCAGCCCTGCGCCCTCAGATCAGAGACCAGTCCTTCCACGCCCCGCCCGGCGAGATTCGCGGCCACGAACCACCATCCTGCCCAGAGCGCCGCGAGAAGCACCACCGCCGTCGTCAGCCCCCGGATCATGCGCCACCCCGTTCCGTTCCCGTTCGCTTTACATCAGACCGGGGCGGGCGGACCAGCAGTCCCGGCATGCGTGGCCCCGGTTTCCCGTGATTGTGGGGCTGTGGCGACAAAACCCTTTGGCCCCCGGGCGCATCTGCTATGCTGCGCAAAACAACGGCAAGCGCAGGCAATTCCCCATGGACCAGAAGGAGACCGGCCACGCCGCCGCGCTGTTCTCGCGCCCTTGGCGGCAGATCGCGCTGATGATCGTCGTGCTTGCTCTCGTCGGGGCGGGGGTCTGGTACGGTGGGCGCGTCATTTCGCGCATCTTCTTCGAGAACCAGTATCTGAACGGCACGATCCTGTTCGTTTTCGTGCTCGGCGTCCTGTCCTGTGTGCGGCAGGTCGTGCAGCTTTTCTCCTCGGTCAGATGGATCGAGGGATTCGCTGCCGCGCCCCCCGCCGCTGCGGCGGCCGCAAGCGCGCCCTCGCTGCTGGCGCCGCTCGCCGCGCTGCTGCGCTCGCGCGGGGCGCGGATGCAGCTTTCGGCCTCCTCGACCAGCTCGATCCTCGATTCGGTCGCCAGCCGCATCGACGAGGACCGCGAGATCACGCGCTATATCGCCAATGTCCTGATCTTCCTTGGCCTTCTGGGTACGTTCTACGGCCTTGCCACCACGGTGCCGGGGCTGGTCGAGACGATCCGCAGCCTCAACCCCACGGCGGACGAAAGCGGGGTCGAGGTGTTCGCCCGGCTGCAGGTCGGGCTCGAGACGCAGCTTTCGGGGATGGGCACGGCTTTCTCCTCGTCGCTCATGGGGCTGGCCGGGTCGTTGATCGTCGGATTGCTGGAACTGCTGGTCGGCCATGGCCAGAATCGCTTCTACCGCGAACTTGAGGAATGGCTCTCCTCGATCACCCGGGTGGGGCTTGGCTCGGAAGAGGGCGGGTCGGAGCAGGGCCTGATGGCGCAGGTCATCGACAATCTCGCCGAACAGATGGAGGCGCTGCAACTGATGTTCACGCAGTCGGACATCAGCCGCAGCCAGATCGACACGCGGATGGGTGAACTGTCGGGAGCAATCAGCCGGCTGGCACAGCGCATGGATGACCAGACCGGGACCAATGCGCTCATCCGTGTGGCCGAGGGGCAGGAGCGGCTGGTCGCGCTGCTCTCGCGCGACGGAGGGGGCGAGGGGATCGACGCCGAGAGCCGGATGCGGCTGCGCTCGATGGATGTGCAGCTTCTGCGCATCTACGAGGAAATCTCGGCGGGGCGGCAGGAATCGCTCGATGAGTTGCGCAGCGGCCTGTCGTCGATCGGGCGGACCTTGCGGGCCGGAAGCCGTGGTGCGGCGGGCGAATAGATGGGGCTGAGGCGACGCAATCCGGGGGGTGTCTCGGGCGTGGTCTGGCCCGGATTCGTCGATTCCATGACCGGTCTGCTGCTGGTGATGATGTTTGTTCTGACCATCTTCACCGTCGTCCAGTTCGTGTTGCGCGACACGATCAGCGGACAGGAAAGTGAGTTGTCGCGCCTCACTGCGCAGGTGACTGATCTGGCGGATGCGCTGGGCCTGTCGCAGGAGCGCGGTGCAGCGCTTGAGGTCGAGGTGGCGGCGCTTGGTGACGATCTCGCCTCGGCCGGGGCGCGGATTGCCGCATTGACCGCCGAACGCGATACGCAGGCGCAGGCGCTGCAGGAGGCCGGCGCGCGGATCACCGCCTTCGAGGCACAGGTTGCGGGGCTGCTGGCTGGGCGGGACCGAGACGCCGGCCGTATTGCGGAACTCGAGGGCGAGGGCGCGCGGCTGCTGTCCGAGGTCGAGGCACTGAGCCTGGCGCTGGCCTCGGCACGCGAGGAAATCGACGCGGGCGCCGAAGAATCCCGCCTCGCCGCCGCGCGGGCCGAGGCCATGCAAGCGCTCGTCGCTTCTCTGCAGGGCCGGGTGGCCGAACGTGATGCCGCAATCTCCGAGGCCGAGGCACAGAGCCTGCTCGATGCGGCGGTGGCCGAGGAGCTGCGGGCGCGTCTGGCGGATGCGGACGCGGAACTGACGGTGATGACGCTGGCGCTTGAGGACCAGCGTGCCGAAGCCGAACATGTGCTGACGTTGCTTGCGGCAGCCGAGGCGGCGCGGGGCGATCTTGATCTGCAGCTTGCAGCGGCGCTGGCGCGCGTGGGCAGCCTTGAGGACGACCTTGCCCGCGCGGGCGAGGAACGCGAGTCCATCCTGGCCCGGCTCACGGTGGTGCTTGCCGCGCAGCAGGCGGCTGACGGTGAGGCACAACGCCTTGCAGCGGCGCTTGCCGAGGCGCGGGAGGAGGGTGAGGCCGAGCGCGCCCTGCTTGAGGGCAGGGCCGCGCAACTGGCCGATCAGGTGAGCGCGCTGGAACAGGCGCGTGACAGGCTCGTAGCCGAATTGTCCGGGTTGGAGGCGACCCGGGCCGATCTCGAAGCGGCACTTGATGCCGCGGCGAGGGAGCGGGAAGACTTGTCCGAACAGCTTGCCCATGCGCTGGCCACGGGCGAGGCGAATGAGGCTGACCTTGCCGCTGCGCGCGCCGCGCTTGCCGAGGCAGCCGAGGCCGCGAATGTCGAGCGTGAGGAACTGGAGGGCGAACTCGGCCGCGCGCTGGCCGCCCGTGCCGCCGCCGAGGCGCAGGCGCAACGGTTGGAAAATGCCCTGGCAGCCGCTGTGCTCGCACGGGAGGAGGCCGAGGCGGACGCAAGCGACAGCGAAGCGGCCCGTGCAAAGGTCGAGCGCGAGCGTGCCGCGGCCGTTCTGGCCCGCGAGGCGGTGGAGGAGGCGCTGGCCGAGGCGCTGACCGAGGCCGAACGTCAGGCCGCGCTTCTCGCCGCTGCGCGCATGCAACTCTCCGAGGAGGAGGCGGTCTCCGCCGAGGCGCAGCGCCGCGTGCAGGCGCTCAATGAACAGGTCGCCGCCTTGCGTCGTGATGTCGCCAACCTGCAGGATCTTCTTGGTGCCGCCGACGCCCGTGACGCCGATGCCGATGTGCAGATTGAGAACCTGACCGACCAGCTCAATACCGCGCTGGCCCGTGTCGCCAGCGAGGAGCGCCGGGCGCGCATGCTGGAAGAGGCCGAAGCCGAGCGCCTGCGGGAGGAGGCCGAACGGCTCGCGGCCGAGGCCGAGAACCTGCAGCATTACCGCTCGGAATTCTTCGGTCGCGTCCGCGATGCGGTCGCGGGCCATGACGGAATCCGGGTCGAGGGTGACCGCTTCGTCTTTTCGTCGGAGGTACTGTTCCCGCCCGGTTCGGCCGATCTGTCCGTTGGGGGGCGAGACGACATTTCCGAGGTCGCCGCGATCCTGCGCGAGATTGCCGATGGCATTCCCGAGGGGATCGACTGGATCCTGCGCGTCGACGGCCATACGGACGATGCGCCCCTGTCGGGTCTTGGCGAGTTTCGCGACAACTGGGAACTGAGCCAGGCCCGCGCGCTTTCGGTCGTGCGCTACATGATCACCGAGGAGGGGATCGCACCCGAACATCTCTCGGCCAACGGTTTCGGCGAATACCAGCCTGTAAACCGCGACGACACAGCCGAGGCGCGCGCACAGAACCGGCGGATCGAGATCAAGCTGACGGAGAGATAGCGGCGGCTGTTCCAGGGAGCGCGATGCGCCCCCCGGAACCTTCGTACAGTGAGGCTTACGACGGAAGCTGCGCGTCGATTCCCTCGACGTAGAACATCATGTTCAGGAGCGTCTCGTCGTCGGCCACTTCGCCCGCGGCCACGAATTCCGTGCCGTCCTGACGGTTCAGCGGCCCGGTGAACGGGTGGTATTCGCCGGCGATGATCGAGTCGCGGATCGCATCGGCCTCGGCGCGAATCTCCGGGTCGATGTTGTCGTTGATCTCGGGGACCACGATCACGCCCTCGGACATCCCGAGCCAGCGGTCGGTGCTCTCCCAGGTGCCCTCGTACATGTCGCCGATGCGCTCGATGTAATAGGGGCCCCAGTTGTCCACGATCGAGGTGACGCAGGCAGTCGGGCCAAAGGCCGACATGTCGGCGGCCTGACCGAAGGCATAGATGCCGTTTTCTTCGGCCAGCGTGATCGGCGCGTTGGAGTCGGTGTGCTGCATGAGGACGTCGCAGCCCTGTTCGATCAGCGCCCTGGCGGCATCGGCCTCCTTCTGGGGATCGTGCCAGCCGTAGATCCAGATGATCTTGAACTGCACGTCGGGGTTGACCTTGCGCGCGGCGATGAAGGCCGCGTTGATGCCCATGATCACCTCGGGGATCGGCACCGAGACGATATAGCCGATCTGGTTCGACTTGGTGAGCCTGCCGGCCAGATGGCCGATGACCGCGCGGCCCTCGTAGAAACGGCCGTTGTAGATCGACACGTTGTCGGCCTGCTTGAAGCCGGTCGCGTGCTCGAACTTCACATCGGGGAACTGGGCCGCGACGTTGATCGTCGGGTCCATGAAGCCGAAGGACGTCGAGAAGATGATGTCGCAGCCGTCCAGGCAAAGCTGCGTCAGGATCCGCTCGCAGTCGGGACCTTCGGGGACGTTCTCGACATAGACGGTCTCGAGCGCATCGCCGTAATGGGCCATGGCGTCTTCGCGGCCGACATTGTGCTGGTAGTTGTAGCCCATGTCGGTGATCGGGCCGACATAGATGAATCCGGCCTTGATCTTGTCGGCCTGCGCCCGCGCCGGAAGCCCGGTGGCGGCTGCGCCCGCGGCGGCGGCGGTCCCGGCAAGGAAACTGCGTCTCTTCATGGTCTTTTCTCCGCTGTTGTGGGGATGATCCCCTGGTTGATGCGCCTCAGCTGGAGGCGTGGAACGTCCGCGCCAGATCGGCGGGAGCCGCATTTCTGGCATTCTTGCTCAGGGACATCAGCACCAGCACAAGAATGGTGATCAGATATGGCGAGGCCGACAGTAGCACAGCCGGAATGCGAAATCCCGCCCCTTGAAGATTGAGCTGCAGCACGGCCACCCCGCCGAAGAGATAGGCGCCCAGCAGCACCCGCCCCGACCGCCACGAGGCGAAGACGACGATGGCCAGCGCGATCCAGCCCGCGCCCGAGGTCATTCCCTCGGCCCACTGCCGCAGGCGCATGATGCTGATATAGGCCCCGCCCAGCCCCGCGAGCGCGCCGCCAGCCAGGATGGCCGCCATGCGGATCGCGACGACCGGGTAGCCGAGCGCATGGGCGGCCTCGTGGTTCTCGCCCACCGCACGCAGGATCAACCCCCCGCGCGAACGGGCCAGGAACCACCAGATGGCCGCGACCAGCGCAAGCGACAGATAGAGCACGATGTCATGGCGGAACAGGATCGGCCCGAGCCAGGGAATATCCCGCAGGACCGGCAGATACAGCGAGGGCGGCCGGTCGATGGTGATTCCCGCATAGCTCTGTCCGATCAGCGCCGACAGCCCGAGACCGAACAGGGTGAGTGCAAGCCCCGTCGCCACCTGGTTCGCCAGCAGATACTGCGTCAGCACCCCGAAGATCAGCGCCATCACGCCGCCCGCAAGCGCCGCCGCGAGGAAGCCCAGCCAGGGCGATCCGGTCAGCACGGTTGCGGCGAAGCCGATCACCGCCCCGGTGATCATCATTCCCTCGACCCCGAGGTTCAGGACGCCCGATCTTTCGCAGATCAGCTCTCCGAGCGCCGCGAGCAGGATCGGCGTCGAGGCGACCATCAGCGACGCCAGAAGCAGGATCGGGTCAATGCCTCCCATGTGAAAGTCCTCTCCCCGGATCAGGCGCGACCGATACGGACGCGGAAATTGGCCAGCACGTCGAATGCCAGCAGAAAGAACAGGAGCATCCCCTGGAACGACTGGATCGACCCCGCCGGAAGCCCCAGCGAGGACCGTGCCACATCGCCGCCGACATAGGTCACGGCAAGGAGCAGGCCCGCCAGCAGGATGCCGACAGGATGCAGACGTCCGAGGAATGCGACGATGATCGCGGTGAAGCCGTAGCCCACGTTGAAGTCGACCGAGACGATGCCGGATGGGCCGGCCAGTTCGAACCAGCCGGCGAGCCCCGACAATGCCCCCGAGATGGCCAGGCAGAGCACCACCAGCCGCCCCGGCGCGACTCCCGCGAACCGCGCCGCGCGCGGAGCCATCCCGGCCACGCGGATCTGGAAGCCTAGGACATGGCGCGACAACAGGATATGCCCGGCGACCACGGCCAGGATTGCGGCGATCGCGCCCCAATGCATCCCTGTGCCGGCCCACAGATCATGATTGGCCACCGCAGGATATTGCGAGAGGTTGCGCGAGCCCGGAAAGCCGTAGCCCTCGGGGTTCTTCATCGCGCCCACGGCGAGCGAGGCGAGGATGTTCTCGGCCACATAGACCAGCATCAGCGATACGAGGATCTCCGACACGCCGAGCCGCACCCGCAACAGCGCGGGGATCAGCGCCCAGAGCAGCCCGCCCAGCATCCCGGCAACGGTGCAGACGAGAAACAGCCAGCGGCCCTCCATCGGGTAGACTGCCAGCGCGACCGCGGCCGCCGAGAGCGCGCCGATGATATACTGGCCCTCCGCGCCGATGTTCCAGATTCCGGCCCGGAACCCCAATGCAAGCCCGGTGCCGATCAGGATGAGCGGTGCGGCCTTCACGGGAAGCTGCGCAAGGTAATAGGCCGCGTTGCGCCCGGTGAACGGAGTCCAGAAGATCGTACGGATCGCCTCGACCGGGTTCTTTCCCAGCATCGCGAACATGATTCCGCCCGCGATGATCGTGGCGAGAACCGCAACCAGCGGCGCGGCATAGCGCCAGAAGGCGGAGGGGTCGGTTCGACGTTCGAGGCGCATCATCGGCGCTTATCCTGCATCCGCACGTGCGACCTCCATGTCATGCGCGCCTCCCAGCATCAGGCCGATCTTGCCCAGTGTCAGCCCCTCGACCGGGACAGAAGCCGAGAGGCGTCCGGCATTGAGCGCCGCGAAGCGGTCGGCAATCGCCATCAGTTCGTCAAGATCCTGGCTCACGGCGATGACCGCCGCACCTTCCGAGGCCAGATCGAGCAGCGCCTGCCGGATTGCGGCGGCGGCGGCGGCGTCGACTCCCCAGGTCGGCTGGTTCACGACGAGGACTGTCGGCCTCTGCAGGATCTCGCGGCCGATCACGAATTTCTGCAGGTTGCCGCCGGACAGCGACCGCGCGATGCGGTCCGGCCCCGGCGTGCGCACGTCGAAGGTGCTGATGATGCGTTCGGCAAAGCCGCGCGAGGCCTTCCAGTCGATGAAGCCGCGCCGCTCGAGCTTTTCGCGCACCGCGCCGGTCAGGAAGGCATTCTCGGTCAGTGTCATGTCCGGGGTTGCGGCATGGCCGAGCCGCTCCTCGGGCGCGGCCAGCAGGCCCTTCCCGCGCCGCGCGTTCGGGCCGAGCTGCGAGATGTCCTCGCCCTCGAGGATGATCGTGCCCGGAGTCGTCCGCAACTCGCCCGAAAGCGCGAGAAGCAGCTCGTCCTGCCCGTTCCCCGCAACCCCGCCGATCCCGAGCACTTCTCCGTGGTGCAGTGTCAGCGTGACATCGCGCAGGGCGGTACCGAACGGGCGGGGCGAGGCGGCGGAGAGGCCCTTCAGTTCGAGGACGACATCGCCTTCGCGTGCGGCGGCGGTGGCGGTGCTGCGTTCGGGCGGTTTCAGCGCCGTGCCGACCATCAGTTCGGCAAGCTCCTGCGCGCTCGCCTCGCGCGGGTCGCAGCGGCCGACGACCTTGCCGAGCCGCAGGATCGTGGCGTTCTCGCACAGGGTGCGGATTTCCTCGAGCTTGTGCGAGATGTAGAGGATCGACGTTCCCTCGTCGCGCAGCTTGCGCAGTGTCTGGAACAGGATCTCGACCTCCTGCGGGGTCAGGACCGACGTGGGCTCGTCCATGATCAGCAGGCGCGGGTCCTGCAGGAGGCAACGGACGATCTCGACCCGCTGGCGCTCCCCCGCCGACAGGTCGCCCACGATCCGGGACGGATCGAGGGGCAGGCCATAGGCAGCCGAGACATCGGTGATGCGCTGCGCCAGTTCGCGCATCGGCGGCGGGTTTTCCATGCCCAGGGTGATATTTTCGGCCACATTGAGCGCGTCGAACAGCGAGAAATGCTGGAAGACCATCGCCACCCCGGCCAGCCGCGCCGCACGCGGTTCGGCGGGGGCATAGGGGGCACCCTCGAGTGTCATCGTGCCCGAGTCGGGTTGATGCAGTCCGTAGATCGTCTTGACCAGAGTGGACTTGCCCGCGCCGTTCTCGCCGAGCAGCGCGTGGATTTTGCCCTTGCCGATGTCGAAGGAGATATCCGAATTGGCGATCACCGCCGGATAGGTCTTGGTC
Source organism: uncultured Rubellimicrobium sp. (assembly GCA_964443055.1). Taxonomy (GTDB): domain Bacteria; phylum Pseudomonadota; class Alphaproteobacteria; order Rhodobacterales; family Rhodobacteraceae; genus JADYZU01. The sequence continues at coordinate 14,839 of CAYUBT010000033.1, forward strand.
AGACTCCGAAGGCTGAGGAGCGGTTCACTCATCCGGCCCTGTCCCCCCTTGCGGCTGCGGATTCGCCCATGAGTAGCGCGGCAGCCACGCTCACGGCAATGGCCTGCGGATGTTTGCCGAGCGCGGGATCACCGATCGGGCAGGCAATCCGGGCGATTTGTTCGGGTGAGTGGCCCAGTTTCCTCAGCCGTGACTGAAACCGCTTGCGTTTCGTGTCCGAGCCGATGAGGCCGCAGGAGGCGAAACCATGCAGCAGCAACGCATGACAAAGCGCAAGGTCGATGTCATGGCTCATCGTCAGGATCAGATGTTCGGCCTCGACGGGTGCATGGGCCACGAGGCGCGCCATGTCGGCGGCGGGCAGGATCGTCACATGCGGCGCGGCGCGGGACGACAGGTCGGGAAAGCGTTCGGGCGCGACATCGACCCAGGTGATTGCCAGCTCGGGCAGGGGGCCCAGCACCTCGACCAGCGCGTGACCGACATGGCCCGCCCCCCAGACCCAGAGCGCGCGGCCCGGGTCGGGCGACCCCTCGATCAGCCAGCCGTCGACCTCGGCCGAAGGCCGGCCCGGCTGCCAGTGTTCGAGCGCCGCCTCGAGCCGTGGTGTCCGTGCCCGCGCAGGCCCGAGCGGCCTTGCCCATGGCAGGGCGGCGGGCAGGGTCGCGGGCGTGAAGCGCTCCAGCAGCAGCGTCACCGAGCCACCGCAGCATTGCCCCAGCGCAGGGCCGAGCGGCATCGTTTCGATCTCGCGCATGCGGCCCTCGCGCAACATGGCGCGCGCGCGGATGATCGCCTCCCATTCCAGCGTGCCCCCGCCGATGGTGCCGGCCTGTCCCCCGTCCCACAGAAGCATCGACGTGTCGCGCTCGCGCGGGGTCGACCCCATGGTGCGCAGCACGAGAACACGCACGACATCGCCATGCTCGCGGGTGGCGGCGGCGAGGGCGGGCAGGTCCAGACTCATGTCCGCCCCCGCGTTGGCCCCTGTGCCCTTTCGACGGCCTGCAAGACCTTCTCGGACGTGGCCGGAGCGTGAAGATCAGGCCATTCCGGTCCGCAGGCGGCGCAGGCTTCGTGCAAGGCCAGGAAGGTCGAGATACCGAGCATGAGCGGTGGCTCTCCGACCGCCTTCGACCGATAGACCGTCTGCGCCCGGTTCGCCCCGTCCCAGAGCGTGACGTTGAACACCGGCGGTCGGTCGGAACAGGCCGGGATCTTGTAGGTCGAAGGCGCATGTGTGCGCAGCCTCCCCCTGTCGTCCCAGACGAGTTCCTCGGTCGTGAGCCAGCCCGTGCCCTGTACATAACCGCCTTCGATCTGGCCGATGTCGATCGCCGGGTTCAGCGAGGAACCGCAGTCATGCAGGATATCGGTTCGCAGGATACGGTTTTCGCCGGTCAGCGTGTCGATCACCACTTCGGTGACCGCCGCGCCATGGGCGAAATACTGGAACGGGCGGCCCTTGCCCTCGATCCGGTCCCAGCTCAGTTCGGGGGTACGATAATAGCCGGTCGAGGACAGGCTCACGCGGTCGAAATAGCATTCCTCGGCCGCCTCGGCGAAGGAGAGGTCGGCCTTGTTGCCCACCGTGACCCGGCCGTTTTCAAATCGTACCGATTCGGGCGTGGTGCCGTGTTTCAGCGCCAGAGACTGCGCCATGCGGTCGCGGATCGTGTCGGCGGCGTTCTGGGCAGCCATCCCGTTGAGATCCGATCCGGTCGAGGCTGCCGTGGCCGAGGTGTTGGGCACCTTGAACGTATCCGTCGCCGTGATCCGCACCTTCGCCGCATCGAGCCCGAACCGAGCCGCCACCACCTGCGCCACCTTCTGGTGCAGCCCCTGGCCCATCTCGGTGCCGCCGTGGTTCAGGATCACCGAGCCGTCCTGATAGACATGCACCAGCGCGCCCGCCTGGTTGAGATGGGTGAGCGTGAAGGAAATCCCGAACTTCACCGGCGAGAAGGCGATGCCGCGTTTCAGGATCGGGTTCTGCGCGTTCCATTCGGAAATCTCATCCCGGCGCCGCGCATAATCGCTCGTCTCCAGCAGGCGGTCGGTCATGGCGTGGAGGATGAAATCCGTCACCTCCTGCCCGTAGGGGGTCACGTTGGGCAGGGTCCGGTGTTCTGCCGGGGAATGTTCGCCGCCGAACCGTTTCGCGCCGCCGGTTCCCGACGACAGCTTCGTTGCGCCGCCGGGCAGCTTCTCGGTGCTGACCTCGGGCCGGGCTTCCGCGTCCGGCTCGCATTCGGCATAGTAGTTCAGCCGTCGGACCTCGACCGGGTCTTTGCCCAGCACATGCGCGAGATGGCCGATAATCCGTTCCATCCCGAACAGGCCCTGCGGCCCGCCGAAACCCCGGAATGCCGTGCCGGACTGCATGTTGGTGCGCAGCCGGTGCGAGGTGATGCGCATGTTCGGGATCAGATAGGCGTTGTCGGCATGAAGCATCGCCCGGTCGCCCACGGCGAGCGAGAGATCCTGCCCCCAGCCGCAGCGGGTGTAATGCGTCACGTCGATGGCGAGGATGCGGCCCTCGTCGTCGTAGCCCACATCGTAATCGACGCGGAAGTCATGGCGCTTGCCGGTGATCGTCATGTCGTCGTCGCGGTCGTAGCGCATCCGGCAGGCCCGCCCGGTGGCCCGTGCAGCGACGGCGCAGGCGATGGCGGGGCTGTTGCCCTGGCTTTCCTTGCCGCCGAAACCGCCGCCCATGCGCCGGGTCTCGACCCGCACGTCATGCATGTGCCGTCCGATGGCCTCGGCCACCTTGTGCTGCACTTCGGTCGGGTGCTGCGTGGACGAGACGATATGCATCCCGCCATCGTCCTGGGGGAAGGCCGTGGCGACCTGGCCTTCAAGGTAGAAATGCTCCTGTCCGCCCATCTCGAGCCGCCCTTGCAGGCGGTGCGGTGCGGCGGCCAGCGCGGCCTCGGCATCGCCCTTGGTCCAGATGCGCGGACCTTCCTCGAAGCGCCAGTCCAGTTCCAGCGCACGTTCGATGGTGAGGACGGGCTCCTCCTCCTCGATCGCGATCCTGCCCAGCCGCGCTGCGCGGCGGGCCTGCTGGAAGGTTTCGGCCACGACCAGAAAGACCGGCTGTCCGACATAATGCACCGTGCCATCGGACAGGAGCGGCTCGTCATTGTTGGAGGGTGAGGTGTCGCAGGCGAAGGGCAGGTCCGCATGGGTCAGGACCAGCACGACACCGGGGGCCTCGCGCACGGCCGACAGGTCCATCGACGTGATTGTCCCGCGCGCCACATGGCT
>CAYUBT010000034.1:0-18008 GCA_964443055.1 uncultured Rubellimicrobium sp.
CCGCGCATCCATGGCGGGCTGCTCGCCCTGCGCGACGATCCGGCCCATGTCGCGGCGATGGAGGCGGAGGGGATCGCGGGGATCGACCTGCTCATCGTCAATCTCTACCCGTTCGAGACCACGGTTGCAGATGGTGCGGATTTTGCGACCGCCATCGAGAATATCGACATCGGCGGCCCGGCGATGATCCGCGCGGCGGCGAAGAACCAGGCCCATGTCGCGGTTGTGGCGGATCCGGCGGATTATGCTGCGCTGCTGGCAGAGATGGAGGCGGGGGGCGGGGCCGTGGGCGATCCTTTCCGCCGCATCCTTGCGCAAAGGGCCTTCGCGCGCACCGCCGCCTATGATGCGGCCGTGTCGAACTGGCTGGCCGGCAAGACCGGAGAGGAAGCGCCGCGCAACCGCGCCTTTGCCGGAACGCGGGCGCAGGTGTTGCGCTATGGCGAGAATCCGCATCAGCGCGCGGCATTCTATACGGATGGCAGCGCCCGCCCCGGGGTCGCCACCGCACGGCAGGTGCAGGGCAAAGAGCTGAGCTGGAACAACATCAACGATACCGACGCCGCCTTCGAGCTTGTCGCGGAGTTCGATCCGGCCACCCCCGCCTGCGTGATCGTGAAACATGCCAATCCCTGCGGTGTGGCCCTGGGCGCGACGGGGGGCGAGGCATGGACGCAGGCGCTTGCCTGCGATCCGGTCTCGGCCTTCGGGGGCATCGTGGCGCTGAACCATCGCCTTGACGCCGCGACCGCCGAGGCGATCACAGGGATCTTCACCGAGGTCGTCATCGCCCCCGATGCGGACGAGGCAGCGCTCGCGGTCTTTGCGGGCAGGAAGAACCTGCGCCTGCTGCTGGCCGGCGCGCTGCCCGATCAGGTCGCGGGCGGGCCGTCTTTCCGGCAGGTGGCAGGCGGATTCCTCGTTCAGGACCGTGACAACGGGCGTCTCGACCCCGCCGCCCTGCGCGTGGTCACGAAGCGCGCGCCCGATCCACGCGAGCTGGAGGACATGCTTTTCGCCTGGAAGGTCGCGAAACATGTGAAGTCGAACGCCATCGTCCATGCGAAGGACGGGGCGACGATCGGGATCGGCGCGGGGCAGACGAGCCGGGTCGACAGCGCCCGGATTGCCGCCGAAAAGGCCGGGGCGCGGGCCAGGGGCGCGGTCGTGGCCTCGGATGCCTTCTTTCCATTCGCCGACGGGCTGCAGGCGGCCATCGCGGCCGGTGCCGGTGCGGTGATCCAGCCCGGCGGCGCCATGCGCGATGACGAGGTGATCGCCGCCGCCGATGCGGCCGGGGTCGCCATGGTCTTTACCGGCCAGCGCCACTTCCGGCACTGAGGAGCGAGCGATGCGGCTGACATTCCGGACCGGATTCTGGGTCTTTCTTGCCGATCAGATGTCGAAATGGTTCGTGGTCCACTGGCTGGACCTCGCGAACCGATTCCAGATCGAGGTTCTGCCGCCCTTTCTTACCTTCCGCATGGCCTGGAACCGGGGCGTGAATTTCGGGCTGTTCTCGGATTTCGACATGCGCTGGGTGCTTGTGGCCTTCGCGCTGCTGATTTCCGGCGCGGTGCTGGTCTGGGTCGCCCGGAGCCAGCGCGAAAGTCGCGCGGCGCAGGTCTTTGCCGGGCTGCTTGTCGGCGGGGCCATGGGCAATGTCATGGATCGGGTGCTTTACGGGGCGGTGGCGGATTTTCTCAACATGTCACTGCCCGGAATCGCCAATCCCTGGTCCTTCAACATTGCCGATGTCGCGGTCTTTGCGGGTGCGCTGGGGCTCGTGTTTTTCGGCACCGACGGCAAGACGCGTAAAGATGCGTGACGGGCGGATGCTTGCCTGCTATCCGTGGGCCCGGAGATGAGGGGCGACGTGATACGGATAGCAACTTCGCTGGCGATCGCGCTTGTGCTCGCCGGATGCAGCGGGAGCGGGCGGCTGCACAATTTCGATACGGGCTTCCGCACGCCGGACGATTTCGCGGTCCTGCCCGCGCATCCGCTGACCATCCCGGACACATCGAGCCTGCCGGAGCCGGGCGGCGTGAATCTGGCCGATCCCGACCCCCCGGGCGAGGCGGTGGCGCTTCTGGGCGGGTCGGATGGCGCAGGCAGCGCGGGAGATGCCGCGCTGATGACGCGGGTCGCGCGCTATGGGGTCGATCCGGGCATCCGCGCGCTTCTGGCGCAGGAAGACGCGGAATGGCGCCGCCGTGCCGCGCGGACGGGCGGGCCGAACATCATGGGCCGCGACCGCTACTTCCCGGCCTATGCGCGGATGGCGCTTGATCCGCAGGCCGAACTCGCACGCTTCCGTGCGGCAGGCGTGGCGACCCCTTCGGCGCCGCCGCGTTAGAGCCGATGCCCATTCCGGTGCTCGCTGGCCCGACTCTTTCGGAGTGAGGGGATGCGGCATGGCCGCGGCCGCGAGACGTGATGGAATGCCGTCGAGCATCCGGCGGTGACGGTTCCCGATGGTCCGATGCCCCGGATGGTTTGCGCGGTCCCGGTTTCGGTGCGCGGGTGCAGGGCTCCGCTTCCACCACCCGGTCATTGCGAGCGGTAGCGAAGCAACCCAGCGGTCTCGACATCTCCGGCCTGCCGTACCGGCGGACACCTCCTCGCAATGACGGAAGGAACTCCTCGCGACGGGCTGGCCCTCCCGGGATTCTCCCCGTCCTGCAGCCGATTCCTGGCCCGCCACTTTTCCGCCATGTGATGTTCACGATCCGGTCTGACGCCGCCGGGCGTTGACAGAGGTATTCGCGCAACAGATCCATCATGCTGTCTTCGATTCGGGATTTTCCGGGATCGGGCTGATATGTCCATATATGGTGTCTATATGGAAAGAGTACGCCATCTGTATCCGGTCATCCTCGATTCTTCTGGGCAGAATCACGCCATATGCTCCGCTGAGAGCGTAAATTCCCGGATAGACCCGTGAAATCCCGTTGCGGCCCGGATCGCCCCATGTCAAACATTGTCTCACCGGCAAGTGAGGGCAGACCGGAACAAGGGGCCGGACCACAAGGACCCCGCAAGATAATCGGCAGTTTCATACAGGCACCCCCTCACGACCCGGCGCGCTCCCGACCCCAAGCGGGAGTGGCCACCAGACCAGGATCCGGCGCGCGGGCAGCAGACATCCCCCCAGATGGCGCGCGCAGTCGGACACGCCCGGAACCGGGCTGAGGGCGGCGGATCGAGCGTGGCAGCACTCGATCCGCCGTTTCCCGTAAGGGGACACTGAAACCGGGGGGTGAAAGGGCAACCCCGTGCATCTGGGCTTCACGGGCGAATATCAGCAGAAGGTGGACGGCAAGGGCCGTCTGTCGATCCCTGCCGATTTCCGCCGTGTGCTCGAGGCGGGCGATCCAGCCGCGCGCCAGGGCGGCGCGCTTCCGGGGCTCTATGTCCAATACGGTCCGCATCTGAAGGGCTGCCTCATGGTGCAGACCGTCGATGCCTTCACCGAGATCATGAATGCGATCATGGCGATCCGTCCGCGCAATGCCCAGGAGGCCGAGGCGCGCAGGCTTGCGCAGGTCTCGATCCTGGGCAACGCCATCCGGCTCGAACTCGACCGCGACGGCCGTGTCGTCCTGCCGCAGCGCCAGCGCGCGAAACTGGGCTTCAGCGAGGGCGAGGTCGTGACCCTCGGCCTTGGCGACAATTTCGAGATCTGGCCGGCGGATACCTATGAATCGCAGGTGGCCGCCCCGGCTGCCGCCCAGCTTGAGGAGATGGGCGCGACGCATGATCCGATGACCGCCATCTATGCGCTGACCCGGCCCGAGCCATGACAGCCGAAGCTGCCGTCACTCCCCATGTTCCCGTTCTCATCACGCCCTTGATCGCGGCCGCGCAGCCGGTGAGGGGACATTGGCTCGATGGCACTTTCGGAGCAGGCGGCTATACGCGCGCGCTGCTCGATGCCGGGGCCGACAGGGTGACGGCGGTGGACCGCGATCCGGGCGCGCTGGCACTTGCCACCCCCTGGGCCGGGGACCTGGGCGAGCGGCTGCGGCTGGTCGAGGGGCGGTTTTCGGAACTCGAGACCCATGCGGGCGGACCGCTCGACGGGGTGGTGCTCGATCTTGGCGTCTCGTCCATGCAGCTTGATCAGGCCGAGCGCGGATTTTCCTTCCGCCAGGACGGGCCGCTCGACATGCGCATGGGGCGGGGCGGGCGCACCGCTGCGGATATCGTCAACACGATGGACGAGGCCACGCTGGCGGACCTGCTCTATCTCTACGGCGAGGAACGCGCCGCGCGGCGCATCGCCCGCGCCATAGTCGCCCGTCGGCCCCTTGCGCGCACGCTCGAACTCGCCGACTGTATCGCCTCGGTCCTGCCGCGCAGGAAGCCGGGCCAGCATCACCCGGCGACCCGCAGCTTCCAGGCGATCCGCATCGCGGTGAATGACGAATATGGCGAACTTGTCGCCGGGCTGATGGCCGCCGAGCGGGCGCTGAAGCCCGGCGGAATCCTTGCGGTGGTCACCTTCCATTCCATCGAGGACCGGATCGTGAAGCGTTTCATGCAGAGCCGCGCGGGCGAGGCGGGGCGGGGCAGCCGTCACGGACCGGCCGTGGCCGAGCCCGACCCGACCTTTGCCATCCTCCTGCGCAAGCGCGACGCCGACGAGGACGAGATCGCCGCCAACCCCCGCGCGCGTTCGGCGCGGCTGCGCATGGTGAAGCGCACCGATGCGCCCGCGCGCGCGGTCGATCCGGTCGCGCTTGGTGCGCCGGTCCTGAAGGAGAAAGCAGGATGAAGGGGCTTCTCTATCTATTGGCCGGCGCGAGTTTCCTTGGCCTTGGCTTCTGGGCGTATCAGGAGAATTACGCCACGCAGACGAGCCTGCGCGAGTTGCGCGACCTCAACCGCCAGATCGGTGCGGCCCATGCACGCATCAACATGCTCAATGCCGAATGGGCCTATCTGAACCGCCCCGACCGGCTGCGTGATCTCGTGAACATCAACTATCAGCGTCTGATGCTTGTGCCGCTTATGCCCGAGAGTTTCGATTCCATGGGTCGCATCCCGATGGCACCCGAGGAATATGTGCCGCTTCTCGACATGACGCAGGTCTCGTCCGACATGGGTCCGCGCGACGGGGAGGAGCCGTTGTGAGCGACATCGCGCCCGTCCGCCGCCCCCTGCGCCCGCTCGCCCGGATCCTGAGGGCGCGCGATTCGGGAGAGAATCCCGATCTGATCGAGGCCGAGAACCGCCGCCGCCGACACGAGGAGATGCGCGATCGCGCCCGGGCGCGTGCGGAATTCCGGCTGGTGCTTCTGACCCTCGCCTTCATCATCGGATTTGCTGCCATCGGCGGGCGGATGGCGGTGCTCGCCTCGAGCGAGGCGCAGGAGCCCGTGGCCGAGGCGACCGGCAATCCGATCGTCAACCAGCGCGCGGATATCACCGACCGCAACGGCCGCATCCTCGCCACCAATTTCGAGACCCAGTCCCTTTACGCCCAGCCGCGCCAGATGGTGAACCCGCAGCGCGCCGCCGCGGAGCTTGTGCGGATCTTCCCCGAACTCGACGGCGAACGTCTCCTGCGCGATTTCACCGGCGAGCGGACGTTCCTGTGGATTCGCCGCCAGATCAGCCCCGAACAGATGCAGGCCGTCCACGATATCGGCGAGCCGGGTCTCCTGTTCGGTCCGCGCGAGATGCGGCTTTATCCCAACGGTCCCATCGCCGCGCATGTGCTTGGCGGCTACGGCTACGGCCGCGAGGGCGTGCACAGCGCCGAGGTGATCGGCACCGCAGGCGTCGAGCGCTATTTCGACGCCCGCCTTCGCGACCCCGCGAACGAGGGCGAGCCGCTTGCACTGTCCATCGACCTCACCGTCCAGGCGACGATGGAGGAAGTGCTCGACGGCGGCGTGACGATCATGAATGCGAAGGGCGCGGCCGGCATCCTCATGGACGTGCATACCGGCGAGATCATCGCCATGGCCTCGCTGCCCGATTTCGATCCCAACAACCGCCCCGCGCCGCTGGCGTCGGGGGATGCCGCCGACAGCCCGCTCTTCAACCGGGCCATGCAGGGGGTCTATGAACTGGGCTCGGTCTTCAAGATCTTCGCTGCCGCGCAGGCGCTCGACCTTGGGCTGGTGAATCCCGACACGATGATCGACACGCGCGGTCCGCTCACCTGGGGCAGATTCCGGATCACCGACAACCACTACATGCCGCCCGAGATGTCGGTTTCCGACGTGATCGCGGAATCGTCCAATGTCGGGTCGGCGCGGCTGGGCCAGATGGCCGGGCCCGTGCGTCAGCGTGCGTTCCTGTCGTCTCTGGGCCTGACCGAGGCGACGCCGCTCGAGATGGTCGAGGCCCCGACCGGCGCGCCCATCGTCCAGAGCAACTGGTCGGATCTGACCACGCTGACCGTGGCATACGGCCACGGGATTTCGGTCTCCTCGCTGCATCTGGCGGCGGCCTATGCGACGCTTGTCAATGGCGGCACGCGCGTCGTGCCCACGCTCCTGCGTCAGGAGCGGGCGATCGCGGGCGAGCGCGTCATCTCCGAGCGGACCTCGGCGCAGGTGCGCATGATGCTGCGCCGTGTGGTGACGGATGGCACCGCGAGTTTTGCCGATATCGACTCCTACATGATCGGCGGCAAGACCGGCACCGCCGAGAAGCCCGGGCGCGGCGGCTACCAGGAAGACCGCAATCTCGCGACCTTCGCGGGCTTCTTCCCGGCCGAGGCTCCGCGCTACGTGCTGGTCGTCACGCTTGACGAGCCGGTCGAGACCTCGGGGCCGCAACCGCGCCGCACCGCAGGCTGGACGGCCGTGCCCGTGGCGACCGAAGTGATCCGCCGCGTCGCGCCGCTTCTGGGACTGCGGCCCACGGGGAACGATCCGGCGTGAGCATGGCGGGAGCGGAGGACAGCACCCTTCCTCTTCGTCATGGCGAGCGTAGCGAAGCAAGCCAGTCCTCCCACGTCTCTGGCTTGCCGCGTCGCCTCCGGCTCCTCGCGATGACGATGGGGAAGGAGCAGGCCCCGAACCTCACCGCAGCATGCGTTCCGGGCCCTGCGGGCGGCAGGCTGCCGGTTGAAGCGATGTGCGGCCCGGTGTAACCCGTCCGGGCACAAGGGGGGCGGTCATGACGGAACGGCGCTCGGCAAGTCTCGCCGATCTGGGACTCACCGCGCAGGGCGGGGCCGAGGTCTGGCTGACCGGAATCAGTGCCGACAGCCGGACGATCCGGGCGGGAATGCTGTTTGCCGCCCTTCCCGGTGCGCATGTCCACGGGGCCACCCATCTGCGAGCGGCCATGGCGGCGGGGGCGGCGGCGGTGCTGACCGATGCCGAAGGCGCGCGCCTGGCCGGAGTCGAGCTGCAGCGTGCCGGAGTGCCCGTGGCGCTCTGCGAAGACGCCCGCGGCTGTTTCGCCCGTGCCGTCGCCCTGTGGTTCGGCGCGCAGCCCGCGACGATGGTTGCGGTGACCGGCACCAACGGCAAGACTTCGGTCGCCACCTTCACCCGCATGATCTGGGAGGCCCTGGGCCATGCGGCCATCAATCTGGGCACCACCGGCGTCGAGGGGGCGGTCAGTGCCGCCCTTGGCCAGACCACCCCCGATCCGGTGACATTGCACCGGATTCTCGCCGATTCGGCGGCGCAGGGCGTGACGCATGGGGCGATGGAGGCCTCGTCCCACGGACTCGACCAGCGCAGGCTCGACGGCGTCTGGCTTGCTGCCGCCGGATTCACCAATCTCACGCAGGACCATCTCGATTATCACGACGGGATGGATGAATATTTCGAGGCGAAGATGGGCCTCTTCGAGCGGCTCCTGCCCGACGAGGGTGTGGCCGCTGTCAATCTCGACGATCCGCATGGCGATGAGGTGGCCCTGCGTGCCGCCGCCTGCGGTCATGAGGTGATCGGCGTGGGCCGGGGCGAGGCCGCGCGGCTGCGCCTGATGGGCCAGCGGTTCGAGCCTGCCGGGCAGGAACTGCTCTTCTCCTGGCAGGGCGCGCGGATGCAGGTTCATCTGCCGCTCGTGGGCGGGTTCCAGGCCGGAAACGCGCTGCTTGCCGCCGCCCTGGCCATCGGTTCGGGCGAGGATGCGGACGAGGTCTTTGCCGTCCTGCCGCGCCTGACCACGGTGCGCGGGCGGATGCAGCATGCGGCCAGCCGCGCGAATGGCGCGGCGATCTATGTCGATTACGCGCATACCCCCGATGCGGTGGCCACGGCGCTTGCGGCGCTTCGCCCGCATGTCATGGGCCGGATCACAGCGATCATCGGCGCGGGCGGCGACCGTGACCGGACGAAGCGCCCTCTCATGGGGCGTGCGGCTGCGGAAGCGGCCGACCTGGTCATCGTCACCGACGACAACCCCCGCAGCGAGGAGCCTGCGACGATCCGTGCCGCCGTCATGGCCGGTGTGCAGGAGGCGGGCGGCGAGGCCGTCGAGATCGGCGACCGCGCCGACGCGATCCTGCGCGGCGCGGCCGGGCTCGGGCCGGGGGATGCGCTCATCATCTGCGGCAAGGGGCATGAGGCCGGGCAGATCGTGGGCGACACGGTCTATCCGTTCGACGATGCCGAACAGGCGTCGATCGCGGTCGCGGCGCTCGAGGCGCGCGCGTGACGGCCGGGGAACAGCACGGGGCGTCTGCTTCCGGCGGGGGTGATTTCGCGAAGATGGGAAAGATATTGTGGAGCGCGGCGGAGGCCGCCGCCGCGACGGGTGGTCGCGCGACCGGCGACTGGGTGGCGGGCGGCGTGTCCATCGACACGCGCAGCCTCGTGCCGGGTGATCTGTTCGTGGCGCTGAAGGCCGCGCGCGACGGGCATGATTTCGTGGCGGAGGCGCTGGCGGCAGGGGCAGCGGCGGCGATGGTGTCGCGCATCCCCGAGGGCGTGGCGGAGACTGCGCCGCTCCTGATCGTGGATGACGTGCAGGCCGGGCTCGAGGCATTGGGCCGCGCGGGCCGGGCGCGGTCCCGGGCCCGGGTCGTGGCGGTGACGGGATCGGCGGGCAAGACCTCGACCAAGACCATGCTCGCGCTTGCGTTGGCCGAAGCCGGGACCGTCCATTCCGCCGAGGCGAGCTACAACAACCACTGGGGCGTGCCGCTCTCCCTCGCCCGGCTGCCGGCGGAGGCGGATTTCGCCGTGATCGAGATCGGTATGAACCACCCCGGCGAGACTGCGCCGCTGGCGCGCATGGCCCGCCCGCATGTGGCGCTGGTGACGACGGTTGCGCCCGCGCATCTCGAAGCCTTTGCGGACCTGGGCGGGCTCGACGCCATCGCCGCCGAGAAGGGCGCGATCTGCGAGGGGCTGGAGCAAGGCGGGATTGCGGTCATGAACGGCGATCTGGCCCAGACGCCGATCCTGCTCGAGGCCGCGCGCGAGGCCCGCGCGCGGGCCGTGACCTTCGGGCAGGGCGAAGGCAACGACTATCGCCTTCTTGCGCCCCATGTCGCGGAAGGCGCGAGCGTGGCCGAGGCGTCGGCGGGCGAGGCGCGCTTTCTGATCAAGGTCGGCGGCGAGGGCACGCATTTCCTGATGAACGCTCTGGGCACCGTTGCGGCGAACGACGCGCTCGGGCTGGACCGCGCGCATGCGCTTCTGGCGCTGGGTGGCTGGATGCCGCCCGAGGGGCGCGGACGGCGCGCGCGCGTGGTGCTTGATCCGATGATCGACGACGCGGCATTCGACCTGATCGACGACGCCTTCAACGCCAATCCCGCCTCGATGACAGCGGCGCTTGCGGTGCTGGCCGGGGCCGGGGGACGGCGTCGCGTCGCGATCCTCGGCGACATGCTGGAACTGGGGCCGGAGGAACACGCCCTGCACCGGGCGCTTGCCGGTGATGCGGCGATGGAGCGGATCGACATCGTCCATTGTGTCGGCCCCCGCATGGCGGCCCTGCACGAGGCCCTGCCTGCGGTCAGGCGCGGTGAATGGGTGGCAACGGCGGACGAGCTTGTGCCCCGGTTGCGCCATTTCGTGCATCCCGGCGACGTGGTGCTTGTCAAGGGATCGAAGGGCAGCCATGTGTCGCGCCTTGTGGCGGCGCTGAGCGCGCCGCAGACGGGACGGGCAGCGGAAGGCAAGAATTGAGATGTTATACTGGCTGAGCACGTTCGGCACCGACGGCGGCTTCTTCAATCTCTTTCGCTACATCACCTTTCGCGCAGGCGGGGCCTTCCTGACGGCGCTTCTGTTCGGCTTCGTCTTCGGCCGCCCCCTGATCGACGTGCTGCGCCGCGCGCAGGGCAAGGGCCAGCCGATCCGCGACGACGGACCCGAGACGCATCTCGCCAAGGCGGGCACGCCGACGATGGGCGGGCTGCTGATCATCTCGGCGCTGGCGGTGGGCACGCTCCTCTGGGCGCGGCTCGACAATCCCTTCGTCTGGATGGTGCTGCTGGTGACGCTCTCCTTCGCCGTGCTCGGTTTTGCCGATGATTACGCGAAGGTCAGCGCCCAGACGAGCGCGGGAGTCTCGGGCAAGCTGCGCATCCTTGTGGGCATCGTCATCGCGGCGCTTGCCGCGTGGTTCGTCGAGCAATACCATCCGGACGCGCTGGCCGGGCAGCTTGCGGTGCCGGTGTTCAAGGATGTGCTCATCAATCTGGGCTGGTTCTACGTGCCGTTTTCGGTGCTTGTGATCCTTGGCTCGGCCAATGCGGTGAACCTGACCGACGGGCTGGACGGGCTGGCGATCATGCCGGTGATGATCGCGGCGGGGGCATTCGGGGTCATCACCTATGTCGTGGGCTCGACTGCCATCGCCAATGATCTGGGCGTTCATGCCGTGCCGGGCACGGCCGAGATCCTGGTCTTCTGTGCGGCGCTGATCGGCGGGGGGCTGGGCTTCCTGTGGTACAACGCCCCGCCGGCCGCTGTCTTCATGGGCGACACCGGATCGCTGGCGCTGGGCGGTGCGCTGGGGGCCGTGGCCGTGGCGATCAAGCACGAGATCGTTCTGGCCATTGTCGGCGGGCTCTTCGTGGTCGAGGCGCTCTCGGTCATCATCCAGGTGGGCTATTTCAAGCGTACCGGGCGGCGGATTTTCCTGATGGCGCCGATCCACCACCATTTCGAGAAGAAAGGCTGGTCCGAGCCGCAGATCGTCATCCGCTTCTGGATCGTGGCCATGGTTCTGGCCATGATCGGGCTGGCGACGCTGAAGGTTCGCTGAAGGGAGCGGCAATGATTGCGGTCAGGGGCCTTGCCGGGGTGCGGGTCGGGGTGCTGGGCTGGGGCCGGACGGGCCGGGCCACGGCGCTCGCGCTGCGCGAGGGGGGGGCGGAGCCTGTCGTCTGGGACGACAGCGAAACCGCCCGTGCGGCGGCCGAGGCCGGGAGCTTCGCTGTGGCCGACCTGACCCGGGCCCGGGAATGGGACGGGATCGGCCTGCTTGTCACCTCGCCCGGCATCCCGCATCTCTACCCCGCACCGCATCCCGTGATCGCCGAGGCCCTGCGCCGGGGCGTGCCGGTCGACAATGACGTGGGCCTGTTCTTCCGCTCCTATGCCGGGACCGACTGGGAGCGGTTCGACATCACCCCGCGCGTCGTCGCCGTCACCGGCTCGAACGGCAAGTCGACGGTCAGTGCGCTGATCCGGCATATCCTCGTGCAGGCGGGTCGTGCGGTGCAGCTTGGCGGCAATATCGGGCGCAGCGTTCTCGACCTCGACCCGCCGGGCGAGGGCGAGGTGGTGGTGATGGAACTGTCGTCCTACCAGACCGAACTCGCCCGCGCACTGACGCCGGATATCGGCGTCTTCACCAACCTCTCGCCCGATCACCTTGACCGTCACGGCGGGCGAGGCGGCTATTTCGCGGCCAAGGCGCGGCTTTTCACCCAGGGCGGGCCGGATCGTGCCGTGATCGGTGTCGACGAGGAGGAGGGACGATTTCTGGCCGCCGAACTGGGGCAGGGATCCGGGGACGACCGTATCATCCGGGTGATGTCCGGGGGCAGGCCGGACGGTTTCGCCTGGGCGGTGATGGCGAAGAAGGGGTTTCTCGCCGAATGGCGGCGCGGGCGGCAGGTGGCGAGCGTCGATCTGCGCGGCATCGCCAATCTGCCCGGCGCGCATAATCACCAGAACGCCTGCGCGGCCTGGGCGGTGGCGCGCACGCTCGGCCTTGCCCCGCGCGAGATCGAGGCGGCGCTGGCCGGCTATCCCGGCCTGCCGCATCGTTCGCAAAGGATTGCGGAGAAGGACGGCGTGAGCTTCGTCAACGATTCCAAGGCCACGAATGTGGATTCCGCCGCCCGCGCGCTGTCGGCCTTTCCGCGCATCCGCTGGATCTGCGGCGGTGCCGAGAAAGAGGGCGGGGTGGGCACGCTCGCCCCGCATCTGGGCCATGTCGCGAAGGCCTATGTGATCGGGGCCGATCCCGCGCATTTCATCGCGCAACTGCCGGGGATCGAGGCGGAATCCTGCGGGACGATGGCTGTCGCTGTCGCACGCGCGATGGAGGATGCGGAGCCGGGCGACACCGTGCTGCTCGCCCCCGCTGCCGCGAGTTTCGACCAGTATGCGAATTTCGAGAAACGCGGCGAGGATTTCACCGCCGAGGTGATGAAGCGCCTCTGAGCGATCACCTGTCACGACAGCTCCCTTCGTCATTGCGAGGAGCCGAAGGCGGCGCGGCAAGTCAGAGATGTGGGAACACCCGGTCGCCTGGCTGACCGCCCGCAATCACGAAAGGCGTGGCGGATCCGCGCCCTGGATCAGGGGCCCAGAAGCTCCCGATAGATCGCGTTGAGTGCGGCGGCCTCGTCCTCGATGCGGAAATGCGCGGCGACATGGGCAGGCCCGGCCTCGCCCCATGCGCGGCGTTCTTCCGGGTTGTCGAGCGCGCGGGCGATGGCGGTCTGCAGCGCTTGCGGGTCATTCACGGGCACGATCAGGCCGGTTCCCTCATGCACCACCAGTTCCTCGAAGGCACCGGCGGTCGTTGCCACCACCGGAGTGCCGCAGGCCATGGATTCAATCGGGGTGAGGCCGAATCCTTCATGCCGCTGCGGGGCGATGTAAAGGTCGATGGCCTGGAACCATGGCGCGATTGAAAAGCTCTGATCCTCAGGCAGGAACAGGATACGGTCCTGCAGGCCGGCGGCGGCGACCTTTGCCTTCTGCTTGCGCTGGAACCCCTCGAACTGCGGGGTGACTCCGCCCATGATGATCGCCTGGTGACCGGGGCGCGAGGGCAGGAGCGCGATCATCGCATCGACGAACAGGTCGGTCCCCTTCTGCGGGCGCTGCCGCCCGAAACAGCCGAGAATCACGGCATCGGGATCGAGGCCGAGGCGGCTGCGCAATGCGGCCCGGTCCTCGGGCGGGGCGAAGGAAGAGGTGTCGATCCCGTGGTGCTGAACGCTATGGGGAACCTTGAGATAGGAGCCCGAGCGCACCGAGGTCGCAACGATGCGGTCCATCCGGCGGATGAGAATCCGGCTCCAGCGGCTGTGCTCGCGCTGCGCGGCGGAGGTGAACATGAGCTTCAGCCGCTTGCGCAGCACATGTTTCAGTGCCAGCCCGGCCAGCATCTCGATGTTGCGGCGTGCGTGGAAGACCCGCGCGCCATGGGGGCCGCTTCGGGGCAGGGTCAGAAGCTGCGACAACCTTATCTGCGGCACATCCTCCGGCAGGCGCGGGCCGCAGGCGGCGATGGCGATCTCGCGCGCCTGGATCGGCACGAGGCGGATCACGGTCGAACTGACCCCTGACCAGCGGTGCTTGAAACTCGGTGCGATGACATCGAGTGTCGCGGGATCGGCTGTCATGCCTGCCTCGGATTGTTGTCGACAAGGGCAAGGAGCGCGCCCGCAATCTCGTCGGCAGGCCGTTCCTGTTCAAGGGCAAGGGCCTTGCCTGCGGCGGCCATGATGCGTGCGCTATCCGGTGCGGCCAGCAGTGCCGTGACCGTTTCCCCCAATGAGTCCGCCGTGACCACGCGCGCACCGCCCCCGGTATCCAGCATATCCCATGCCTCCTGCGCATTGGCGACGAGGGCCCCGTGCAGAAGCGCGGTGCCTGACAATGCGCCCTCCCACGGGTTATGGCCTCCCGCCTCCACGAGCGAGCCGCCGAGGAAGATCACCGGAGCAAGGCGATACCAGAGCCCGGTCTCGCCCAATGTGTCGACCAGCCAGACCGCGCCCTCCGGCCCCTCGCCCCGGCTGCGGCGGGTCATGGGTGCGAGAGCGGAGATGGCACCGGCCCGCTCGGGGTGGCGCGGGCACAGGATCAGGAGCGCATCGGGCAGGGACCGGCGCACCTCCTCATGGGCGGCGAGGGCGATGCCTTCCTCGCCCTCATGGGTCGAGACCGCGGCCCAGACCGGACGTGCGCCGATCGCGTTGCGCAAACCGGCGAGAATGGTCGGATCGGCGGGCGGGGCGATGGCGGCGGCCTTCAGGTTGCCGACCTGCCGCACATCTCGTGCGCCAAGCGTTGTGAGCGCTTCTGCCACCTCCGCAGTCTGCGCGGTCACGAGGCGAAAAGGCGCAAGCAGCGCCCGCGCGGTTGCCGGCACCCCGGCCCATCGCGCCAGCGAGCGTTCCGACAGCCGGGCATTGACGAGCGCGCGGGGAATCCCGGCACGGTCGGTTTCGGTGAGCATCACCGGCCAGATCTCGCTTTCCACCACCACCAGCAGGCCGGGCCGCCAGTGGCGCAGGAAGCGGCGCAGATAGCCAGGGGCATCCACCGGCGCGAACTGATGAAATGCCCCTTCGGGCAGGCGCACGGCCATGATCGCGGCCGAAGTCGGGGTGACGGTGGTGACGAGGAAGGAAAGGCCGGGTTGCGCCGCCCGCATCGCCGCGATCAGCGGCAGGAGCGAGAGGCTTTCGCCCACGCTTGCCGCATGGAGCCAGACCAGCGCACCCCCGGGCCGGGGCAGGGTGGCGATGCCGCGCAACTCCGCAAGCCGGGCCCGGGACACACCTTCGCCGCGCCGTTTCGCCGCCATGCGGTTGGCGACGAGCGAGCCGCCCAGACGTGCTGCCAGCCGCCAGAGGCGCAGGAGCGGGGGCATCAGCCGCCGGTATGGCTCATGTGGCGGCTGATCTGGCCACCCACGACCCCGCGCGAATAGTCGAAGTCATGGCCCTTGGGCTTGATCGCGATGGCCGCGCGGATCGCGTCTTCAAGCTGCCGGTTACCCTCGGAGGCCCGCAAGGGTGCGCGCAGGTCCATATGGCCCTCCTGCCCGAGACAGGTGTAGATCTCGCCGGTGCAGGTGACGCGCACGCGGTTGCAGCTTTCGCAGAAATTATGGCTCAGCGGGGTGATGAAGCCGATCCGCTGGCCGGTTTCCTCGACCCGCACATAGCGCGCCGGACCGCCGGTCGAATCGGGCAGGTCGGTGAGCGTGTAGCGCTCCGCCAGCCGCGCGCGCAGTGCGGTGAGGGGCCAGTACTGGTCGAGCCGGTTCTCGTTACCGAGGTCGCCCATCGGCATGACCTCGATCCAGGTGTGATCCATCCCGCGCGAGGCGGCGAATTCGGTCATCGTGAACAGTTCGTCCTCGTTCACGCCCTTGAGCGCAACGGTGTTCAGCTTCACCTTCAGCCCGGCCGCCTGTGCCGCGTCGATCCCGGCCATCACCTGGGCGAACCGGCCCCAGCGGGTGATCGCCTTGAACCTGTCGGCATCGAGCGTGTCGAGCGAGACGTTGATCCGCCTCACGCCTGCGTCGTAAAGTTCATCGGCAAAACGCTCGAGCTGACTCCCATTGGTGGTGACGGTCAGCTCCTTCAGCGCGCCGCTTTCGACATGGCGGCCCATCGCCCGGAAGAAGCTCATGATATTGCGCCGCACCAGCGGCTCGCCGCCGGTCACGCGAAGTTTGGTGATGCCGAGGTCGATGAAGGTCGAGCAGAGCCGGTCGAGTTCCTCGAGCGTCAGCAGGTCGCGCTTGGGCAGGAATTCCATCGCCTCGGACATGCAGTAGACGCAGCGGAAGTCGCAGCGATCCGTGACAGAGATGCGCAGATAGGTGATGCGGCGCGCGAATGTGTCGATGAGCGGGGGATGTGTGAGGTGCATGGGGAGAGTCTATGCCTCCGAGGGTGGGGCCGCAAGGGCAGGCCGTGGCAGCCGCAGGGCTCCGGGCCCGCCACTTCCTCCGTCATTGCGGGCGCGAGTGGAGCAACCCAAGCGAAGCAACGCAGTGGGCCCGACGTTTCTGGCTTGCCGCACCGGCTTCTCTCCCCGCAGTGACTCGATTCGGAACCCCGGTGGCGAAGCCGTCCGGCCCTCGCCGGAGTCGTCCGCACAGGATGCGCGGAGATATGGTCCCGGGTGATTCCTCCGATTGTCCGGGGGCCGGGCCTGTGCGACACTCCGCCCATGATCCGCGTATCAGCCCTTCTTGCGGCCCTTGCATTCGCCATTGCCGCCTGCGCCTCCCTCGAGGATGCCGAGCCTGATTCGCTGCCCGGAACCGATACGGCCGAGGCGATCCCGGCCGCCGCCCCGGCCCCGCCGCCTGCGGCGCGCACGGCCGAGGAGTTCGACACGACCACCGCCGAACAGCGTGCGGCCGCCACCGCCGCGCCAGCACGGGCCGGGGCGGTGCGGCTCGGGACCACGGTGATCTCGCTTGGCCCGCCTGCCGAGCCGGGCCTGTGGCTGCGCACCGGCCTCGTGAGCGACGTGACCATGGGCCGTGTAGAGAACCGCGCCAACGGCAAGTCCGTCGCGCTGGAACTGCGTCCCAGCGGCGGCAGCACTGCCGGCGGCGGCGAGATCAGCCTTGCGGCGATGCGGCTCCTCGATGTGCCGCTCACCTCGTTGCCCGAAGTCGTGGTCTATCGCGATTAGATGTTCGATTCCGGGATCAGGCCCCGGATCCGGCAGGTTGGATCCGGCGGGTCGGATTTCCGCTTGTCATTCCCGAGAGAACTTGTCACCTATTGTGCAGATCCGGCGCAGCCACAGGGGAATCGGGCGGATGATGGTCTGTCACTGCATGCGAATCTCGGACCACGACATCCGTTCGGCGGTGGGCTGGATGCGTGCCTCCGACCCGCAGGCGATCATCACCCCCGGCCGGATCTATCGTGCGATGGGGCGGCGGGCCGACTGCGGCGGCTGCATGACGCTGTTCCTCGAGACCATGCGCGGCTGCGAGGCGCTGGCGGTCGATCGGGCCGCAGATCTCGAGGCGGATACGGCCCGGCCGCAGATGCCGGTGCTGCGGGTCCGCAGGCTGTAACCGGCCGCCACCGGTCGAAAACAGCCGGAATGCGACCTGCTGCATGCCATCGCCTGTGGACATCGCGCAGGCACCGGTTACTCTGATCACAGCTGCAACCCAGGCGACCCGGGGGTCGCTACAGGCAGAAGGAGTGTGCCGTGAAGGGTGATACCAAGGTCATCGAATATCTCAACACAGGCCTGCGGTCCGAACTGACGGCCGTCAGCCAGTACTGGCTGCACTACCGGCTTCTGAACGACTGGGGCTATGGCAAGCTGGCCGAGAAGGCGCGTGCCGAATCGATCGAGGAGATGCACCACGCGGACCGCTTCATCGACCGCATCATCTTCCTGGAAGGTCACCCCAACCTGCAGAAACTGGACCCGCTGCGGATCGGGCAGAACGTGAAGGAAGTGCTGGAGGCGGATCTGGCGGCCGAGCATGGCGCCCGCGACCTTTACAAGGAAGCACGCGAATATTGCGACAAGGCGGGCGACTATGTGAGCCGCGCGTTGTTCGACGAGTTGATCGCGGACGAGGAGGGGCATATCGACTACCTCGAAACCCAGCTCGACCTCTACGCCAACCTCGGCGAGCAGAACTATGGTCTGCTGAACGCCTCGCCGGCCAACGCCGGGGAATAGCCGCCACTGCCGCGTCTGCGCGGGCTGACGCCTCCTCGCAATGGCGGGGGTGGCGGCGCCCTTTCCCATCGTCATTGCGAGGAGGCGCAGCCGACGCGGCAAGCCAGA
Source organism: uncultured Rubellimicrobium sp. (assembly GCA_964443055.1). Taxonomy (GTDB): domain Bacteria; phylum Pseudomonadota; class Alphaproteobacteria; order Rhodobacterales; family Rhodobacteraceae; genus JADYZU01. The sequence goes on from CAYUBT010000034.1 coordinate 17,979, forward strand.
AACGTCGGGCATCCGGGTTGCTTCGCTGAC
>CAYUBT010000035.1:0-17783 GCA_964443055.1 uncultured Rubellimicrobium sp.
GAGGCCGGGGTTGCCGACGAAATCGTCGTCGTCTCGATCGGTGTCAAACAGTCGCAGGAGGTGCTGCGCACCGCCATGGCGATGGGCGCGGACCGGGCGATTCTGGTCGTCGCGACCGATGACGTGCATCAGGACATCGAACCGCTTGCCGTGGCCAAGATCCTCGCCGCCGTCGCGAAAGACGAGCAGCCGGGTCTCATCATCGCCGGCAAGCAGGCCATCGACAACGACATGAACGCCACCGGCCAGATGCTCGCGGCCCTGCTGGGCTGGGGGCAGGCGACCTTTGCCTCGGAGGTGAAGATCGAGGACGGCAAGGCCCGCGTCACGCGCGAAGTGGACGGCGGGTTGCAGGTGATCGAGGTAAAGCTCCCTGCGATCATCACCGCCGACCTGCGCCTCAACGAGCCGCGCTACGCGTCGCTGCCGAACATCATGAAGGCCAAGAAGAAGCCGCTCGATGAAAAGACACCCGCCGATTACGGCGTGGACGTCACGCCGCGCCTGACCCCGATCAGGACGGCGGAACCGCCGGCGCGCAAGGCGGGGGTCAAGGTGGCCTCGGTCGATGAACTTGTGGCGAAACTCAAGGAAACGGGGGTGATCTGATGACGGTTCTCCTTCTTGCCGAAGTGGTCGGCGGCAATCTCGCCACGGATTCGGTCGCCAAGGCGCTGACGGCAGTCGCGTCGCTGGGCGATGTGCATGTGCTGGTGACCGGCGCGGGCGCGAAGGCCGCGGCCGACGAGGCGGCGACGCTGCAGGGCGTGGCCAGGGTTCTCGTGGCCGAGGACGACCTGCTCTCGCATGACATGGCCGAGGCCAATGCGGCCCTCGTCCATTCGCTGGCGGCGGATTACAGCCATATCGCCTCGGCCTCGACAGCCTTTGCCAAGGATGTGCTGCCGCGCGTGGCCGCACTTCTCGATGTGATGATCATCGCCGATGTCACCGAAGTGATCGACGCCGAGACATTCGAGCGCCCGATCTACGCGGGCAACGCGCTGCAGACGGTGCGTTCGACCGATCCGGTCAAGGTCTTCTCGGTGCGCACGGCGGGCTTCGATGCCACCGGCACGGGCGGTTCGGCCCCGGTCGAGACGGTTGCCGCCCCGGCGGACCCCGGCCTGTCGGTCTGGGTCGAGGACCGCGTGGCCAGTTCGGACCGGCCGGAGCTGACCTCTGCGAAAATCGTGGTCTCGGGCGGGCGCGGTGTCGGCTCGAAGGACAGTTTCGCGCTGATCGAGGCCCTGGCCGACAAGCTCGGTGCCGCCATCGGCGCCTCGCGCGCGGCGGTCGATTCCGGCTATGCGCCGAACGACTGGCAGGTCGGCCAGACCGGCAAGGTCGTGGCACCCGACCTTTACATCGCGGCGGGGATCTCGGGCGCGATCCAGCACCTTGCCGGGATGAAGGATTCGCGCGTGATCGTCGCGATCAACAAGGACGAGGAAGCGCCGATCTTCCAGGTGGCCGACCTTGGCCTTGTGGCGGATCTGTTCGAGGCGCTTCCGGAACTGACCGGCAAGCTCTGATCTGGCGCGCGCCGCCGACCGGCTGACGGATCGGCGGCGCGTGATCCTCTTCTCCTGCAGGCAGGCGTAGCGCGCGCGTGATGGCAGCGGCCGCCTCGGCATGGGCTGCGGGTGGTAGGAGGGCGCTGGCCGCGCTCTCCTGACTGGGGGTGAAGATCATGCCTTCGGTGCCGCTGGCCATGGCCCGGGCCGACGGCATCGCCATGATCACACCGCGCACGAGCGGGCGGAGCGCGTCGACCATGCGGCGCGTGACGAAGGCGGGCTCGATGCGCAGCGGATCGGGCCGGTCTTCCCAGGGCGTGTCCGACGGAAGCTGCGCCGCGAACCACAGAAGCAGTGTCGCGGGCCCCAGGTCAGCCAGATAACTGCGCATCCGCGCGGCCCAGGCCGTCTGCAGTTCTTCGCGCAGGATTTGGAAACGCTCGGTCGAGACGTCGTGCAGGCGCTGCAGCAGATGGCCGACGAAGCAGATTTCGGTGAAATCGACTTCGGAATAAAGCGCGGTCAGAACGGTGGAGGCACGCACGAAACGGTCGTTGCGGCGCGGATGCACCGTATAGAAGCGGTTCGAGAGCAGATGTGCGCCGGGCACCTGCAGCACCCGCACCTCGGCCTCGCGTGCGATGTCCTGGATGCCGGGATCGCTGGTCAGCGCATCAACCGAGGCGTTGACCACGCCCAGATTGACGCAGCTCTGCCCGAGCGCCGCCTCGACCAGCACGGGAAAGGGGCGTGTGATGAATTTCCCGTAAGTCTCCGTCCCGCCGAGAAAGGCGATATAGGGCCGCGACAGATCGCGCGCCGGTCCGCGAAAATAGAGTCGTGACCCCGGATACTGGCAGGGCGCATAATCGAGCCCTGCATCGAGCGACTGATCGCCATGCATGATTCCCACCACTGTTATTCACCCGGGAGCAGGGTTCGGCGGGAAGCCTTGCGAAAATGCTAAGCGGACAATTCGAGCGATCCCGCCGCCGTGGCTTGTCGTTGCGGGTGGCGGCTTTTATGCTGCGCCTGCAAAGGCGAGGGGATGAAGATGGCGATCAGGAGCGTGGGCATCGTGGGCGCGGGGCAGATGGGCAACGGCATCGCCCATGTCATGGCGCTGGCCGGTCACGAGGTGCGGCTCAGCGACATCAGCGAGGAGGCGCTGGCCCGCGCGATGGAGAAGATCACCCGCAACCTCGAGCGCCAGATCAACAAGGGCACGATTACCGGCGAGGACCGCGACGCGGCACTTGGCCGGATCGCGACCACGACGCAACTTGCCGATCTCGGCCCGAGCGACCTGATCATCGAGGCCGCCACCGAGAACGAGGAGGTGAAGCACCGCATCTTCGCCGATCTCGCCCCGCATCTGGGCGCGGAGACGATCCTGACCACAAACACCTCCTCGATCTCGATCACGCGGCTGGCGAGCCGCACCGACCGGCCCGAGAAGTTCATGGGTTTCCACTTCATGAACCCGGTGCCGGTGATGCAGCTTGTCGAGCTGATTCGCGGGATCGCCACTGATCAGGCCACATTCGATGCCTGCGCGGCCGTTGTCGAGAAGCTGGGCAAGACTGCGGCCACCGCAACCGATTACCCCGCCTTCATCGTCAACCGGATCCTGATCCCGATGATCAACGAGGCGGTCTATGCGCTGTTCGAGGGCGTGGGCGATGTCCGTTCGATCGACATGGCGATGCGGCTGGGGGCCAATCACCCGATGGGGCCGCTGGAACTGGCCGATTTCATCGGCCTCGACACCTGCCTCGCGATCATGAACGTGCTGCATGATGGGCTCGCCGATACGAAATACCGGCCCTGTCCGCTCCTGGTGAAATATGTCGAGGCAGGCTGGCTCGGGCGCAAGTCCGGGCGCGGCTTCTACGACTACCGGGGCGAGGTGCCGGTTCCCTCGCGCTGAGTCAGTTTTCCTCGCCGAACCCGCTGGCGACCAGTTCGACGATGGAAGCCAGCAGCGAGTCGGCCTCGGTGCCCGTGGTCTCGACCTCGATCTCGTCGCCCATGGCGGCGGCGAGCATCAGCAGCCCCATGATGCTGTCACCCGAAGCCGTCTCGCCATTGGCGCGTACCGTGGCACTTGCGTCGAAACGCTCGACCACCTCGACCAGCCTGGCCGAAGCGCGCGCGTGCAGGCCCTTGATGTTGACGATCCGCATCCGCCGCATCGCCATGCGTCAGGCGCTCCAGCCGCACAGGCGTTCCTCGCCGATGATGGCGGAGTCGATGTATTTCCGCCCGGCCTCGAGCGAGAGGCGCACGGCCTCGCCCATCGGTTTGTGACGGGACTTCATGAGCTTGATGAGCATCGGCATGTTCGCGCCGTAGAGAATCCGGCGGTTATGGCCTCTGCAAGCCGGAAGCGCCAGGTTCGAGGGCGAACCGCCGAACATGTCCGTCACGACGATGACGCCCGCGCCCCGGTCCACCCGGTCAGCCGCGTCGCAGATCAGTTCGCGCTTCTCGGAACGGTTGTCGTCGGGCTGGATCGCCACCGTCTCGACCGCGGGTTGCGGGCCGACCACATGTTCGGCGGTGGCGAGGAATTCCCGCGCCAGCCCGCCATGCGCCACGATGACAATGCCGATCATCGGCCCGGCCCCCGATCCGCGACGCCTTCGAGGCGCTCAAGTTCCCGATGCCGTTTAGACACGGGCCAGCCCGCCTCTTCAAGGGTGCGGGAAAGACTTTCGACGATTGTGACAGATCGGTGCTGCCCGCCGGTGCAGCCCAGGCCGATGGCCAGGTGCGCCTTGCCTTCCTCACGTGCGGCGGGAAGGAGGAAGAGGATCAGATCGGTGAGCTTCTCCATGAACGGGCCGAGGCGCGCGTCCTCATTCACATAGGCGGCAACGCGCGGGTCGCAGCCGTCGAGGTCGCGCAGGGTCGGCTCCCAGTGCGGATTGCGCAGGAAGCGGCAGTCGAACACGAGGTCGAGACCGGACGGCAGGCCCCGGCGGTAGCTGAAACTATACAGGCCGACCGTGAGCGGCCTCTGGCCCCCTGGTGCGAACAGGTGCTCGATCGCGCGCGCGAGGTCATGGGGGCTGAGATTGTCGGTCTCGATCAGGAAATCGGCGCGGTCGCGCAGAGGCTGAAGGAGGGCGCGCTCGCGCGCGAGCGCGGGACGCGGACCCTCGCCGGTGTCGAACGGATGGCGGCGGCGCGTGGTGGCGAAGCGGCGCATCAGTTCCTCCTCGCCGCAGTCGAGAAAGACCAGCGACGGGTCGGGGTCGGGTCCGTCTGCAAGCCGGTCGATGATGTCGATCAACACCCCGGGCGCGAAGTCCCTGCTGTTCGCGCCGATGCCGACGGCGAGCGGATGACCGAGCGGGGGCCCCTCGGCCAGCCGCGGCAGGAGCGACAGGGGGAGATTGTCGATGACCTCGTGGCCCAGATCCTCGAGCGCGTTGATCGCGGTAGTCCGCCCGGCGCCCGAGGGGCCGGTGACGAGGACGAGCCGGGGAATGTTGTCAGCGGCCCTGGTCATGGCGCGACGCGGCCCGAAGTGAGATGAAGCATCATGGCGGCCGGGAAATGGGGGCCCTCGACTCCGCCGACAAGGGGGAAGTCGCGGCCGAGCAGGGTGATCCCGCGCTCCTCGGGGAGGCGGGCGGTCTCGGGTGCGCCGAGATCGGCGACGAGGGCGAGCGGGCAGGGCGGATGCGCGGGCGTGCGCAAGAGGCCGAGTCCGCGTGCCTCGATCAGGCCCGAGAGGGCAGGGGGGCAGGAGAGCATCACCTCGTTCCCGTCGGGTTGAAGGCGGGTGCGGTCATCGGCGACCAGCCTCGCACCGAGCGCGATCATCTGCAAGGCAAGCGCGGACTTGCCGCTTCCCGAGGGGCCGAGGATCAGAAGCCCGCGCCCTGCGACCGCCACCGAGGTGGCGTGCAGCGTCAGCGGTGCCTGCATGTCCCGGTCAGACCGGGAGGCCGACGACGAACCGCGCGCCCAGGGGCTCGGAGGTGGCGTCGGCCTCGGTCGGGCGGATGTTCTCGGCCCAGATAACGCCGCCATGCGCCTCGACGATCTGTTTCGAGATGGCGAGGCCGAGGCCCGAGTTGTTGCCGAAATGCTCGTTCGGGCGCTGCGAATAGAAGCGCTGGAAGATGCGGGTGAGCGCGTCCTCGGGAATGCCCGGCCCGGTATCCTCGACCACGACGAGGATGCGGTTGTCGCGTCGTCGCGCCCAGAGACGGATCGCGTCGCCCTCCTCGCAGAAAGAGGTCGCGTTGGAGATGAGATTGACGAACACCTGCGCCAGCCGCCCTTCGAGCCCCTGGAGCATGACCGGGTCTTCAGGCAGGTCGGTGATGAAATCGACACCCTTTGCCTTGGCCTCGCGCGCCAGATGGCCGCCCAGGGTCGAGAGCATCTTCATGAGGTCGAAGGGCTTCTCCTCCTCCCGCACGAGTTCGCTGTCGAGGCGCGAGGCGGTGGAGATGTCGGTGACGAGCCGGTTCAGCCGTTCGACGTCATGGTCGATGATGTCGAGCAGCTTTTCGCGCTGGTCGTCCCGTTTCGTGATGCGCATGGTCTCGACGGCCGAGCGCAGGGAGGCGAGCGGGTTCTTGATCTCATGCGCGACATCGGCGGCGAACTGTTCGTTCGACTCGATCCGGTCATAGAGCGCGGTGACCATGCCGCGCATTGCGGCCGAGAGGCGGCCGATCTCGTCGGGCCGGGCAGTAAGGTCGGGAATGCGCACACGCGTCGGGCTGATGCTGCGGGCGTTGCGGTCACGGCCGCTTTCGGCGGCGGCGGCGAGATCGGCGATCGGATTGGCAATGGTCGAGGCGAGTACCAGGCTCAGCCCGATGGAGACGACGACGCCGAGCAGGAACATCTTGAGAATCTTCTCGCGCTCGCTGCGCAGCAACGAGTCGATGTCGCCGGCACCCGAGGTCAGGACGACGGCCGCGGGGATGTCGCCCCCGGCGCCTACCGGCGTGGCGACGGAGAAGAACATCCCGCCATCGGCCCCTCGTTCCATCTCGGAGATCGGCCCCGTCGCGATCGCGCGCCGGGCAAGGGCTGCGGCCTCGGCCTGAAGATCGCCCGTGACGGGCGCGGCGGCTGGTGCGACCCGTGCGGCGAGCCAGTCCCAGGCGTCGTTCAGCAGGTTGGTGATGAACGTGCTGCGGGCGTCGGCACCGGCCCCTGCGGGCGTGACGGCCTGGCGCGCCGCCAGCAGCGCCCCGTTGCCGTCGAACAGGCCGAGGGAGGCCCCGTCGCGCAGGGAGAGGCCGGCAAGCAGTTCTGCGGGCGGGGGCACCGGATTGGCCGTCTGCCGTGCGGCAACGACTTCGGCGATCAGGAGCGCCTCGGTCTGCAGGGAGTTCATGCGCTGCAGCGCAAGGTTCTCGCGGGCAGGCCCGAGATAGAGCATCCCCGAGACCAGCAGGATCAGCGCGATCAGGTTGAAGGTGATGATCCGCCGCGCGAGGGGCGAACGGTTCAGCGTCAGGATTCCGCGCCGCCGCCGTGGCGCGGCGGCTGTTTCGGGCGTGACGGCATCAGCGCCGAGGATGGCCCCCGGCTGCGCCTGCGCGTCTGCCTCCTCCTGACGGCGGATCCGGTCCGCGGCGTGGCGGACGGACTTGAGGTCGCGGACATCAATGGCGGGCACGGCGGACATGATTGCTCCCCCGTAAGGCTATTCCTCGTTGTAGCGGTAGCCGATGCCGTAGAGCGTCTCGATCGCGCTGAAATCATCGTCGACCGAGCGCATCTTCTTGCGCAGGCGCTTGATGTGGCTGTCGATCGTGCGGTCATCGACATAGACCTGATCGTCATAGGCTACATCCATGAGCTGGTCGCGCGACTTCACGAAGCCGGGCCGCTGGGCAAGGGCCTGCAACAGCAGGAATTCCGTCACGGTGAGCGAGACGTCATGGCCCTTCCATGTCACCGAATGGCGCAAGGGGTCCATCGTCAGATGGCCGCGGACCATGACCTTCTGTTCCTCGGTCAGGGCGACGGCGTCGCCCGAGATCGCCTCCTGGCGGCGCAGAAGGGCGCGGATGCGTTCGACCAGCAGGCGCTGGCTGAAAGGTTTCTTCACATAGTCGTCGGCCCCCATGCGCAGGCCGAGGAGTTCGTCGATCTCGTCGTCCTTCGAGGTGAGGAAGATGACCGGCATCGAGGTTTTCGTGCGCAGGCGTTGCAGGAGGTCCATTCCGTCCATGCGCGGCATCTTGATATCGAGTACGGCCATGTCGGGCATCCGGCGGCTGAACGCGTCGAGCGCGGCCTGGCCGTCGTTGTAGGTCTCGACCTCGAATCCTTCGGCCTCGAGCGTCATGGAGACGGATGTGAGAATATTGCGGTCGTCATCGACCAGCGCAATTTTTGACATGGGCTGCTCCTGCCTGAGATGCTTTTCTTGTGCCTGTTGTTTTGTCGACCTTTCCCCTTTTTGAGGATGCGAATCAATCCCGAAGACGTGATTCGTCTTCTGATGCGCCACACGCCGGGCGTATTTATCACAGAAATGGGTGGCGGATTATTAACGCGGGCCGGTCAACCGGCGCATTGCAGCCGATGGTTGCGCTAACACGCAAGAGGTTGCGCTAACAGGGAAAATCGCCCTGTTCATGCTGCAAAACCGCATGTTAGGCAGGGCCATCACCAGCAATCCGAGGGCAGAAAAGTGGAACATGGACGGGTCAATCCGGCAATGACTCTGGCGGCGCAGGGCTTCGGCGGGGCCGACGTGTTCTATAATCTCCCCGAGGCGAGGCTCGTCGAGGAGGCGCTCGCGCGCGGCGAGGGGAGGCTCGGGCTCGGCGGCGTCCTGCATGCGAACACCGGGCGTCATACCGGCCGCTCGCCGAAGGACAAGTTCGTCACCCGCACCGCCTCGACCGAGGATGTGATCTGGTGGGAAGCCAATGGCTCCATGCCGCCCGAGGGTTTTGCCCGCCTGCGCGAGGACATGTTCGCCCATGCGAAAGGGCTCGATCTCTTCGTGCAGGATCTGCACGCGGGGGCGGACCCGCTCCTGCGGCTGAACGTGCGCATCGTCACCCAGCTCGCCTGGCATTCACTGTTCGTGCGGCACCTGCTGCGGCGGCCGGAGGCGGCGGACCTGGACGATTTCGTCCCCGAATACACGCTCCTGAACCTGCCCGGCTTCAAGGCCGATCCCGAACGCCATGGCTGCCGCTCGGAAACCGTGATCGCCTTCGATTTCGACGAGAAGCTCGTCCTTGTCGCCGGGACGGAATATGCGGGCGAGAACAAGAAGGCGGTCTTCACGCTGCTCAACTACCTGCTGCCAGCGCAGGGCGTCATGCCCATGCACTGCTCGGCCAATCACGCGCCGGGCAATCCGGTCGATACCGCGATCTTCTTCGGCCTTTCGGGCACCGGCAAGACGACGCTCTCGGCCGATCCGTCGCGCATGCTCATCGGCGACGACGAACATGGCTGGTCGGATCGCGGCGTCTTCAATTTCGAGGGCGGCTGCTACGCCAAGACGATCAATCTCTCGGCCGAGGCCGAGCCCTTCATCCACGCCACGACCCGTCGCTTTGCCAGCGTGATCGAGAACATGGTCTGGGACGAGGAAACGCTCGAGATCGACTTCACGGACGACAGCCTCACGGCGAACACGCGCTGCGCCTATCCGCTCGAGGCGATCGAGAACGCCTCGCCCACCGGGCTGGGGGGGCATCCCAAGAATATCGTCATGCTGACCTGCGACGCCTTCGGGGTGCTGCCGCCCATCGCGCGGCTGACGCCCGCCCAGGCGATGTATCACTTCCTCTCAGGCTTCACGGCCAAGGTGGCGGGCACCGAACGCGGCGTGACCGAACCCGAACCCACCTTCTCCACCTGTTTCGGCGCGCCTTTCATGCCGCGCCGCCCCGAGGTCTATGGCGCGCTTCTGCGCGACAAGATGGCCGTCCATGGCGCAAGCTGCTGGCTCGTGAACACCGGCTGGTCGGGCGGGGCCTACGGGGTCGGACAGCGGATGCCCATTGCCGCGACCCGCGCGCTTCTGAGTGCGGCGCTTGACGGCACCCTTGCCGAGGGGCGTTTCCGCAAGGATCCGTTCTTCGGCTTCGATGTGCCGGTTGCCGTCGAAGGCGTGGAGCCCGACATTCTCGATCCGCGCCGGACCTGGGCCGATCCCGATGCCTATGACGCGCAGGCGCGCAGGCTCGTGGCGATGTTCTCGGACAATTTCGAGCAATATCTTCCTCATATCGACGAGGACGTGCGCGCGGCTGCCATCGGCTGACCGCCGCCGCCCCGCTTCTGGTCAGGCCGTCAGCGTTGCCGTGCTCGAGAAGAACATCGCCTGGCTGACGGCCGAGCGGACCTGATCCTCGGCATAGGGTTTGGAGATCAGGAAGGCCGGTTCGGGCCGTTCGCCCGTCAGGAAGCGTTCGGGAAATGCCGTGATGAAGATCACCGGCGTGTCGGCGAAACGGGCGAGGATGTCGTTGACCGCGTCGATCCCCGACGAATTGTCCGCCAGTTGAATGTCGGCGAGGATCAGGTCCGGGCGCTCGCGCGCGGCAAGCGCTACAGCTTCGCTGCGGGTGCTGGCCACGCCGGTCACCCTGTGGCCCATCTCCTCGACGATGGCGGAGAGGTCGAGGGCGATGATTGCCTCGTCCTCGATCACCATCACCCGCCCGGCGATGGCCTCCTTCATCTGGTTGTGGGCGATGTCGATCAACTGGGTCACCTCGTCGGGTGGCACCTGCATGACCTTTCCGATCTGTGCGGGAGAGAACCGCTCGATCGACGACAGCAACAGGGCCTCGCGGGTAAGGGGCGTGAGGTTGGCCATATGCTGCTGCGCGATCTGCGAAAGCTCGGTGTCAGGCTCACCCAGAGGGGCACCCGCGCTCTGCCAGATCAGGTGGAAGGCGCGGAACAGCGGCAGTTTCACATCGTCCTCGTCGTCGAGGATCGATGTGTCGACCAGCAGGCTTTCCAGTGTCGCGGCGGCGAAACGGTCGCCGCTGGACTGGCTGCCCGTCAGGGCGCGCGCATAGCGGCGCAGATAGGGCAGAGCCTCGCCGACGCGGGTGACGAGGTCGTGAGTGTCTTGCGATGCCATTGGTTTCTGTCCTCCGGGGCTCCCCTTGCAGGGAACCGAACGCTTGGCGTCGCGTTTGGTTCCCGTGTAACCTGACATCAGGCCGGAAACATGATCGAAGCAATGACAAAAGATGATAGCGAGGCACGGCTGCGGCAGGTGATCGACGAGAGCCTGAAGCAGGTTTACGATGATGCCCTGAAGCAGGAAGTCCCCGAGCGGTTCCTGAACCTGCTGGCGCAACTGCGTGAAGCCGAAGCCGCAAAGAAGCAGAGCGAAGGGGGCGACGCATGAACCGGCCGCCACCGCCGCAGGCCGATCCGCGCGACGCCATCCTGGAACATCTCGCTGCCTTGCGTGCCTTCGCCATCTCGCTCACGCGGGACATGTCCGCAGCCGACGACCTGGTGCAGGAGACCATCGTCAAGGCGTGGACGAATTTCGACAAGTTCACGGAGGGCACGAATCTCAAGGCCTGGCTTTTCACGATTCTTCGCAACATCTTCTTTTCGAGCCGTCGCAAGCGCACGCGCGAGGTCGAGGATCCCGAAGGTGTCTATACTGCGGGCCTGTCGGTCAGACCGGACCATGACGGGCGGCTCGTCTATGGCGAGTTCCAGCGGGCATTCGATCAGTTGTCCCCCGAACATCGCGAAGTCCTGATCCTGGTCGGTGCCTCCGGGTTTTCCTGCGAGGAAGCTGCCGAGATGATGGGCGTTGCCGTAGGCACGGTCAAAAGCCGCACCAGCCGCGCGCGCAAGCGCCTGGCGGAGCTGATGGACCTGTCCGAAGGCGAGGATGTGCTGGCCGAGGAATCTGCCCTGACTCTCGCGGTGGTCGGAAAGCCCGGTGCCCATGCAGCATGACTGACAGCGGAGACGGAACCGCACATTCGATATCCGCACCCGCCGCGCCCATGCGGCGGGTGCCGATCCACAGGCGTCTCGGCACCCGGTTCGTGCTGGTGCTGGCCGTGGCCCTGCTGCCGATCGGCACCGTATCGGCCTATATGACGGCGCAGGTCCAGGCGCGGATGGAGGCGCAGGCCCAGGCCGCGCTCCTGGGCGAGACACTGCGCGCCGCAACCCCGGAGATTGGCCTGATCCAGCAGGCGCGCGGCCTGGTGGCGGGGCTGGCAACGGTCTTGCGCGACATGCCCGACGATGCTGCCTGTCAGGCTCTGATGCAGCGTGCGCAGCAGGAGATTTCGCGGGCGTCGCTGGTGTCGTTCATTCCGGCCACGGGCCGGATGACCTGTTCATCGACCGGGCAGGACCACGATTTCAGCGGTCATCCGTTGTTCGACCGTCTTGCCGCCGGGCAGGGCCCGGACCTGAGGACGGTCAGGCAGGCGCCGCTTTCGGGAATGTCGGTTCTGGCGATCTCGCATCCCGTCTCCGGCCGGCAGGGGGAGTATCTGGGCCATGTCAGCGTCTTCCTGCCGCACGGCACGATCGAGCAGCTGAGCAGACCCGATCCCGTTGCGTGGACGACCCAGGAGCGCACGATCAGCTTCCTGACCTTCGACGGCCAGGGCGAGGTTCTGACCGCGGGTGCCGGGGTCGAGGATGCGGGACGCAATATCCCGCGCGATCGCTCGCTTCTGTCGGTGGTCGGGCAGCCGTCGTCGGTGTTCCGGGCGCGTTCGGTGGCAGGCGAGTGGCGCAACTTCGCCGTCGTGCGGCTGGTCGATGACGAATTGTATCTGCTGGGAAGCTGGGCCGCCCGGGAGACGGGCACCATGACTCTCGCCGCGCTTTCGCCCTATCTCCCCACGGCGCTGATGCTGATCGTCGGGCTGATCGTGGCGAGCTGGGCCTCGGAGCGGCTGGTCACGCGGCATGTGCGGTTGCTGAACCGCTGGATGGCGCGCTTCGCGGCGGGCGATCGCCACCGATACGAGAACCGGGTGCGCAACGCTCCCGCCGAACTGATGGCTCTGGGGCAGGCCTTCTCGGATCTGAGCCGGACCATCACCCGGGGCGAGGCCGAACTCGAGAACATGATTCATCAGCGCGAGGTCCTGCTGCGCGAGGTTCACCACCGGGTGAAGAACAACATGCAACTGATGGCCTCGATCATGAGCCTGCAGCGCCGTAACGCCGCCACGCCCGAGGCGCGCCGCCTGATCAAGGGTTTGCAGGATCGGATGATCAGCCTCGCGACCATTCACAGGGGCCTCTACCAGACCAGCGGTCTGGCGGATGTGCGCGCCGACGAACTCCTTGGCGACATCATCCCGCAGATCGTGCGACTGGCCCTCCCCTCCGAGGCGGCGGTGTCGGTCATCACCGATCTTGACGTCATCCGCATGACCCCGGACCAGGCCGTGCCCATGGCGCTGTTCCTGACCGAGGCGGTCGGCAAGGCGGGACGGGCGGTCGCGACCCTGCCGCCGGGCACCGCACGGGTCGGGATCTCGTTCCGGAAGCGGGGCGAGCAGGACGTGGTCCTGCGGGTCGCCCATACCCGACCGGCCGGGCCCGCGCCCGAAACGGCGGACGAGGTCGACCCGGTGGCCGGGCTGGGCATGCGCCTGCTGCACACTTTCGCGGGCCAGCTTGGCGGCAGCCTCGAATCCGGGAGTCTGGAGGACGAGCAGTTCGACAGCCTGCGCTTCGCGCTGCGCAATCTCTCGGAAGCCGAGGTGCGGCCCGTGGCCGGGAGCCGCGTTGATCCGGCTGCCACGCCTCTTGCCGACACCCCGTGATGCGACCGACGGGCAGGAACCCGATCCGCCCCGAAAGCGTTTCTTCCATGCCTGCCGCCGACATGGCGTGCATATCCCCAAGAGGAGAGAAATGATGAACTGGGATCAAGTCGAAGGCAAATGGACCCAACTCAAGGGTGCGGCCAAGGAAGCCTGGGGCAAGCTGACCGACGACGAGCTCGACCAGATCGCCGGCACGCGCGACAAGCTGGTCGGCAAGGTGCAGGAGAAATACGGCAACAGCCGCGAAGAGGCGGAAAAGGCCGTGGACGACTGGAACAGCAGGCTCTGATTCGCGCGCGATCAGGCCCGAGGACGAATGTGGCGGCGCCCCTCGCGGGCGCCGCCGGTGTTTTGCGGCCCTGTCGCACGGGCTCCGACTCCATCGCTCCTGTCGTCATTGCGAGCGCAGCGAAGCAACCCGGTCCTCACGCCGCTGGCGTGCCGCGTCGGCTGCGGCTCCTCGCAATGACGATGGGAAAGGCGGCCAATCCGGCCGCCTTTCCGTCATGCCCGGGGGTCTGTCGCGGTGCCGGGCCCTACGGCCTGTCGTCTGGCGCGCGGGCGTTTGTTGCAGGCGGCTGCGACATCGCCTCGACGGTGCGCGATGCCTCGGTCAGGAAGCGGTCCACGGCGTCGCGGGCCTGGTCGATCAGCCCGTTGCCGATACCGCCGATCAGACGGCTGAAGGCGGCTTCGGCCTCGTTCAGCGCCGTCGTGACCTCGTCTTCGACCAGACGCGAGGCGGCGGTTTTCCCGGCCTTGCCGCGAAGCGGGTCACGTTGGCGCAATCGGTCGGACATCAGCGCCCCGACCGCCAGTGCCCCGGCTCCGAGCGCCAGTGCGGGCAGCCCGCTGGCGGCAAGGTCCGGGTCATGGATCTGGGCGGCGTCCTCTTCGGGCGGCAGCGGCGGTCCGCCCTCATCCTCCCAGCGCGAGAGGGCGCGGGTGGTCGGCGGCTCGTACACCGGCTTCCTCGCCCCGGTGACCAGCCAGACGAGGCCGACGGCCGTCATGGCGCAGGGAAGCGGATGCGTGCGGAGTGTCTCTCCGGCGCGCGAGACGCCCGAGCGCGTTGACCGGCCCAGGCTCTGTGCCAGTTCGCCGGGCGATTGAATCCGGGCGGAAAGTGCCCGGACACTATCCTTCAGCGCCTTGCGATTGCGCTGGGTGACCGCAAAGGCGGCGTTCGTATCCTGAGCCCGTGTCATCTTGAGCTTCCTTTCAGTTCCGGGAGTCTCCGGTCTTGGAGGGAGACAGCAATTCGAGATCAGCGCGCAGAGACCGCATGACGTGCTTCGCTGCGGTGATCGCCTGAACGAACCAGCGACGGACCGCCCATAGCGCCAGCCCCGCCGCGGCCAGCAGGAACACTGCAGTGCCGAGATGCGCCGGAGCGGCACCAAGACCCGCTGCCTGCAATCCGGCGACCAGTGCGAAACTCGCCTGACCGACGGCGACCATCAGCAGGGCCACGGCTACCAGCAGCCCCGGTATGGCCAGGAGCAGCATGCGCCGCATCTGACCCAGGGCCGTGCGCGCCAGCTCGGCCTCGGCCGCGCAGAGGGCTGCAACCAGCCCGGCCAGATGCGCGAAAGAGGGCGGCCCGGTCATGGCCGGATCGCCGCCGGCCGCCGTGCGTCCGTTCAGACCCGCGTCCGGCACGGATCAGGACGCGTCGTCGTGGGACGCGGAGCTGTTCCGTCCGGCGCGGGACGTCTTCTGTCCGGCCTTGCCCGACGAGGATCTGCCCGAGGATTTGCCCGAAGCGCGCGCGCTCCCTTCGCCTGATAGTGCCTGCGCCCCGTCGCCGTTGTCGGCGCGCAGGGCGCGGCTCAGGGCGTAGCCCGCCAGCGCAGCCGCGCCGATCACGACGGCCGGATTGCGTCGGGCGAATTCCTTGCCGGCTTCATAGAGCGTGTTCAGGTCGTCCATCAGGACGCTGCCGCGCTCCACCGCCTGATCGCGCAGTTCGAGGGCGCGTTGCTGGCCCTCCTCGACCAGATGCGACATGGCGTCGAGGGACTCCTGCGCAACCTCCGCGCCGCTCTCGCGCAGCGATGCGACCGCTTCGGCCCCTTTCTCGCGAATCTCGTCCACGGTGTCGGCGGCTTTCCTTGCACTGCGATTTGCCATGATCTTCATCTTTCCCTTTTCATCCGGTTGAAACGGGGCGGCCTGGCGGCCCCGCATGTCCGGGGTCGCGCCGGAGCCCGGGGTGTGTCACGGGTCCTTCCGGGCGCACGCCCGATGGTGACCAAACTCCGGGCGGGCCGGACGGTTCCCGTGCCGGACGGTGCGGACCCTGTCGGGTTTCACGGAACCCGATGGGAGGTGGGGCGTTGATCCGGCGTCGAAACCGAAAGGCGGCGGCATGTTCTCAGCCGGGGATGTGTCGTTGATCGTGATCACCGCCTTTCATGGCTGAAGGAGTTCATCATGCTTGGTTGGGCAATCACCTTCCTGGTTGTCGCACTCATCGCGGCGGCCCTGGGGTTCGGCGGGATCGCCGGTGCATCCGCCGGGATCGCGCAGATCCTGTTCTACATCTTCATCGTCCTGTTCATCGTGGCGATCATTGCCCGGGTTCTGCGCGGTCGCCCGCCGGTCTGACCTGCCTGTCCGGTGACGAGACGGGACCGCGCGCCGCGTCCCGTGGCATGCGCCCCGAGCCCTTTGGCTTGGGGTTTTTGGTTTTGTTGTAATGGGTTGTCGTGGGCAAATTTTCGCCGATCCATGGGCAATGCGGGGAAATCCAGGAACCGCGCCGCCAGCCCGACGTTGTTTTCCCATGTCAGGAAATGACCTGACCAGGACGATTTTCCGCAATGGAGGAAAACATGAAAACGCTTCTTGTCTCCACGGCCATGGCCGCCATTCTGGCGACGCCCATCCTTGCGCAGGACAGCGAAAACCCGGATGAGCAACCGGCCGATAGCGTCGAGGCACCGGCCACCGAGGCCCCCGATGCGCAGACACCGGAAATGCCCGAGACGGCAGCCGAGACCGCCCCTGCCGAGACCGATAGTGCGCTGGACGGCAACATGCTGACGCTTGACGGCCAGGAAATCGGTGCTGACAGCCTGATCGGCCAGAACGTCTACGCCCCCGAAGAGGGTACGGAAGAAGCAGTCGATCTGTCGGCCGGGATCGCTGATGCGCCGGACGGCTGGGAAGATGTCGGGACGATCGGCGATGTGCTGATCGACGGGTCCGGCAGCGTCAATTCCGTGGTGATCGACATCGGCGGTTTCCTGGGGATGGGTGAGCGTGACGTGCGTGTCGCCCTCGCCGATCTCCATATCGTCAGCGACACCGACGACGCGGACTCCTATTTCATCCTGTATACCGGCAACCGTGCCGCGCTCGAGGAGGCTGATCTCTTCGACCCCGACGCGGCGGCGGAAGAGGGCTTCGTGCCGATCGGTCCGGATGACGCGATGATGGACGACACGATGACGGATGGCGAAGATACGTCCATGATGGCCGATCCCGCCAGCGACGCGTCCGGGTCGGCAGACCGCCCCGACCGTGAAGCGCTCGACGTGATCCCCGCCGATGCGATCACCGCCGAGGAGATGAAAGGCGCGCGCGTCTACGGCCCGGTCGATGGCTGGGTGGGTGACATCAGTGAACTCGTTCTGAACGAGGACGGCCGGATGTCGCATGTTGTGGTCGATGTCGGCGGCTGGCTCGGGATCGGTGTTCATCCCGTCGCGCTGGCCTTCGACGAGATCGACCTGCGTCGCGAGAATGAAGATGGCGGTGTCGTTGCCTTCGTCGACTATACGGAGGCGGAACTCGAAGCCATGCCGGAATGGACCGAGTGACCGGCTGCGTGGGTGCAGGGCGCTGACCTGCACCGAGCCGGCGCGAAGGGGCCGCCGACGGCGGCCCCTTTTCTCTGGCGATTTCCGGCACCGTCCGCAGCGAAAACCCGCCGGGCCAGGGAACCCGGGCCGGGCTGGTGCGTTTCTTCGATACGGCGGGCATTCCCCTCCCGCCCCTCGGAACGTCTCCCTCGTTCCGGATTCTGTCCCTGACTTGGCCCCACCCTTGCGGTGGGGTCTTTTTTCCGTCGCCCCCGGCAGCCTCCACCCGCCTCCTCGGGTTCGAGGCAACCTCCCGCCGATCCGCGCCGCGCGGGAAGGGCTCCGAACGCCGGTTGCAATAAAGGCTCACATCCTCGTCTGAACTGATGTGACGACCCCGGACAGGGCAGCGGTGCGGGCATTCAGACTGCGGATTCTCGCCGAAATCCCCGTCATTGCGGGGAGGCGTCAGCCGGTGTGGCCGACCAGAACGTGAGAACCGGGTTGCTTCGCTGCACTCGCAATGACGAAAGGGATGGTGGAGGCGGGACCTTGTGCGCATGCGTCCGTTCCTTGCGAGCGGTTTCGGCTCCCGGTAAGGTGAGGTCTTGGCAAGTGCCCGAAATGTCGGGAATGGGGATGGCCGATGTGACGCG
>CAYUBT010000036.1:0-17260 GCA_964443055.1 uncultured Rubellimicrobium sp.
GATCGGGGAACATCAGCCCGGCGATCAGCCGCGTCAGTGTGGATTTGCCGCAGCCGGACGGGCCGACCACGGCGCAGAACCCGCCCTCGGGCACCGACAGATTGAGCCTGTCCAGAACCGGAAGCGGGCCGGAGGCGGTCTTGTAGGCGTGAGAGACATCCTTGATCTCGATCAGATTGGTCATGAGGTCGTGACTGACTTCCTTTGGGTCGCCAGCTTGACGACCGATTGCAAACGGCGCCGCGTCATCCAGGGACGCGGCGCCGGGGTTCGTGAGTGCCGGAGCTTATTGCACCATCAGGCTGCCGTCATCGGGCAGGTAGGACGGGTCGAAATAGAGCGACGGATCGGGCTCGTTCACGAACTCGTAGGTGATCGCGGTCTGTTCGAGCGAGTTGAGGAAGCGCGCTTCGTCGATATTGCCGAGACCGTTCTCGCGCACCCAGTCGGTGACGATGTTGTCGCGCAGCGCCAGTTCGAGGCGGCGCTGCTCGAGTTCCGGGTCCATGGCCGGGTTGAACGGCACCATTGCCGCGATCGCGGCCTCGGGATCGTCGATCGTGTCCTGCAGGCCGCGCGCCACCGCGCGCAGGAAGCCGGTCACCTTCTCGGGATTTTCTGCCGCGAAGTCAGTGTTGACGATGAAGAGGTTGCCGTAAAGGTCGAGCCCGTAATCCGCCATCAGCAGGACGGTCATGTCCTCCTCGGGCACGCCGAGCCGGATCGTGCTCAGGAACGAGGTGAAGGCGAAGCCCGCCACCGCGTCGACCTGACCTTCGGCCAGCATCGGCTCGCGCACCGGGAAGCCCAGCGGCTCGACCGTCACCTGTGACACGTCGATGTCGTTTTCCGCGGCAAAGACCGGGAATTGCGCCCAGGCACCATCCGGTGGAGGCGCACCCAGGATCCGGCCCTCGAGGTCGCGGGGTTCCTCGATCCCGAGGCTTCGGCGGCCCACGATCGAGAAGGCGGGCTTGTCGTAGAACATCATCACGCCGATGACCGGCGCGCCGGGGTTCTGGTCAAGGAACTTGATCAGGCTGGTCGTGTCGGCAAAGCCGATGGGGAATGCCCCGGTTGCCACCTTGGGAATGGCGTCGAGCGAGCCCTGGCCGGCCATGATCTCGACCTCGAGACCCTCGGCGGCGAAATGGCCGTTCTCGATGGCCACGAAATAGGGGGCCGCGGGCCCTTCGAACAACCAGTCCAGCGCGAGCGGCATCGGTGTGGTCTCGGCCGTCGCCGGGCCTGCAAGCGCAACTCCCATGACAACGGCGGTCGCAAGACGATCAAGCATGTTCTCTCCCTGTGCCCGGTCTTTGCCGGGTCTTGCTGGTTTTCAACGTCGCGCAGACCAGCCCTTCGCCGGGGCGATGGCCGGTCTGACCACACCCTAGCATGGGAATCCGTTTCTCCTAGCTTTGAAATCCGGGGGCGCGACAACCGATCACGATCACGTTATGACGCGTGATGTCCGGACGGTGATGCCGTCTCGCCAAGGTCCGGTGCCGGGAGGAAGGCCCGGTCCGGGGTGCCGAAGGCGAGGCGGCAAGCCGGAACGCTGGGGACTGGCTTGCGTCGCTTCGCTCGCAATGACGGGGGTGGCGGACCCGGTGCCAGGTCGGCAGCCGTTGTCTTTCGCGCATGAATGTTGCTGGGTTCGGACGAGCCCGGATGAACGCCCGAGGTGACGGCATGGATCGAATCGAGACGGAGACCATTCTGGCTGCGGTGCCGATGCCGCTGATCCTGATCGGTGGTGACGCGCGAATCCATGCGGCGAACGAGGCCGGTCATGCGCTTCTGGGCGAACGGCAGGTCGGGCTGCATCACGCCGTCGTCCTGCGCCAGCCCGAGATCCTGTCCGTCATTGCCGAGGCGTTGCGGGGCGGTTCGGGCGGCGAGGCCCGCTACGAGATCGTCACCCCCACGGGAAAGGCGCGCTATCATGTGACGATCACGCCGGTGCGCAACGGGCGGCAACGCGGCGTGCTCTGCGCGTTTCAGGACATGATCGAGCAGTCGCGCGTGGACCAGTTCCGCCGCGATTTCATCGCCAATGCCGCACATGAGCTGCGCACACCGTTGACGGCGCTGAACGGGATCATCGAGACCTTGCGCGGACCTGCGAAGAACGATCCGGCCGCGCGTGAGCGTTTCCTGGCGACGATGCAGGGCGAGGTGCACAGGATGACACGTCTCGTGCGCGACTTCCTGTCGCTGTCGCGCGCCGAGGCCGAGGAGCGCAGGCGGCCGGACACGCCGGTCGATGTGATCGCGCTCGCGAAATCCGCCATCGAGACAATGCGGCGGATGGCGGACGAGGCGGGCGTGACGCTCGAACTGGACAGTCCCGCTTCCGCGCCGCCCGTTCCCGGCGACAGCGATCAACTGGGGCAGGTTCTCCAGAACCTGATCGAGAATGCGATCAAATACGGACGGGCAGGAAAACGGGTCACGGTCGTGATCGGATACTCGGGCGACACGTTGCGAATCGATGTGATCGACCGGGGCGAGGGGATCGCCCCCGAACATCTGCCACGGCTGACCGAACGCTTCTACCGCGTGGACAGGTCGCGTTCGCGCCGCGAGGGCGGTACCGGGCTGGGCCTCGCCATCGTCAAGCATATCGTCAGCCGCCACCACGGGCGGCTCGCCATCAGCAGCACGCTGGGGGAGGGGACCCGGGTCTCGGTCATCCTGCCCGTGGCCTAGGCCGTCACAATCTTCATCAAACCGTTACGAAGCTGTCATTGACCTGTTACATGGCCTCTTTAGGGACGGCCCTGTCTTCACGAAGTGTGATGCCACAGGAAAGAAAGTCAGCATGTCCCGCATGAAACAGACCGTCTCTCTCGTCGTCCTCATGGCGACCGCCGCCACCGCCGCAAGCGCGCGCGATCAGGTTCAGGTGGCCGGTTCCTCGACGGTGCTCCCCTATGCCGCGATCGTGGCCGAGCTTTTCGGCGAGAACACCGATTTCCCGACGCCAGTGATCGAATCCGGCGGCTCCTCCTCCGGCCTCGCGCGCTTCTGCGAAGGCGTGGGCGAGAACACCATCGATATCGCCAACGCCTCGCGCGCGATCAAGGACAGCGAGATCGAAGCCTGCGCCGCAGCCGGCGTCGAAAGGATCATTGAAGTCCAGTTCGGCTATGACGGCATCGTCTTCGCCTCGGACATCAACGGCAATTCCTTCGCCTTCACCCCGGCCGACTGGTATGGTGCCCTCGCGGCCCAGGTCATCGTCGATGGCGAGCTTGTCGCCAACCCGGCCACGAGCTGGAGCGACGTGAACCCCGATCTGCCCGACCAGCCGATCCTCGCCTTCATTCCGGGCACCAAGCACGGCACGCGCGAAGTGTTCGACCTCAACGTGATCGAGCTCGGCTGCGTGGAGAGCGGCGCCGAAGCCGCGCTGGTCGAACTCGTGGGCGAAGATGATGCGGGCGCGGCCTGCACCACCCTGCGCACCGACGGCCGTGCGGTCGAGATCGACGGCGACTACACCGAGACGCTCGCCCGGATCGGCAGCGACAAGGACGGCATCGGCGTGTTCGGCCTTTCGTTCTACGAGAACAACGCCACCCGCCTGCAGGTCGCGACGATGAGCGGCGTCACCCCGTCGGCCGAGACCATCGCCACCGGCGAATATCCCGTCTCGCGTCCGCTGTATTTCTACATCAAGGCCGACCATCTCGACCTGATCCCCGGCCTGAAGGAATATGCGGAACTCTTCGTCGCCGACGAAGTCGCCGGTCCGGGCGGCCCGCTTTCGGATTACGGCCTCGTGCCCGACCCGCAGCTTGCCGATGCGCAGGCCGCGATTGCCGAAGAGCGCGTCCTCGACTAAGCCGAAAGAGCCCTTGGGCGGTCCGGGTGATCCCGGACCGCTCGTCCCGCGTTCGGAGGCGAAGTGTCGGAATCCTGGCTCGTGACGGCCATCCTGCTGCTGTCCATCCCCGCCTATCTCCTTGGCCGCCATCGCGCTCTTGTCATGGCGGCAGGCGGACGTCTGCATTCCTTGCCCCGCTATTACGGCTGGGCAGCGGTTCAGCTGACGATCATGCCCCCGCTCGCCCTGCTGCTGGTCCTCGCCGTAACCGGATGGAGCGGCCCGGCCGCACAGGCGGCTGTCGCCATCGCGGCGCTGGCGGGCCTTGCCGCCGCCCTCTACCGCAGCCGCCCCGAGTTTCGGGCCCGCCACGTGGTCGAACGGGGGGTGAGGGCCTTTCTCTTTCTTGCCGCCACCATCGCCATCGCCACGACGGCGGGCATCGTCCTGTCGATGCTGTTCGAGACGCGCCACTTCTTCATGCTCTACGATTGGCGCGACTTCTTCTTCTCCACCACCTGGGCGCCCCGGTTTCAGGGCGACTCGCAACTCGGCATCCTGCCGCTGCTCTGGGGCACGCTCTACATCAGCTTCGTGGCACTGGTCGTCGCCGTGCCCGTCGGCCTGTTCGCGGCCATCCACCTGTCGGAATATGCAGGCCCGCGTCTGCGCGGTGTGGTCAAGCCGATGCTCGAGATCCTCGCAGGCATCCCGACCATCGTCTACGGGCTTTTCGCACTGACCATCGTCGGCCCGATGCTGCGCGATTATTTCGCCCAGCCGCTGGGACTGGGCTCCGGTGCGTCCTCGGTGGCGACGGCGGGGCTGGTGATGGGCATCATGCTCATCCCCTTCGTCTCGTCCCTGTCGGACGACATCATCAGCCAGGTGCCGCAAAACCTGCGCGACGGGGCGCTTGCCCTGGGGGCGACGCCCTCGGAGACGATCCGCCAGGTCGTGCTGCCTGCCGCATTGCCGGGTATCGTCGGGGCCGTGCTTCTGGCCACGAGCCGGGCCATCGGCGAGACGATGATCGTCGTGCTCGGTGCAGGGGCGGCTGCGCGGATCAGCCTCGATCCGTTCGAGGCGATGACGACCGTTACCGTCAAGATCGTCAGCCAGCTGACCGGCGACAGTGATTTTTCCGCACCCGAGACGCTGGTGGCTTTCGCCCTCGGCCTCACCCTCTTTGCCATCACCCTGGCGCTCAATGTCCTCGCCCTGTGGATCGTGCGCCGCTATCGGGAGCAATATGAATGACCGGGGGCTCCGTATCGCTGTTCGAGCGCGATCCGCGCACTACCCGCCGCCATGCCGCCGAGCGACGCTTTCGCGCCTATGGCCTCGGAGCGATCCTGATCGGGGTCATGGCAGTCATTTTCCTGCTCGGCTCGGTCATCACATCAGGGAGCGGCGCCTTTCGCCAGACCCGGCTCCACATCCCGGTGACGGTGGCTGCCGACCTCGTCGATCCGTCGGGCGTTGGCGATCCGGAGGCGATGCGCAAGGTCACGACCCTGACCTACGGCCGGATCATCGAGGAAGCGCTTCTCGACGCGCTCGCCGCCGCCGGGATCGAAAGTGCGGCAACCGAGGAGGAAATCGCCGCCATGATCTCGCGCGAGGCCCCGGCCCGGCTGCGCGCCATGGTCCTCGACGAGCCAGAACTGCGGGGCGAGACGCTCACCGTCTCCGTTCTCGCCAGCGGGAGAATCGACGGTTATCTCAAGGGCCGTGTCTCGATCGAGGATGCGGAGCTTGACCGATATGTGTCGGCCGCGCAGCTCGAACTGACCGATGCCATGCTCGAGGCGGGCATGATCTCGCGCGACTGGAACCCGGCCTTCCTGACCGCCTCCGATGCCTCGGACCTGCGTCCCGAGGCGGCGGGACTGGGAGTCGCCATTCTCGGCTCGGCCTACATGATGCTGATTGTCCTCGCGCTGGCGCTGCCCCTTGGCGTTGCAACCGCAATCTATCTCGAGGAATTCGCACCGAAAAACCGCTGGACCGATCTGGTCGAGGTGAACATTTCCAATCTTGCGGCAGTGCCCTCCATCGTCTTCGGCGTGCTGGGTCTTGCGATCTTCATCAATTTTGCCGGCCTGCCGTCATCAACCCCGGTCGTTGGCGGCCTCGTCCTGACCCTCATGACCCTGCCGACGGTCATCATCAGCGCCCGCGCCGCGCTCAGGGCGGTGCCGCCGGGGATCCGGGACGCTGCGCTTGCGCTCGGGGCCTCGCATATGCAGGCTGTGTTCCACCACGTCCTGCCTCTGGCCATGCCGGGCGTCCTGACCGGGGCGATCATCGGCCTCGCCCAGGCATTGGGCGAGACGGCGCCCCTTCTTCTCATCGGCATGGTCGCCTTCGTGCGTGACTTTCCCGACGCGCCGCCGCAGGGGTTCTTCGATCCGGCTTCTGCGCTTCCGGCCCAGATCTACAACTGGACACAGCGCGCCGACCCTGCCTTTTTTGAACGGGCCTGGGGGGCGATCATCGTCCTGCTCGTCCTTCTGCTTATCATGAACATTGCGGCAGTTCTGCTGCGCCGACGCTTCGAGCGTCGCTGGTGATGGAGAGACAGATGAACCAGATGCGCATGACGCAGCCTGCGGCCGAAGAACAGGTTGCCAGGATGACGGCCCGGAACGTGCAGGTCCATTACGGAGACAACCACGCGCTTCGGGATGTGAATGTCGATATTCCGGCCCGCGCGGTGACCGCCTTCATCGGCCCCTCGGGCTGCGGCAAGTCCACCTTCCTGCGCTGCCTCAACCGTATGAACGACACGATTCCCGGCTGCCGGGTCGAGGGTGAAATCCTTCTCGACGGCGAGGACATCCACGACCCGCGCATCGACCCGGTGCAGCTTCGCGCCCGGGTGGGGATGGTCTTCCAGAAACCCAACCCATTTCCCAAGTCGGTGCGTGACAACGTGGCCTACGGGCCGAAACTGCACGGGCTGGCGGCGTCGCGCGCCGAACTTGACGGGATCGTCGAAGACTCGCTGCGCAGGGCGGCACTCTGGGACGAGGTGAAGGACCGCCTCGACATGCCGGCCACCGGCCTTTCAGGCGGCCAGCAGCAGCGGCTCTGCATCGCCAGGGCCATTGCCACTTCGCCCGAGGTTCTCCTGATGGACGAGCCCTGTTCGGCGCTCGATCCGATCGCGACCGCACTGATCGAGGATCTCATCGACGACCTGTCGAACCGGCTCTCGGTGGTGATCGTGACCCATTCGATGCAGCAGGCGGCCCGTGTCAGCAGCCGGACGGCATTCTTTCACCTTGGGGAACTCGTGGAGTATAACGATACCGAGGCAATCTTCACCAATCCCGTCGATCCCCGGACGGAGAACTATATTACGGGGCGGACGGGATGACGGAGACCGGAATGAAAGTAGGACGGCATATCGCCACGGCTTTCGAGCGCGACCTCGAGGAACTCGATGCGCTCGTCGCGCAGATGGGCGGCAAGATCGAAGTGGCCATCATGGATGCCATCCGTGCGCTGGAGACCCGGGATGCCGAGCTTGCCGAGCAGGTGCGGCGCGGCGATGCGGAGATCGACGCCCTCGAGAAGCGGATCGACGTCGAGGTCATCCGGCTTCTGGCCCTGCGCTCGCCGACAGCGACGGACCTGCGCCGCGTGGTGGCCACGATGAAGATCGCCGCGGCCCTTGAACGCTGCGGCGACTACGCCAAGAACATCGCCAAGCGGGCGACCGTGCTCGAGTCCATGCCGGTGATCGAAGGTACGATGGGCTCGATCAGGCGCATGGGCGACGCGGTCCGCCTGCAGATGCAGCATGCGCTGGATGCATGCATGCGGCATGATGCCGAACTGGCCGCGGAGGTCAGGCAGGGCGATCATGATATCGACCAGATGTACAACACGCTGTTTCGCGAATACCTCACCCACATGATGGAGAATCCGCGCAACATCACGGCCTGCATGCATCTGCATTTCATCGCCAAGAACATCGAACGGATCGGCGATCACGCCACCAATATCGCGGAACAGGTCATCTACATGCTGACCGGCTCCCTGCCCGAGGATCGACGTCCCAAGGCGGACCACACGTCGCTGCCCGAAAGCGCGCACAAGCGCGAAGGCACATGGCAATCGTCGTGAAGCCGAGGATCCTTCTTGTCGATGACGAGGCCGCGCAGCGCGAGGTCATCGCCTACAATCTCGCCGCTTCGGGCTTCGATGTCGTCGAGGCGCAGGATGGCGAGGAGGCGATGCTCCTCGTCGCCGAAGACAGGCCGGACCTGATCGTTCTCGACTGGATGATGCCCAATGTCTCGGGGATCGAGGTCTGCCGCCGCCTGCGCGCCGACCCGGCCACCCGCTCGATTCCGATCATCATGCTGTCGGCCCGTATGGATGTCCCGGACCGCGTGCGTGGGCTCGAGACCGGCGCGGACGACTACGTGGGCAAGCCCTATTCGATGGTCGAACTGATGGCGCGCATCCAGGCGAACCTGCGCCGCAGC
Source organism: uncultured Rubellimicrobium sp. (assembly GCA_964443055.1). Taxonomy (GTDB): domain Bacteria; phylum Pseudomonadota; class Alphaproteobacteria; order Rhodobacterales; family Rhodobacteraceae; genus JADYZU01. The sequence continues at coordinate 8,338 of CAYUBT010000036.1, forward strand.
CGTCCTGCCGCAACCGGCGAGGTGCTCGAGGTCGGGGATCTCAGACTGGACGCCGAAACCCGCCGCGTCACCCGTGCCGGACAGGAGGTCGACCTCAGCCCGCTCGAATTCCGCCTGCTGGCCGCGCTGATGGAACGGCCGGGCCGCGTGCTCAGCCGCGACTGGCTGCTTGACCGGATCTGGGGGAAGGACATCCATGTCGAGACCCGGACGGTCGATGTCCACATGGGCCGTCTGCGCAAGGCTCTGCGCAGCAAGGGCGGCGACGATCCGCTGCGGACGGTCAGGGGCGTGGGTTACGCTCTCGGCTGATGACACCCCGCGGGGCGCAGCCCAGGCCGAGAAGTCCGAGCGTCTCGGCCCTGCCGGGGCGCGCGCGCCTGAGGGTGCTGGCGACAGAGGCGACGGCGGCGACGGATTCGGCATTGTCGGACCATATGGTGCCATCCGGCCCGCTCAGGGCATTCTCAAAGCCGACCCGGACATGGCCTCCCAGCGAAAGCGTGCAGGCGAGGGCGGCGATCTCGCCGCGCCCGAAGGCACAGGTCATGAATGTTGAGTCCAGACCCTCGGCTGCGGCCAGGAACGGGATGAGGTCCGCTGGATCACTCTGCTGGTCCGTGGTGTAGCGGCCCAGAACGAAAAGGACCGAGAGCCCGGTGTCGGGGATGATCCCGCGCCGGACCAGATCGGCAAGCCGGTCGAGTTCGGCGGGGGCGTAGAGGATGTGCTGGATCGCGATCTCCCGCGCGGCGCATCGCGCGTAGAAGATGGCGGCCTCTGTCTCGTGCCCGGCGTCGGGCACCATTTCCGCCAGGGCGACCGAGGCCGCGTCCGGCCGCACAGCATCGACAACCGCCCGCTGTTCGGCCGGGCTGTAGCGCCCGACGGCCTCGGTGGTGATCTGGACCACCATTTCCGGCCCTGCCACGCGGCTGATGGCGGCAATAAGGTCGCGATAACCGTCGGCGTCAAGGCTGTGTCGGCCATCCGCATCGCGCAGATGGGCGTGGATCGCACCGGCCCCGGCCTCGTGGCAGCGCGCCGCGGTGGCGGCGACGTCGGCAATCGTGACGGGCAGGGCAGGGTGGTCGGCCCTGGTCCGCCGCGCCCCGTTGGGGGCCACCATGATGAGGGCGGGACGGGTCATGTTCCGGTCAGGGCCGCCGACAGGCTTTCATCGAGAATGTCGATGATCTTCTCGATTTCCTCGGGGGTCACGATGAAGGGCGGCGCGAGAAGGACATGGTCGCCCCGTGCCCCGTCGACCGTGCCGCTCATCGGGTAGCAGGCGAGGCCGCGCTCCATCCCGGCGGCCTTGATCCGGGCGGCGAGCCTCTTCTCGGGCGCGAACGGCGCCTTCGTCTCCCGGTCCTCGACAAGTTCGAGGCCGACGAACAGCCCCCGTCCCCTGATGTCGCCGACATGGGGATGCTGGCTGAACCGGGCCGTGAGACCGTCCATGAGCTGCCGCCCGCGTTCCCGCACCTGTTCCAGCATCTCGGGACGGGACACCTTCCCAACGACGGCCAGCGCCGCGGCGGTGGCGACGGGATGGCCGGTATAGGTATGACCATGCTGGAAGAAGCCGCTGCCCGCTTCGATGGCGTCATAGACATTTCCGGCGACAAGCAGCGCGCCGATGGCCTGGTAACCGGCGCCGAGGCCCTTGGCGATGGCGATCATGTCGGGCGCGATTCCGTCCTGTTCGCAGGCGAACATCGTGCCGGTGCGCCCCATGCCGCACATCACCTCGTCAAGGATCAGCAGCACGCCGTGACGCTCGCACACCGCCTTGATCTTCTTGAAGTAACCCTCGACCGGCGGAACCGCGCCCATCGTCGCGCCGACGACCGGCTCGGCCAGAAAGGCCGCCACGGTCCGAGGGCCGAGTTCGAGGATCTTCGCCTCGAGTTCCTGCGCCAGCCGGTCGCCATAAGCCTCGTCGCTTTCGCCTTCGCCCCGGTAGCGCCAGGCGTGGCAGGGCGAGACATGGTGCATGGCCTCGACCATATAGGGCGCGAATTGCGCGCGTCGCCAGCGGTTCCCCCCGGCCGACAGCGCCCCGATCGTGTTGCCGTGATAGCTCTGCCAGCGGCCGATGATGTGGTGGCGCTCCGGCTGGCCGATCTCGAGGAAATACTGTCGTGCCAGCTTGATCGCCGATTCCACGGCCTCGGATCCGCCCGAGACGTAATAGACCCGTTCGATCCCTTCCGGGGCGAGGCTGACCAGCTTTTCGGCCAGGGCCTCGGCAGGCTCGCTGGTGAAAAACGAGGTATGGGCATAGGCGAGCGTCCCGGCCTGTGCCCTGATGGCCGCGATGACGTCAGGGTCGGAATGGCCGAGGCACGAGACCGCCGCCCCGCCGCTGGCGTCGAGATAGCGCTTCCCGTCCGAATCGATGAGGTATGACCCCTCGCCGCCAACCGCCATCGGCAGGTCCGCTTTCGTATGGCGAGGGAAGACGTAGCGCGATTTCATCTCATTAAACTCCACTGCGAAGGGGCCGGCAGGCGCTCAGCCCTCGGCGCGGGCGACGTGAACCGAGCATTTGGCGTGCCGCACCACCCGCGCCGCATTGGGGCCGAGCAGGTAGTCGTCCAGATCGACCTTGCGGCCCGATGACATGACGATCAGGTCGCAGCCGATCTCGCGCGCGTAATGCAGGATGATCCGGTAGATCACCCCGTGATCGACGATATGGCGATGGCGGATATCTGCGGGGATGACCCGGGCGGTGAATGCCTGAAGCTCGGCACTCGCCTTCGCGACGGAGGTCTTTGCATGGTCGTCGGGGAAAAAGCTTCCCACGATCGAGAGGCCGAAGTCGGGCACGACTGTCAGGATATGCAGGGTCGAGCCGAAGGTGCTGGCATATTCGACGGCAAACTCGACCGCCCTCATCTCGTCATCGAGATTGGCGAGGTCCACCGTCAAAAGAATATCCTTGTACATGGTCGGCCTCCTTTCAAGCCACTGTCGGCTTTTCGATCGCCTGCTCACTGTCGCGGCGGCGGCGTTGCAGGAGATAGATGCCTCCCAAGAGGAGGAGAGCCGGAATATAGACGATCTCTTTGGGCGGGCGGTTGGCGTTGGGCGTCATGATCCGGGTGATTACCATGCCGAAGTTGACGCCGAAACGCTCGGCCTCGCTCCCGAACGCCACATTCATGATCTGCATGCGGCCGTCGCCCATCTCCATGACATCAAGCCCCGCATTGCGCAGCCGCTCCATGGGCGGGGCGTCGGGGCCGAGGTTGAGCATCACGACCTTGCTGACCTCGTTGCCGCGCATGTCCATTCCCTCGATGTCGAGGCGGATGAAATCGTTCTCGGGCTTCCCGGCCACGATTTCCATCAGTTCGGAGGCCGGCCTCGGATCGTAGGGCGGGCTGACCATGTCGATCCAGAAATTGGGACGGAAGATGGTGAAGGCGATCACCACCAGCAGCAGGGATTCCCAGAGCCGCGAGCGGGTGATGAAATAGCCCTGCGTGCCCGCGGCAAAGGTCAGCATCGCCGCCAGTCCTGCAACGAGGATGAACAGGAAGGACCAGATATCGGTGATCCCGATCAGCAGCAGTTCGGTGTTGAAGACGAAGATGAAGGGCAGGATGATCGTGCGGATGTCGTAGGTGATCGACTTCAGCCCGGTCTTGATCGGATCGCCCCGCGAGATGGCGGCCGCCGCATAGGCGGCAAGCCCGACAGGGGGTGTCGCATCGGCCAACAGTCCGAAATAGAAGACGAACATGTGGATCGCGATCAGCGGCACGACGAGGCCCTGCTGGCTGCCCAGTTCCACGATGACCGGCGCCATCAGCGTGGCAACGATGATGTAGTTGGCCGTGGTCGGCAGGCCGAGTCCGAGCACGATGCAGAAGGCTGCGGTCATCAGCAGCATCAGCATCAGGTTGCCGCCGGAGATATGCTCGACCAGTTCGACCAGGATACCGCCGATCCCGGTTTGTGCGACCGTGCCGACGATGATGCCGGCCGCAGCCGTGGCGACGCCGATGCCGACCATGTTGCGCGCGCCCGCGGCCAGCCCTTCGACAAGGTCGATGAAGCCGTCCCGTGTCGCACGGCCAAGGTCCGAGCGGCCCCGCATCAGCGCGAGGATCGGCCGTTGGGTGACGAGGATGAACATGAGGAAGGCCACGCCGTAGAAGGCCGAGAGGCCGGGCGACAGCCGCTCGACGATCAGCGCCCAGAGCAGCACCACGACCGGCAGCAGGAAATGCAGCCCCGCGCGCACTGTGGTCCCCAGTTCGGGCAGAATCATGACCGGATCATTGGGATCGTCCAGTTCCAGTTCCGGCTCGCGCGCCGAAAGCCAGAGCAGGAAAAGATAGGCGACCATCACCCCCGCGCCCACGATCCAGGTTGCCGCGGGGCCGAATACGGTCCGCGTCCAGCCGACCCCGTAATAGACCGCGGCGGCAAGGATGACGATGCTGGCAAGGGTGATGACGAAACTGAAAAGCCGCTGGAACCAGGGCCTTTCATGAAGTCTGGGCAGGCCCTCGAGCCCCTCTTTCAGCGATTCCAGATGCACCAGGTAGAACAGCCCGACATAGGCCAGAAGCGCGGGGAGGAAGGCGTGCTTGATCACCTCGATATACGGAATGCCGACATATTCCACCATGAGAAAGGCCGCAGCTCCCATGACCGGCGGCATGATCTGGCCATTGGTGGAACCGGCCACCTCGACCGCGCCGGCCTTTTCGGATGAGAATCCGACACGTTTCATCAGGGGAATGGTGAAGGTGCCGGTGGTGACCACATTGGCGATCGAGGAGCCGGAAATCATCCCGGACATCGCCGAGGCGACCACCGAGGCCTTGGCCGGCCCGCCGCGCATGTGCCCCAGCAGCGCGAAGGCCACCTTGATGAAGTAGTTTCCTGCCCCCGCCCGGTCGAGCAGGGCACCGAAGAGGACGAACAGGAACACGAAGGCCGTCGAGACGCCGATGGCGATACCGAACACCCCTTCCGCGGTCAGCCATTGCTGGCTCATGGCCCGCTGGAAGGATGCGCCGCGATGGGCGATCATGTCGGGCATGTATGGCCCGGCGAATGTATAGACCAGAAAGGCCAGCGCGATGAACAGCAGCGCGGGCCCGAGGGCCCGGCGCGTGGCCTCGAGCAGCAGCACCAGACCTGCGCCCGCAACGACGAGGTCGAACAGGACCGGCGCTCCGGGGCGGCGGGCCAGATCATAGTAGAAGATATAAAGATAGGCCGCAGAGAAGGCAGCGAGCGCGGCCAGGATCCAGTCGAATGTCGGCACTTCGTCGAGAGGTGCAGGTTTCCAGGCGGCATAGGCGGCAAGCGCGGTGGCGGTGGCCATGACGGCGAAGGCCAGCCATTGCGGATCACCTGCCAGTGCAAGGGTGATCGCGTAGACCACGAAACCCGCGGCTGCGACGGCGTAGATGCCTGTGAAGATCGGGAGCGTCGCCGTGCGTCTGATCGCGCCGGGGAAGGCCGTATAGGCAAGGAACATGGCGAAGGCGAGGTGAATCGCCCGCGCCTGGGTGTCGTTGAAGATCAGGAAGTCGAAGACGAAGGGAAGCGGAGAGGCATACCAGAGCTGGAACAGCGACCAGGCAAGCGCCGCGCCGAAGAGGATCTTGCCCGGAAACCCGCGTGGCGCGCGTGCGCCGGTATCGACCATGGCGACGAGGTCTTCGGGGTTCTCCCGGTCGCGCACCGTTCCGGTGTCGTTCGCGGTCTCGTTCATGGCAATTCCTCCCCCTCGCCGCGTTTCGCGGTCGTTGTCCCACGAAAGGTCACGATGCGCCGGGGGCGGAGTGCCTCCGGCGCATCGCAAGGCCGGATCACATCAGACCGACCTCCTCGTAGTAGCGGATGGCACCCGGATGCAGCGGGGCCGAATTGCCGGAGGAGATCATGGTCGCGGGATCGAGGATGCCGAAGGCGGGATGGAGTGCCTTGAAGTCCTCGAAATTCTCGAAGACGGCCTTCACGACCTCATAGACCACGTCATCGGGCGTATCGACCGAGGACACGACTGTCGCGCCGACGCCGAAGGTCGTCACGTCCTCATCGTTGTTGTACATGCCCGCCGGAATGGTGGCCGAGAAGTAGTAGTCGTTCTCGGCGACCAGCCGGTCGACGATGTCGCCGGTGACATTGACCAGAACCGCGTCGCAGGTCGCCACCGGTTCAGAGATCGAGCCCGAGGGGTGGCCCACGGTGAACACGAAGGCGTCGAAGCGGTTGTCGCAGAGCGACTGGGCCTGTTCGCGCGACGGCAGTTCGGCCGCCAGTGCGAAGGTCTCGGTGGTCCAGCCATATTCCTCCATCAGGAGTTCCATGGTGTTGCGCTGCCCCGAACCGGGGTTGCCCATGTTGACCCTTTTGCCTTCGAGATCCTCGAAATTGGTGATGCCCGCATCGGGACGGGCGACGACCGTGAAGGGCTCCGGGTGGAGCGAGAACAGCGAGCGCAGCCCGTCATAAGGGCCCGCATCCGCGAACTGGTCGAGGCCGTGCACGGCATTGTACTGCACGTCGGACTGGACGACGCCGATGTTCAGCTCGCCCGCGCGGATCGAGTTGAGGTTGAAGACCGAACCGCCCGTCGATTCCGCCGAGCAGCGGATGCCGTGGACGTCGCGGGTCCGGTTGACGTTGAGGCAGATCGCGCCGCCTGCGGGGTAGTAGACCCCGGTCACGCCGCCGGTGCCGATGGTGACGAACTGCTGCTGTGCCATGGCCGGGGCCGCAAAGGCCAGAAAGGCCCCTGATGCAGCCGTCAGGATCGCGGCCTTGCCTCCGATCGTCTTTATGTGTCTGGTCATTGTCATTCCCCTGTAAGGTTACGGTTTCTGGTTGACTGGAGCTTCGCTGGGCTCCGGCTTGCCCGCTGTCGCGGGACGCGAGTGCCGCCGCTGCACCTTCGGCGGGCGGATCGTGTTTGGCAGAATGTAGGTGTCGAGCGCGGCGAACTGGGCCTCGCTGTGGGCAAGGGCCTCTCCCGCCCGCCCGCCGATGCCAGAGGCCACAAGCGCGGCGATCGCCTCGGCCGCGACGAAGGCGGCACCCATTGTGTGGAAGAACGACGGGCTTTCGACGCCGACGATCACCGAGGTATCGGCGCTGCGGGCCAGTGGCGAGACGACACTGTCCGTGATCGCGATGACCTTCACGCCACGCCGGACGGCATAGGCGACGGCATCGACCGTGGCGCGCGTATAGGGATGGACGCTGATCGCGATCAGGACGTCGCGAGCGTCGGCATCGCGCAGAAGGTCCATGCCGATCCCGCCGGGCCGGTCGAGCAGCCGCGCATCGCAACCGGCTAGGGAGGAGATATAGGCGAGCTGATAGGCGACCGAGAATCCGGCGCGCTGGCCGATGATGAAACTGCGTCGTGCGGCGATCATCAGCCGCGCCGCCTCGGCAAGCTGGGCGGGGCCGTCCATGTCACCCAGGGCAGTGATCCGCGTGGCGGCAGCCTCGATCAGGTCGGAGGACAGCGCATCCTCGCCCCGGGCGTCCCGGCGCTCCCGCAGCTCGCTGGCCTTCTGGGTGAAGCCGCCGTGGTCGCGCAGCAGTCGTTCGGCGTAAAGCGCCCGCAAGTCATCATAGCCGTTGAAGCCGAGCCTCTGCGCCAGCCTCGTCATGGTGCTGGGCGGCACGCCGGCGCGTCTGGCCTGATCGCGCATCGAGAGCAGCGCGACCTCGTTGGAATGTCCGATGACCCAATGCGCCGCAGCACGAAGTTGCGAGGGAAGACCCTCGTAGAGCGCAAGCAGTTGCTGCCTGAGCGGCGCGGTATCCGGCATCCGTCCTCCCCCTGGGAAGAAGCGTGATCCGTCTGTTTCATTTTGTCAATATGAACCAGTTGAATCATCGAGGTGCCGGCTCCTCCGTCTTCCCGTCATTGCGAGCGCAAGCGAAGCAACCCAGATCCACCGTTCTGGCTTGCCGCGTCGCCTCCGGCTCCTTGCAATGACGGGGTTTTTGGGGAGATCTTCCGGGTGGCCGGAACGTGCCCGCCCGGCTTGCGGGCGGGCTCCGGGTCACATGAACCGGGTCACATGAAGTCGCGCGGGATGGTGAGGTTGCGGCTGCGCGAGAAGACGCTTGTCTCGCCCTCGAAGGCCTCGACACTCGCCTCGACCAGCCAGTCATCGGCGGTGCAGCGTAACGACAGCGAGCTGCGGGTCTCCACCTGCCAGTCACCTCTTCCCATGCGGCAGACCCAGTTTGCATGACCCTCCATCGACAGCGGATCATCCGCCCGGATGCTCCAGCGCTCGAGCGTGCTTTCGTGCATCTCGAGCCCGTTGCCGGGGTGACGGTGGCGGCCCGTATCACTGTCCTTGACGAATTCGGTCACGCCGGTCTGCAGGTCGCGGATGACGCGGCGGTGCGAATGGCCGGGTTCCAGCTCTTCATATTGCGGCAACGGATCGGGGTTCGCGGGCTCGGGCAGGTCGATGACCCGATGCGCGCCGAGGACGGGCATCCTCAGCCTGAGGCTGGCCGTGTCGATGCTCAGCACCGGATTGACAGGCTGCGGCAGGATCGTTGGCCAGTAGCTGCTCGAAAGCGCGACGCGGATGCGATGGCCGGGCGCGAAGCGGTAGCCGCAGGCGTCGAGCCGGATGCGCAGGGTGACGGGCTGATCCACCGGGACAGGGGAGGGGATCTCGTTACCGTCACGATGGGCGAGGTTCAGAACGCCGAAGGACACGCGCGTCGCCGCGCCGTCGGGATGCACGTCATTCACCCGGACGGCCAGATTCGCAGCCTGGGCAGCCGAACGCAGGGTCAGGGTGATCTCCGGCTGGCCGAGGAAAATCTGTTCTTCCGTCAGCGGTTCGGTCTCGAAACAGAGCGAGCCCGCATCATCGCCGCGCTGGTCGCCTGCGATCTCCGAATC
>CAYUBT010000037.1:0-17198 GCA_964443055.1 uncultured Rubellimicrobium sp.
CGGTGCTCGGGGGCGAGGATATGGCCTATGCACTCTGCCGCCCGCCGGGGCATCACGCCTTCGGCGATCTGGCCGGGGGGTTCTGCTTCCTCAACAATGCCGCCATTGCCGCCGGGGCGATCCTGCAGGCGGGCGGGCGTCCGGCGATCCTTGATGTCGATGTCCATCATGGCAACGGGACGCAGGGCATCTTCTACCATCGCCGCGATGTGCTCACCGTTTCGATCCATGCCGACCCGGTGCGGTTCTATCCGTTCTTCTGGGGCCATGCCCAGGAGCGCGGCGAGGGTGAGGGGCTGGGCTACAACCTCAACCTGCCGCTGGCGCGGGGGACGGGGGACGACGAGTATCTCGAGGCGCTTGACACGGCGCTCGCCCGTATCGCCGCCTACGGGACCGACATGCTGGTGGTTGCACTCGGCCTCGACCCACATGAGGGTGATCCGTTCCAGGGCTTCAGGATCACGACCCCGGGTTTCGCCCGGATCGCGGCCCGGATCGCGGAGACGGGGCTTCCCGCCGTGATCGTGCAGGAAGGCGGTTATCTGCAACCTGCCCTCGGGGCCAATCTGACGAGTTTCCTGTCAGGTCTCTGAGCGACGGGGCCGGGCTCAGGCGGTTCGGCATCGCGAGGATGCGCAGGTTCAGGCCGTGCGCAGTCCGGCAATCGCCTCGCGCACCGATGTCGAGAGGAGCGCCACCAGTTCATCGAGCTCTGCATCCGAGGCAGTGTAGGGCGGGGCGAGAATGACCGTGTCCCCGGCGGTGCCATCGACATTGCCTGCGCAGGGGTAGCAGATCAGCCCGTTGGCGAAGGCCGTGCGGCCGATCACGGCGTGAACGTGCAGATCCGGTGAAAACGGGACTTTTGTTTCTGGATCGGCGACAATTTCGAGGCCGATGAAATAGCCCCGGCCGCGAATGTCGCCAACCTCGGGAAGATCGGCAAATTCGTTGCGCAATTCCTGCAGAAGAGCTGCTCCTCGGGTGCGGACGCGCTCGAGCAGGTTCTCGCGGGCGATGATCTTCTGCACCGCCACACCGGCGGCACAGGCTGCGGTATGGCCGACGAATGTGTGGCCGGACTGGATGCCGCCATGCGCGGCGTCCAGCGCCTCGGCGATCTGCGCCGAATAGAGCATCGCCCCGAGCGGCGCATAACCCGCTGCCAGCCCCTTGGCGACCGACATGATGTCGGGCGTGATTCCATCCTGTTCGAGCGCGCGCCACGTTCCCGTGCGACCGGAGCCGGACATCACCTCATCCGCGATCAGCAGGATGCCATGCCGCTTGCAGACCTCCTGCACGGCCTTCGCATAGCCCGGCGGTGCCGGAACCACGCCGCCCGCCGCGCCCACCACCGGCTCGAAGATGAAAGCGGCGATGGTTTCGGGGCCCTGGCGCATGATCTCCTCCTCGAGTTCGCGCACGAGAAAAGGGACGAGCGCCTGCTCGCCGTCCACACCGTCGGGCATCCGGTAGACATTCGCCGCCGAAACGAAGGACGCGGGCATCAGCGCCCCTTCGTAGGAGGCGCGCCGCGCCTTGAAACCCGACACGGACAGTGCGCCCAGCGTGTTGCCATGATAGGAGCGCTCGCGCGAGATGAAGCGGCGGCGCGACATCTCTCCCCGTGCGGCGTGATATTGCAGCGCGACCTTGAGACAGCTTTCCACCGCCTCGGACCCGCTGCTGACGATCATCGAATGATCGAGCCCGGTGCGATCGACCAGGATCGCCGCCAGTTCCTCGGCGGCGTCCGACGTGAATGTATAGCGATAGGCATGGGCGATCCGGTCCATCTGTTCGGCAACCGCCGCATTCACCTCGGCATTGGCGTGCCCCAGCGCATAGACCGCAGGTCCGCCCGAGCCATCGAGGTAGCGTTTGCCGGAAACATCATGGATGTAGCTTCCCTCTCCCCGTGCAACCCGGGGAAGCATGTCGATCCCGAAGGTGCCGGGGCTTTTCACTGGGGCGGAGTCGGGGCGGATCGTCATGCGGTCATCTCCTGTCGGCGCGATGAAACTGGAATGGCGCGCGCATCCTGTCAACGTATGGTTGAGGCGCGCCCCGCATATCCCTGCGCGTCATGAAAACAGAAAAGCGCCCGGCCCCTGCCTGCCGTGTCGGCTGCGCCTCCCGCAATGGCGGGTTCTGGCAGCCCCCTCAGTTGAAACGGTTGTCGCGCGGGAAGCCGCGCGGCGCCATCCGGCCTGCGCCGGCACGTTTGCCCAGCCATTCGGTCAGGTCGCTTTCCGTACGCGTACGGCCCGCCGGGTCCAGCCATGACAGGCCTTCGGTCAGTGTGATCGCCGCCACGTCCGACAGCCCGCCGTCCTTGTAGGCTTGCAGGCGCACCCCCTTGCCGCGTGTCATCTCGGGCAGATCGGCCAGCGGAAAGACCAGAAGCTTGCGGTTCTCGCCGACGACGGCGACATGATCGCCCTCGGCCGGGACGCAGGCGCGGGCGGTTGCACCTCTGGACAGGTTCAGCACCTGCCGTCCGGCGCGGGTCTGGGCGAGGACATCGTCCTCGGCCACGACGAAACCATCCCCGGCCGATGAGGCGACGATTCGCTTGCGCGCAGGCGTATGGACGAACATGGCCGCGACCTGCGCCTCGTTCGGCAGATCGACCATGAGGCGCAGGGGCTCGCCCGTGCCGCGCCCGCCCGGCAGATTGGCGGCAAGGATCGTGTAGAACCGCCCGTCCGAACCCATGACGATGATCCGGTCGGTCGTTTCGGCGTGAAAGCGGAACAGGCCCTTGTCGCCGTCCTTGAAGCGGACCTCGGCCTCGGGGTCGAGATGGCCCTTCATCGCCCGGACCCAGCCCATTTCCGAGCAGATGACGGTGACCGGCTCGCGCTCGACCATCGCCTCGATGGGCACATCGGCGACCTCGCCCGCCTCGCCGAAGATGGTGCGCCGCGCGCCGCCCGCCACGCCTGCGCCAAAGGTCTTGCGGGCGGTTTCGAGTTCCCCGGCAATGGCCTTCCACTGCCGCTTCTCGCTTTCGAGCAGATCCTCGAGCCCGGCACGTTCGCGCAGAAGCTCGTCCTGTTCGCGCAGAAGCTCCAGTTCCTCGAGCCTGCGCAGACTGCGCAGCCGCATGTTGAGGATCGCCTCGGCCTGCATCTCGCTCAGCCCGTCATCGCCGCCGCCCAGCGACAGGGGCGAGACGTAGTCCGCTTCGGAGGCGGCGCGCGGGGTCTTGCGGGACCAGTCCTCGGCCATGAGCGCGGCCTTGGGGTCGCTGTCATAACGGATGATGTCGATCACGCGGTCGAGGTTGAGGAAGGCGGTGATGAAGCCTTCGAGCACCTCGAGCCGATGGTCGATCTTCTCCATCCGGTGCTGCGAGCGGCGCAGGAGCACTTCGCGCCGGTGATCCAGGAACGCGCGCAGGAGTTCCCGCAGCGAGCAGACTTTCGGCGTCACCCCGTCGATCAGCACATTCATGTTCATCGCGAAGCGCGATTCGAGTTCGGAATGCTTCCACAGCATCCCCATGAGCATCCCGGGCTCGACCGTTCGTGCGCGGGGTTCGAGCACGATGCGGATGTCGGCGGCGGACTCGTCGCGGACATCGGCAAGCGCCGGCACCTTCTTTGTCGTGATCAGTTCGGCCAGTTTCTCGATCAGCTTCGATTTCTGGGGTCCGTAGGGAATCTCGGTGATAACGATCTGCCACTGGCCGCGCCCCAGTTCCTCGACCTCCCATTTCGCCCGCACCCGGATCGAGCCGCGCCCGGTGCGATAGGCGTCGAGCAACGTCTCGCGCTCCTCGACGATGACGCCGCCGGTGGGGAAGTCGGGGCCGGGGATGAACTCCATCAGCGCCGCGTCATCGGCACCGGGGTGGCGGATCAGATGCAGGCAGGCAGCGATCAGCTCGTCGATATTGTGCGGAGGAATATTGGTGGCCATGCCGACCGCGATGCCGGATGCGCCATTGGCAAGAAGGTTGGGGAAGGCACCTGGCAGGACGACCGGCTCGTTCAGCGTCCCGTCGTAGTTGGGACGGAAATCGACCGAATCCTCGTCCAGCCCGGCCAGAAGCGCCTCGGCGGCGGCGGACATGCGCGCTTCGGTATAGCGGCTGGCGGCAGCGGCGTCGCCGTCGACATTGCCGAAATTGCCCTGCCCGTTCACCAGCGGGTAGCGCATGGTGAAATCCTGCGCGAGCCGCACCATCGCGTCATAGATCGCCGCATCGCCATGGGGGTGATAGTTGCCCATCACATCACCCACGATCTTGGCCGACTTGCGGAATCCCCCGGAGGGAGACAGGCGCAGCTCTCGCATCGCATAGAGGATGCGGCGGTGAACCGGTTTCAGCCCGTCGCGCGCATCGGGCAGGGCCCGGTTCATGATCGTGGAAAGCGCATAGGTCAGATAGCGCTCGCTGATCGCGTCGCGCAGGGGTTCGGCGACTTCGCGCGGCCCCTCGGGGGAGGGCAGGTCTTGGGAATGGTCATCGGACATGGCGCTGATCTAGCGGCTCACGCGCCGCCCGGCCAGACGGAAATGTGCGGAGTCCGGGTTGCTTCGCTGCGCTCGCAAGGGCGAAAGGGGTGATTGGTTCGGAGTCCTGAACCCGGCGTGCCCCCGCCGAAATGACCCGGTGAAGTTCTTTTTACATATCGGTGACAAGAAAAATGATGTAGGATAGGGGGAAGGGTGGCTGTCGAGAATCCCCCGGGAGCAGTGACGTGAATCGTTTCGTCTTCGTTGCCCTCCTGCTCATGGGCTGGGCCTATTGGGAATTGTCGGGCGGTGCAGAGTTCACCCCCGAAACCCGTGTGACAGCGGCAAACAGCGGCGTCACGGTCACCCGGGCCGATACATCGGCCATTGACGCCCCCGCTGTGGTCGAGCCGCTGGCGGCCGGGACATTCGCGCCGGAGACGGCAGAGGCCGTGGCTGCTGCCGAACCCGTGATCGCGGACGATGAGGCAGATCTCGTCGAGGCGCTGGTCCAGGACATCGAATCTGCCCCGGCATTCGAGGAGAATCCGCTGACTGCAACAGCAGCCGCGCCCGAGGCGGCACCTGTGCCGGAGCCGGAGATTGTCGCAAGTGCCGCTCCGGGCGTTGCCGATCTGCGGGTGGTCACCGGCAGCAGGGTGAACCTGCGCGAGGGGCCGGGCACGTCCTTCGGGACGATCGGCCAGGTTGTCTCCGGGACGATCCTCGAGGTGATCGAGACGAATGGCGGCTGGGCGCATATTCAGGTGCAGGGCACAACGGAGGTCGGCTGGATGTCGGCCGACTTCCTGACTCCGCTGAACGGCTGATGACGTCCATGCGATCCGGCCTGCGCCCTTAGTGACGCGCTCCGTTCTCATTACCGGCTGTTCTTCGGGCATCGGCCTTGATGCTGCGCGCGGGCTGAAGGCGCGTGGCTGGCGCGTGTTCGCGAGCTGCCGGAAGGAGGAGGATTGCGAAAGGTTGCGTGCAGAGGGGCTGGAAGCGCCGCGTCTCGACCTGGACGATCCCGAGAGCATCGCCTCCGCGCTGGCCGATGTGCTCGCCGCAACCGGCGGCACGCTCGATGCGCTTTACTCCAACGCGGCCTTCGCCTGTCCCGGCGCAGTCGAGGACATTCCGCGCGAGGCCATGCGCGCGATCTTCGAGACCAATCTCTTCGGCGCGCTCGACCTCACCAACCGGGTGATTCCGGTCATGCGGGCGCAGGGGCACGGGCGGATTGTTTGGTGTTCATCCGTCCTCGGCCTCGTCACGCAGCGCTGGCGCGGTGCCTATGTCGCGACGAAATTCGCCATGGAGGGGCTGGCCGACACGCTCCGGCTCGAGATGCTCGGCACCGGCATCCATGTCAGCCTGATCGAGCCCGGCCCGATCACCTCGCGTATCCGCGAAAACTCGATTCCCCACTTCGAGCGCCATATCGACTGGCAGAACAGCGCGCGGCGGCGGCAATATGAAAGGCTGCTGCACCGGCTCTACGAATCGCGCGGGCCCGACAGGTTCGAACTTCCGCCCGAAGCGGTGACGCGAAAGCTGGTCCACGCGCTGGAATCCCCGCGCCCCCGCGCCCGCTACCTGGTCACCACTCCGACGCGAATCGCCTGGGCGATGCGCCGCTTTCTGCCTGTGCGCAGCGCGGATCGCATCCTTGCAAGGCTGTGACAGAATGACATCCCCCGCCGCCCCTGCTAAGGCAGGGCGTTCGCCATGGAGGTCATGATGCTCAGCGACCCGCTTTTCCTCATCGCCGTCGCCGCCGTGGGCGTGGTGCTGGTCATCCTCATGATCGGTCTCGGCAGCTTTGCGCGGGGTGGCGACTTCGACCGCCGCAACGCCAACCGCCTGATGCGCTGGCGCGTGGGCGCGCAGGCGGTCGCGGTGATCCTGATCCTGATTCTTGCCTATGTCCGCCGGGGAGCTTGGTAATGGTCGTTCTCAATCGCATCTACACCCGCACCGGAGACGGAGGTGAAACAGCGCTGTCCGACGGCGCGCGGGTGCCGAAGGATTCCCTCCGTGTCGCAACCTACGGGACGGTTGATGAGCTGAACACCGTCGTCGGCCTTGCGCGCCTGCAGGCCGGGGGCGATGTGGCCGAGGCCATCGCCCGTATCCAGAACGACCTGTTCGATGTGGGCGCGGATTTCAGCCGCCCCGGGCATGAGCGTGACGACGAGGTGGATTATCCCGTCCTGCGCGCAAGCGAGGGCCAGATCGAATGGCTCGAACGCGAGATCGACGCGATGACCGCGCAGCTCGAACCTCTGCGCTCCTTCATCCTGCCCGGCGGCACACCGCTGGCTGCGGCCTTGCATCATTGCCGCACGGTCTGCCGCCGCGCCGAGCGGATCGCGGTGTCGCTTGCGCGCGAGGACGGGGCCAATCCGGTGGCGATCCGCTATCTCAACCGCCTGTCGGACTGGTTCTTCGTCGCTGCCCGCATCGCCAATGACGGGGGGCGCGCCGACATCCTCTGGGTGCCGGGCGCCAACCGCTGAGCCGCGGCAGCCCGTCACAGGGCGCGGGAGTGACGGCCTTCGGGCGTGTGCCAGGCATCGACCTCGAGCGCGGCAAGCCGGGCCAGAACGCGCGGCGACTCGCTGATTTCCAGCCGGTTGCCGTCAAAGGTCACGCTTTCGGGAAAGCGCGCGAGGAGCGGTGCGACGATCGGCCGCAACCTCGCGGCATCCGTGCCGTGTGTCTGCGCCAGTTTCGGCAGGTCGAGCGTGAAGCGGCACATCAGATCCTCGATCATCTGCGCGCGCAGCCGGTCGTCGGCCGAGAAGACATGCCCGCGGTCGGTCGCCATCCGCCCGGCCTCGACTGCCGTTGCGTAAAGAGACGAGGAATGGATATTCTGCGCATAGCCCTGCGGATAGCGTGAAATGGCTGAGGCCCCGAGGCCGACCAGCGCGACGCTGTCGTCGACCGTATAGCCCTGGAAATTGCGCCTGAGTGTCCCGTCGCGGTCGGCCTTCGCCATACTGTCCGTTTCGCGGGCGAAATGATCAATGCCGACCTCGCGATAGCCGTCGCGCAGGAACAGGGCGCGGGCAGCGTTTTCGAGTGCAAAGCGGCCTTCGGCGTCAGGAAGCGCCTCTTCGGGGATCAGGACCTGGCGCTTGGCCACCCAGGGGACATGCGCATATCCGTAAAGCGCCACCCTGTCGGGCTGCATTGAAAGCAGCTTTTCGACCGAATCACTGATCCGCTCCACGTTCTGATGCGGCAGACCGTAGAGGATATCCATATTGACGCTGTCGATTCCGTGATCGCGCAGGATGTCCACTACCTCGCGTGTGGTCTCGTAGCTCTGCTCGCGGCCGATGGCCTGCTGTACCATCGGGTCGAAATCCTGCACCCCGATCGAGGCGCGGTTCATGCCGATCTCGCGCAGGGCGGCGATGCGCGGCGCGTCCACCTCGGTCGGGTCGATCTCGACCGAAAACTGCAGGTCGTCGGCCATCGGCCGGAATCCGCGCAGGGCCCGGCCCATTTCGGCAAACATCCCGGGTGACAGCAGCGTCGGCGTGCCGCCGCCCAGATGCACATGGCTGATGACGATATCCTCGGGCAGGTTGCGCGAGATCAGGTCAAGTTCATGATAGAGATACGAAAGATAGGGGATGATGGGCCGGTCGGTCGCCGTCCCCTGCGTACGGCAGGCGCAGAACCAGCACAGGCGGCGGCAGAACGGGATATGCAGATAGAGCGAGACACGCGCCCCCGGCGGAAGTGCGGCCTGCCAGCCGGCGACCGTTTCCCCCGTCACGTCCTTCGAAAAATGGTTGGCCGGCGGGTAGCTGGTATAGCGTGGGGCCCGGGCATCAAAGACTCCGAGTTCGCGCAGACGGGTGGAATTCGTCATTTCACATTCCATATCGTTTCAGAGTATGATTGGCGCTGACATGGCGGGCACAGCAAAGATTCTCATGCCGGACGACGCTGAACAGGCGGCCTGCACGGATTGCCCCATCCGGCACCGGTCGGTCTGCGCGCTCTGCGTGCCCGACGAACTGATGACGCTCGAACAGTTGAAATACTACCGCAACTACGAGGCGGGCCAGACCATCGTCTGGAACGGGGACGAGATGAACTTCGTTGCCTCGGTCGTGCGCGGGGTCGCGACGCTGAGCCATACGCTGCAGGACGGGCGCAAGCAGATGGTCGGGCTGCTTCTGCCGTCCGATTTCATCGGCCGTCCGGGGCGGCGCATCAGCAGCTATGACGTGGCGGCCGTGACCGATGTCACCCTGTGCTGTTTTCGTCGCAAGCCGTTCGAGCAGATGCTCGCCACCACGCCGAACGTGGCCGAACGCCTGCTGGACATGAGTCTTGATGAACTCGACGCGGCGCGCGAATGGCTGCTGATTCTCGGTCGCAAGACCGCGCGCGAGAAGATCGCCAGCTTCCTGACCATCATCGCGCGCCGCGCCGCTGCGCGGGATGGCCTGGCCTCGTCCGGCCCGATTGCCATCGACCTGCCGCTCACGCGTGAGGCCATGGCGGATTATCTCGGCCTCACGCTCGAAACCGTGAGCCGCCAGATTTCCGCTCTCAAGAACGAGGGGCTCATCACGCTCGAGGGCAAGCGCCGCGTGCTCGTGCCCGAGCTTCGGCTTCTGGCCAACGAAACAGGCGGTGGCAGCGACGGGGACCTCGTGGCCTGACAGGCTGGCGGTCAGGGCGGACTCGATGGCCGCAGCCGCAGCGCAGACCGGACCGCCCTCACCCATCAATGCGCCATGAGAAGCGGGATATGCGCTTCCTCGAGCATTTCTCGCGTGGCCCCGCCCAGAATTGCCTCGCGGAAACGTGAATGGCCATAGGCCCCCATGACGATGGCCTCGGCCCCGTGGTCGCGTGCGAAACGCAGGATGATCTCGGAAACGCGCGGGAGGGTGCGGGCGAGGATCGAGACCTCGGTCTTCACGCCGTGCCGTGCCAGCATGAGGGAGACCGCACCGCCCGGATCGGACCTTTCGGGCGAATGGCTTGGCGGATCGACCATGACCAGATCGACGTGATCGGCCCGGCGCAGCATCGGCATGGCGGCACGGATCGCGGCAAAGCTCACATCGCTTTCGTTCCAGGCCACGACAACCCGGCCGAAAGGGCGGGACCAGTCGGTTCCGTTGTCGGGGACCACGAGGACCGGCGCGCCGGTGGCAAAGAGCGCAGCCTCGACAAGGGTGACCAGCGTCGCTGCCCGCCCCGGCCCATAGGGCTGCGTCGCAACCACGAGGTCGCTGTAACGGGCCACACGCGAGACCGTGTAGTCGAGTCCGAGCTGTGGCGAGACCACTTCCTGAACCGAGACGCGGGAGGTGTCTGCGGGAATCCGGCTGCGCACCCAGTCGGCGACCGCGGCGGCGCGATTGCGCGCCTCGTTGATCGTGGCCTCGACGGTTATCGTTACTGCCGCGACGGAAAGTGCGTCGTAATGCGCCGGGTCGATGCCGACGCAATAGACCTCGAGATGCGCCTCCTCCTGCTCCGCGAAACCCAGGGCCGCCTGCAGGGCGGCACCATCCGTGGTCATGTCGGTCACGATCAGGCTGATTGTTCTGTATCCCACGGGCTGCCTCTTTTCTCTGTCAGGGCCCCGTGATGAAGTGTCCGTCGGCCCGGATGGGGCGACAATAGCAGGCTCCGACCGAAACGGTCTTGACATGAATCAATGCGACAGGCCCGGGGCGAAAGGAAAGCCCCCGAGGCGGGACGGATTGCCGCAGGGGTGATGGCTTCGAGGCCATGAGGGCCGGCGGGGCCGCAGTTGTCGCACGGGCGGACAACTGTTATCTGCTGGCCATGTTTCCGGCCTCGTCTGCTGGGATTCAGGTATCGGATCGCCATGAGCAGTGTCGAATATCAGGGTGGGGTCGCCTGTCCGGGCTGTATCGCGACTCCGGTGCGCGGGCCGGGCGCGCGCGGTGCGGCGACGCCGACCGAGGAGGTGCTCCTCGCCGTGCCCGGCGTGCATTGCGCAACCTGTATCACCACGCTCGAAAGCGGCCTTGCCGCATTGCCCGGCGTGGCCGACGCGCGGGTGAACCTGTCGCTCAAGCGGCTGCGGGTCCGCCATGATGGCGGCCACACGCCTGAGGGGCTGATCGAGCGGGTCACCGCCCTGGGCTATGAGGCGCTGCCCCTCGACATGGTGGCGCTCTCGGCGACCGAGACCGACCGCGAGGGACGCGACCTGCTCATGCGGCTCGGCGTCGCCTTCTTCGCGATGATGAACATCATGCTCCTGTCGGTCGCGGTCTGGTCAGGCGCGGCGGACAGCACGCGCGACCTGTTCCACGCGATTTCCGGGGTCATCGCCCTGCCCACGGTGATCTTCTGCGGGCAGCCGTTCTTCCGCTCGGCCTGGCGTGGCCTGCGCGCCGGGCGGCTGGGCATGGATTTCCCGATCTCGCTGGCGATCATTCTCGCCACCTCGATCTCGATCTACGAGACCTTCCACTCCGGCCATCATGCCTATTTCGATGCGGCGGTGATGCTGATCTTCTTCCTGCTCGGCGGTCGCTATCTCGACCACCGCAGCCGGGCCGCCGCGCGATCCGCCGCGCAGGAACTGGCCGCGCTCGAAGTGCCGCGCGCGATCCGGCTGACGAACGGTGTGGAAGAGACCGTGGCTGTCGCCGATCTCGTCCCCGGTGATTTCGTTGTGATCCGGCCCGGTGCACGGCTGCCGGTCGACGGGGTGGTCGAAACCGGGGAAAGCGAACTCGACGCCTCGCTTCTGACCGGCGAGACCCTGCCCATTCCGGTCGCCCCCGGTGCGCGCGTCAATGCCGGGATCGTCAACCTGACCGGTCCGCTTGTCGTGCGGGTGACGGCGGCAGGGCGCGACACCTCGCTTGCGCGGATGGCCGATCTGGTGGCCGTGGCCGAAGAGGCCCGCAACCGCTACACCAGCCTTGCCGACCGTGCCGCGCGGATCTACTCGCCTGCCGTGCACCTTCTGTCCTTCACCGCCTTCGGGGTCTGGATGTGGGTCACAGGCGGTGACTTCCGCTTTGCGATCAACATCTCTGCCGCCGTTCTCATCATCACCTGCCCATGTGCGCTGGGCCTCGCGGTGCCTGCGGTCGTGACGGCGGCGTCGGGGCGGCTGTTCCGGCTTGGCCTGCTGATCAAGTCGGGCACCGCGCTCGAGCGGCTGGCCGAGGTGGATACCGTCGTCTTCGACAAGACCGGCACCCTGACGATGGGCGCGCCCGAACCCGTGGACATGGACCGCCATTCCGCTGGTGATCTGGCCATCGCCTCCGCGCTGGCGGCCGGATCGTCGCATCCGCTGGCGCTTGCCCTGGCGGGAGCGGCGCGGGTGCGGGGGATCGGATCGGCCCGGGTCGAGGATATCCGCGAAGTGCCGGGCTACGGGATCGAGGGCATGCTGGACGGCAGCCGCGTGCGGCTCGGCCGCGCCGACTGGGTCGGGGCGGAGCCGGGTGAAACGACGGCGACCTGGCTTTCCGTTGCTGGCCGTGCGCCGGTCGAATTCACCTTCGCCGACAGCCTGCGTCCCGGCGCGGCCCAACTGGTGAGCGAGCTGCATGCGCGTGGCCTGCCGGTGCACCTGCTTTCGGGCGACGTGGCCCCGGCGGTCGCCGATCTGGCCGGCCGTCTCGGGATCGAGGACTGGCAGGCGCAGGTTCTGCCCGAGGAAAAGGCGGCCTTCGTCAATCGCCTTGCGGCGGAAGGGCGGCATGTCCTGATGGTCGGCGACGGGCTGAACGACACGGCGGCGCTCGCGGCGGCGCATGTCTCCATCTCGCCTGCAACGGCGCTCGATGCGGCTCGGGTTGCGTCGGACATCGTGCTCATGGGCCAGGACATCGCCCCGGTGGCCGAGGCCCTGACCGTCAGCCGCAAGGCCACCCGCCGGATCATCGAGAATTTCACGGTCTCCTTCGGCTACAACGTCATCGCCGTGCCTATCGCCCTGCTCGGCTTCGCGACGCCGCTGCTGGCTGCGCTTGCCATGTCGCTCTCGTCGATCACGGTGACCCTGAATGCCCTGCGGCTGGCCAGGCGACGGGTCTGACCGCTGCCCGTGACGGCCCCGAAAGCATGCCATCTTTTGAATGGTTGACCGGATCGCTTGCAGAATCAGGCAAAGCGTGGACTTGATTGCGCTAACGGGCATCATCTCCAGCCCGGATCAGTCCTGGAGGCGACCATGCGCCATGAGTCCCGTCACCCGCAGCGTGACCGCGGAGCAAGGCCATGACCCGCATCACCGGCCTGCGCACCATGGACGTGCGGTTCCCGACCTCCGCGCAGCTCGACGGCTCCGATGCGATGAACCCGGACCCGGACTATTCGGCGGCTTACGTCGTTCTCGAGACCGACGGCGCACATGAAGGCCACGGGCTGACCTTCACCATCGGTCGTGGCAACGAGATCGCGGTCGCCGCGATCAATGCGCTTCGGCATCTGGTTGTCGGGCTCGACCTTGGCTGGATCACTGCCGACATGGGCCGGTTCTGGCGCCATGTCACCTCAGACAGCCAGTTGCGCTGGATCGGGCCGGACAAGGGGGCGATCCATCTGGCGACCGGGGCCGTGGTCAATGCCGCCTGGGATCTATGGGCCAGGGAGGCGGGCAAACCGGTCTGGCAACTGGTGGCCGACATGAGCCCCGAGGAACTCGTCCGCTGCATCGACTTCCGCTATCTGACCGACTGCATCACCCCTGAATGGGCGCTCGACTTCCTCACGCGGCAGGCCGAGGGCAAGGCGGGGCGCATCGAGACGCTGCAGCGCGAGGGATATCCCTGCTACACCACATCCGCAGGCTGGCTCGGCTATGACGACGACAAGCTGCGCCGCCTCTGCCGCGAGGCGGTGGATGCGGGGTTCCGCCATGTGAAGATGAAGGTCGGACACGACCTCGAGGACGATATCCGCCGCCTGACCATCGCCCGAGACGAATGCGGCCCCGATGTCATGCTGATGATCGACGCGAACCAGGTCTGGGAGGTCGATCAGGCGATCGACTGGGTGAAGCAGCTTGCCTTCGCGAACCCCTGGTTCATCGAGGAGCCGACCTCGCCCGACGATATCGAGGGTCACCGGAAGATCCGCGAGGGTGTGGCACCGGTGCAGGTCGCGACCGGCGAGATGTGCCAGAACCGGATCATCTTCAAACAGTTCATCATGCGCGGCGCAGTCGACGTGGTGCAGATCGACGCCTGTCGCATGGGCGGGTTGAACGAGGTGCTCGCGGTCATGCTGATGGCCGCGAGATACGGGCTCAAGGTCTGCCCGCATGCCGGTGGCGTGGGCCTTTGCGAATATGTGCAGCATATGTCGATGATCGACTACCTTTGCATCGCCGGCACGCGCGAGGGGCGGGTGATTGAATATGTCGACCATCTGCACGAGCATTTCCTCGACCCCTGCGTGATCAGGAACGCGGCCTACATGCCGCCCACGGCCCCCGGATTCTCGATCCGGATGAAGGATGACAGCCTGAAGGAGTACGAGTTCCGTCCCGTCGGCTGAACGGCACAACCCGGGCCCGGCAAGAGGCCGCAAGACATGGGAGGAAGCAGGTGTCCCTGCTTGAACTGCGCAACATATCCAAGGAATTCGGCGCGATCCATGCGCTGAACGATGTGAGCTTCTCCATCGGGCCCGGCGAGGTCGTCGGCCTGATGGGCGACAATGGCGCGGGAAAGTCCACGCTCGTGAAGATCATTTCGGGCATCTACACGGCCACCTCGGGCCAGATCCTCCTTGAGGGCAAGCCTGTCGAGATCCACTCCCCCGGCGCGGCGCGCAGGCTCGGGATCGAGACGGTCTATCAGGACCTCGCGCTCGCAGACAATCTGACCGCCTACGAGAATATCTATCTCGGTCGCGAATTGCATCGCAGGGTCGGGCCGTTCCGCCTGCTCGATCATGCGGCCATGAAGGCACGCGCCGTCGAACTGTTCGCCGAACTGAAATCCGAGACAAGGGCGAGCGACTATGTCCGCCAGATGTCCGGTGGCCAGCGGCAGGCGGTGGCCATCGCCCGGACCCGCCTTGCAGCGGCCCGGATCATCCTCATGGACGAACCCACCGCCGCCATTTCCGTGCGGCAGGTTGCGGAAGTCCTGAGCCTCATCCATCGCTTGCGCGAGGCGGGGATCGCGGTCATCCTCATCTCGCACCGGATGCCGGATGTCTTCGCCACCTGCCAGCGCGTCATCGTCATGCGCCGGGGCAGCAAGGTCGCCGACAAACCCGTTGCCGACTCCTCGCCCGACGAGGTCACGGCGCTGATTACAGGCGCGAAGGAGGCGGCCTGATGGGCGTGCAGGGCTTCTCCAACGTTCGCGAGACACGATTCTGGCAGCGCGGCTTCCTTGCGAGCCAGTCGGCCTATGTCCTTGCCGCGCTCATCGTCCTGATCATCGTGATGGCCACCATCTCGGACAATTTCCTGACCGAGCGAAACATTTCGAACGTGATGCAGAACTTCTCGTTCATCGCCATCGCCGCGCTCGGGACCACATTGGTCATCATCACCGCCGGGATCGACCTGTCGGTCGGCTCGACCATGGCGCTGACGGCGACGACGACCGCGCTCACGATGCGGGGGTTGAACGAGATCGGCTTCTATCCGTTCCCCGGGTCGGCCTTCATCATCTCGGTCGCGGCAGGGCTGGGAACCGCAGCGATCGTCGGGCTGGCGAACGGTTTTGCGGTGGCCAGGCTGAAACTCGCGCCCTTCGTCACCACGCTGGGCACGCTCTCGATCGTGCGCGGGCTGACCTATGTCGCCACCCAGGGGCGCGGCACCTCGCCCGACGGGCCGGACAAGGCGCTGTTCCTCCAGGCAACCGCTGCCCGCATCCCGATGCCCGACGGTATCCCGAACCTGCCTGTTGCCTTCATCTATCTGATCATCCTTGCCTTCTTCATGTGGCTTGCGCTCAATCACACCGCCTGGGGCAAGCATGTCTATGCCATCGGCGGCAACGAGAGCGCGGCCTTGCTGACGGGGGTGAATGTCGATCGGGTCAAGATCGCGGTGTATGTGCTCTGCTCGGTCTCGGCCGGGCTGAACGGCATCATCATTTCGGGCTGGCTCGGCTCGGCCCCGGCGAATCTCGCCAATGCCTATGAACTCACGATCATCGCCGCCGCGGTCATCGGCGGGGCGAATCTGTTCGGCGGGGTCGGTACGGCGGCAGGTGCGATCATCGGCTGTATCCTCATCGAGGTGATCCGCAACGGTCTCGTGCTGGCGCGGGTCGATCCGTATTGGCAGCAGACACTCGTCGGCTGCATTATTGTTGCCGCCGTCTTTGTTGACCGGCTGCGGTCTGCAAGGACGACGTGACGGTCCGGCGGGAGGCCGGACAGCAATCCCCGGGGCCGGAAGCCCCGGGTCATCAGGGGAGAGAGACCATGAAACTGACCCATCTTCTTGCCAGTGCCGGAATCGCGACGGTACTTGTGGCCGGATCGGCCTATGCGCAGGACCTGCGCTTTGCGGTCGTGCCCAAGGCGATGAACAATCCGTTCTTCGACTTCGCCCGCGACGGCTGTGTCGATCGTGCCGCCGAACTGGGCGGCATCGAGTGTATCTACATCGGCCCCGTCGAGCATGAGCCCGCCACCCAGTCGCAGATCATCGAGGACCTGATCACCCAAGGGGTCGACGGCCTCGCGATCTCGGTCGCGGATATCGCTGCCGCAACCACCGTGATCGAGCGCGCCATCGAGGCGGGGATTCCGGTCGTTACCTTCGACTCGGATGCGCCGGAGTCGGGCCGCACCGCCTATATCGGCACCAACAACTATGACTTCGGCTATGCCCTGGGCGAGATGCTGGCCGAACTCGCGCCCGATGGCGGCACCTACGGCATGATTTCGGGCGGCGCGGCCGCACCGAACCTTGCCGAGCGGGTGGACGGGGTGCGGGACGCGCTGGCCGATACCGGCTGGACCGAGGTCGCCGGCTCCCCGACCTTCAGCAACGACGATTCCGCGCTTGCGGTCCAGCAGTCGAATGACCTCGTGACTGCCAATCCCGACATCGGCGCAATCGTTCCGGTGGGCGGCTGGCCGATGTTCGCGCCCGACGGCTGGCGCAACTTCGTCGACAACGCCCCCGACAGCCTGATGCTGGTGGTGGCCGACACGCTGCCATCCCAGATCGAGATGCTGGGCGAGGGCTATGCCGATGCGCTCGTGGGCCAGCGGCCCTATGAGATGGGCGTCGTCGCCATGGACACGCTGCTGGCGATCCACAATGGCGAAGCCGTGGACGAGATCATCTACACCGGTCTCGACCGCGTGACCCAGGAAAACGTCGCCGATTTCTGAGCCGGGATCACGTAGCCCGGGGGCGCGCCACATCGGGCGCGCCCCTTTCCGTTCCCTGCAAACCTATCCGCAGCGCGAATAGCCGCAGGCCATGCAGGTGAGGCAACCCTCGATCATCCGCAGGTCATGGGCACCGCAGGACGGGCAGCTTCGTCCGCGTCGTGGCGCGAGCGCGACGATCTCGGCTGACGGATCGCTGGCCAGTCCCGCGCCCTCCGCCCCGAGAAAGCCGATGGCGACCATGTGCCGCTCGATCACCCCGCCGATGGCGGCCAGGATCGAGGGAATGTAGCGCCCCTCCATCCAGGCCCCGCCGCGCGGGTCGAACACGGCCTTCAGTTCCTCGACCACGAAACTCACATCGC
>CAYUBT010000038.1:0-17163 GCA_964443055.1 uncultured Rubellimicrobium sp.
ATGATCCGCAAGGCCGACACGCTCGGCACCTTCCAGATCGAGAGCCGGGCGCAGATGTCGATGCTGCCGCGCCTGAAACCGCGCACCTTCTACGATCTGGTGGTGCAGGTCGCCATCGTCCGGCCTGGCCCGATCCAGGGCGATATGGTCCATCCCTATCTGCGCCGCCGCGAGGGGTTGGAAGAGGTCGATTATCCGACACCCGAACTGGAGAAGGTGCTGGGCAAGACCCTCGGCGTGCCGCTGTTTCAGGAACAGGCCATGCGCGTGGCAATCGAATGTGCAGGCTTCACCCCCGGTGAGGCCGATCTCTTGCGCAAGTCCATGGCCACCTTCAAACATGCCGGCGGCATATCGAATTTCCGCGAAAAACTGGTCACCGGCATGACGTCCCGCGGCTATAATGCGGATTTTGCCGAGCGGATCGTCCACCAGCTCGAAGGCTTCGGCTCATACGGATTTCCCGAAAGCCATGCGGCAAGCTTTGCGTTACTGGCCTATGCCTCGTCCTGGTTGAAATGCTGGCACCCCGACGTGTTCTGCGCCGCGCTGCTGAACAGCCAGCCGATGGGATTCTATGCCCCGGCCCAGATTGTCCGTGATACCCGCGCACACGGGGTCGAGGTTCGGCCGGTTTGTGTCAACGCTTCCCGTTGGGACTGCACGCTGGAACCTTCGGGGGACGGCGGGCATCTTGCCGTCCGCCTCGGGCTGCGCATGGTCAAGGGGCTGGCCGATACCCATGCCGCCACCATCATCGCCGCGCGAGGCGAGGCGCCCTTCGCCTCGGTCGAGGATCTGTGGCGCCGGGCCGGGGTGCCGGTCGCGGCACTGGGCCACATCGCGGCGGCCGACGGGTTCCGCCCCGCCTTCGGACTGGCCCGGCGCGAGGCGTTCTGGGCCATCAAGGGGCTGCGCGACGAGGAACTGCCGCTCTTCGCCGCCGCTTCCCGGCACGAGGGAGGGGTGGCCGCGGAAGTCACCGAGCCCGCCATAACCTTGCGCCCCATGCGTGAGGGTCGCGAGGTGGTCGAGGATTACGCCCGGACCGGCCTCACCCTGCGCCGCCACCCCGTCGCCTTCCTGCGCGAAAGCCTTGCCCACCGCCACATCGTGACCTGTGCCGAGGCGATGGCCGCCCCGAACGCCCATATCCTCACCGCCGCCGGCCTCATCCTCGTGCGCCAGCGCCCCGGCTCGGCTCATGGCGTCGTGTTCCTCACGATCGAAGACGAGACCGGCATCGCCAATGTCGTCGTCTGGAAGAAGGTGTTCGAGCAGTTCCGTCGGGTGATCCTCTCGACCAGCATGATCGCGGTCCACGGCCGCATCCAGCGCGAGGGCAGTGTGGTGCATCTCATCGCCCACAGCGTGGCCGACCTGTCGGAAGACCTGGCCAGCGTGGGAGGCGACGGTCACGGGTCAATCAGGGTCAGGACGAGGGATTTCTGTTGAGCGGGGGAGAGAGGCGGCCCCCCTGCGTTTTCGCTACGGGAAGGCGTCCGGGCCGCTTGCGGTCGGGTGGCAGGTGCCGGTGACCGTCGCGGACAGGAGGCATTCGTCCCTGAGCGCCGCTTCGACCGCCCGGCATTCCTCGGCCATCGGACCTGCAAGAATGCCCCAGCCGTTGTTGTCACAATCGCAGTTGATCGCCTGGCAGGCCTCGGGCTCCGACACCGGCCACAGAGCCCCGATGATCTTGCCCAGAACGGGGAGCTGCGTAACCAGTTTCTTGAACATGTCGGCGGCGGTCCCGGCTCCCCAGGGGCCCTGCGTGGCCAGCGTCTCGATGCGGTCGGCGACGGCACGATAGGCATTCATGTCCAGTTCGCCCCTCCCGATCCCGTCCGCGACGAGATCCACGCCGTCGCTTGTGGCGTCCCAGAGCTGTCCGTTCCATTCGAGCGCATCGGTAAAGGCCACCCCGACCACCCCCGAGGCCGAGGGTCCGATCGCATTGCCGGAAATACTCAGGATGCTGGCAATGAAACGCTCACGATCAGCTTCCCTGCCCTCGAGGAAACCGGCTCCCGACCGACCCGCATTGAAGGCCTTGGCGGCCTGCTCGATCAGGGACAGCAGCGCCGGGGGCGCATCATTGCCCAGCAGCCCCGAGAGCCCGACTCCGGCCGCCTGCAGGCGTTCGATCTGCGCGCCAAGACGGTAGAGGTCGGCCTCGCTCGGCCTGCTCGTCGCGGACAGGATGCCGAGGCTCGAGAGAAGATCATGCGGATCGAGATCGCAGGGCTCGACCGCATCGACCTGCGCGCATTGCGTCGCGCGGATCGCGACATCGGCAGCCGCCTCGCCGCCGGTGCCGATCCGCATGATGGCGGCCAGCAAGGCGATGGCGGGCTCCTGCTTGGCCGCCTCGCCGACTTCGGGTTCGAGTTCCTGCCACTCCCGGAAACGCTCGCCGGGATCCCAGCCAAGCGCGACCTGCATCTCGATCCGGTCGAGAAGATCGTGTTGCGCTGCATCCGGCTCCCACTGGGCCAGGCCGGGACTTACAAGAAAACTGCAGAAAACCAGAGAGATGATGACGGTGTAGCGCATTGCTGAAAGCCTCCAGCCTGTCGCCTGCAAGGTCCCATGATAGCAGATTTCATGCTTTTTTTCCACTAAAAACTCGTCACTGCCAACTGGCCAATGACACCGGATCGCCTGCGTCGCCATGCACCCGATGACGGGGATTCCACCCTTCCCCTTGCCGCAGTTCCGGGGTCGGGTTAGTCTCACGAAAGACCTGAACCCGAGGGGTCCATGCGACTGTCCATCATCGCCCGTCCGACGCTGTTCCTGCTCATCACCCTCGGCATCGCCGCCTGTTCCGCGCGCGGTCCCGCGCCGGTGCGCGGCGCATCCGAAGTGGCGGTGAACCGCTATCTGTGGACCGCCTCGCTCGACGTGCTCGATTTCCTGCCGGTTGAATCGGTGGACCCGTTCACCGGCGTGATCGTCACCGGCTACGGCACCCCCCCCGGCGGCGCTGTATCCTATCGCGCCACCGTCCATGTAAGCGACCCGGCCCTTGCCGCCCGGTCACTGAACGTCGCGCTGGCGACCCGCTCGGGCCCGGTGAACCAGGCCACGCAACAGGCCGTGGAAAACGCCATCCTCGACCGCGCGCGGCAGTTGCGGATCCAGGACCGGGGGCTGTAGAGGCAGCCATCCGTCTGCCTCATGGCCGGCAGGCGAAGCAATCCGCAAGATGCAGGAGGCGTGCGATACCGGCAGTCGCGTCCGCGGTTCGGCAGTAGCTTGCCGCGACGCCGTCACCGCGTCGTCATGCGACACCAGACAGCCGCCCCCTAGCACCCCCTCGCCCGCTCCGCTAGAATCCTCCGCATGAAACTCTGGGTCGGCCTCGGCAATCCGGGCGCGAAATATGCGCATCACCGGCACAATATCGGCTTCATGGCCGTGGAGCGGATCGCCGCGGATCATGGATTCTCCCCGTGGCGCGCGCGGTTCCAGGGCGAGGTCTCCGAGGGACGGCTTGGCGACCAGCGCATCACCCTGCTGAAACCCGGCACCTGGATGAACCTGTCGGGCCAGTCGGTGCGCGCGGCGCTCGATTTCTACAAGCTCGACCCCGAGGAGGTGACCGTGTTCCACGATGAACTCGACCTCGCCCCCGGCAAGCTGCGGCTGAAACACGGCGGGGGGCACGCGGGGCACAACGGGCTGCGCTCGATCCATGCGCATCTGGGGACGGATTCCTATGCGCGCGTGCGAATCGGCATCGGCCATCCGGGACGCAAGGAGGCAGTCGCCGCCTGGGTGCTGCATGATTTCGCCCGTGCGGACGCGGACTGGCTCGACGACCTGCTGCGCGGCATCTCGGATGGGGCTGAGGCGCTGGCCCGGGGCGATGGCGGGCGCTTCCAGAACGCGGTCGCCCTGCGGATGTCGCCGTCCGTGAACCGGGTGAAGGGGGAGAGGGCGGAGAAGCCGGTCGTGGCAAGGCCGGAGCCCGAACCGGCCGACAACCGGAACCCGCTGCAGAAGCTGATCGACAGGTTCCGGTAAGGCCCGGTCATTGCGAGGAGCCGAAACCGGCGCGGCGGGCTACCCGCCGAACCCCGCATGCGGCAGCGGGCCGCACGCAATGGCGAGCGCCCTACCCCTTCACCTCCACCACCTCGTACATCACCGGCTCGAAGCTCTTGCACAGGGTTCCGATGATGCGGTTCCTCTCGCGCATTTCCGGGGTGCGCAGCATGGCCTGGTAGTCCTCGCGGCGCCTCCATTTGGAATAGTTGCAGATCCGCGTCATGGCATCGTTCATGTGCAGCGCCGCGCCCATGAAACCCGGCTGGTGGCTGATGACCTCGTCATAAGCCGATTTGAGCCGGTCCATGAGGTCGTGCGCCGTGGCGGGCGATGTCTCGAATGTGGTGATGACGGTCTGTCCGGTGAAGTCGCTGGTGATCTGGGGCATGGTCGGTCCTCCTGCCCTCAGGATGGCATGAAAATCCCCCGGCTGCACCTGCCGCGGAATGTCACGTGTTGAACAGGAAGTGCATCACGTCACCGTCCTGCACCCGGTAGCCCCGCCCCTCGAGGCGCAGCCGCCCGGCCTCGCGCGCGCCGCTCTCGCCGCCATGGGCAATGAAGTCGTCGAAGGAGATGGTCTCGGCCCGGATGAAGCCCTTTTCGAAATCGCCGTGGATCACCCCCGCTGCCTGCGGGGCAAGCGTGCCGTCGGTGATCGTCCAGGCACGGGCCTCCTTGGGGCCGATGGTGAAATAGGTCAGGAGCTGCAAAAGATCGTAACCCGCACGAATCAGCCGGTCGAGCCCGGCTTCCTGCAGGCCCATCTCCTCGAGGAACATCGCCTGTTCCCCGGGTTCGAGCTGGCTGATCTCTTCCTCGATCCGGGCAGAAATGACGACATGGGCATTGCCTTCGGCCGCCGCCATCTCGGCCACGCGGGCGGAATGGGCATTGCCGGACGCAGCCGCGTCTTCCTCGACGTTGCAGACATAGAGCACGGGTTTTGCCGTCAGAAGCTGCAGCATCGCCCAGGCGCGGCGGTCGTCGTCCGGCACCTCGACGGAGCGGGCCGGGCGGCCGTCCGCCAGCGCCGCCTGCGCCAGTTTCAGCAGCCGTTCCTGATCGAGCGCCTCGCGATCTCCGCCCCGCACCTTGCGGGCGAGGTTGACCAGCCGCCTTTCGACCGATTCCAGATCTTCAAGCATCAGTTCTGTTTCGACCGTGCGCGCATCCTCGACCGGGTCGATCCGGTCCTCGACATGGGTGATGTCGCCGTCCTCGAAACAGCGCAGGACATGGGCGATGGCATCGACCTCGCGGATATTGGCGAGAAACTGATTGCCCAGCCCCTCTCCGCGCGAGGCACCCCGCACCAGCCCGGCGATGTCGACGAAGGTCAGCCGTGTGGGAATGATCTGCCGACTGCCGGCGATGGCGGCGAGCTGCTCGAGCCGGGGATCGGGCACCGCGACCTCGCCCACATTCGGCTCGATCGTGCAGAATGGGAAATTGGCCGCCTGCGCTGCAGCGGTCCGGGTCAGCGCATTGAAAAGCGTGGATTTGCCGACATTCGGCAACCCCACGATACCCATTCTGAACCCCATGCCGTTCCTCCGTCGCAGATCGGGCATTCCTCTAGGCCATCCGCGCGGCAGAGGGAACAGGGACCGAAGCGCCGTTTCCGGCCCCGGTCTGCGGGAAACCGCCCGCCGGTCTTCGTTACAGAAAATTCACGCATCTGAGGCATGAGAGTGCTATCATTCACCATCTCGACCGGCCGGCACTGCAAGGAGATGCGACGATGATGATCCCCTATCTCCACTTCGACGGCCAATGCGCCGCCGCCCTGACCTTTTACGCTGACCTGATGGACGGGTCCGATCTTCGGATGATGCGCTATGGCGAGGCACCCGAGGCTCCGGCGCAGTGGCGCGGCTCCGACCTGATCATGCACGGGCAGGTCACTCTGGGTGAGGGGGTACTGATGGGCTCGGACTACCCGCCGGGGACCAGGGCCCCGTCGTCAGCGGGTTTTTCGGTCATGTTTTCCCCTGCCTCGATCGCCGAAGCGCAGCGTATATTCAACCGGTTGGCCGATGATGGCGAGGTGCTCGACTCAATGAAAAAGACCTTCTTCTCTCCCGCTTTCGGCATGGTGCGCGACCGCTTCAACACACCATGGATCATTTCTGCCCGCCCCGAAACCGATTGAAGCAAATCTCGCCAGCCCCGAGGCTGACATGAGCTTTACCCCCTATTTCAAATTCACCGGTCAGGCGCGCGAAGCCCTGACTTTCTACGCCAAGGTTTTCGGCGGCACGACGCAATTCATGACCTTTGCCGACGGCCGGGGGAATTCGTCATTCCCGGCACGGAAGGCTGGCCTTCACCGATTCGGGTGCCGCGCTGATGGCCAGCGACATGCCCGAGGCGATGGGCCAGCCGGTTGCCATGGGACAGATCTATCACGAGGCCCCGGACGTCGAAACGGCGCAAAAGATCTTCGATGCGCTGGCCAAGGGCGGCAAGATCACCATGCCCTTTGAAGAAACCTTCTGGTCGCGGGGTTTCGGCAACGTCATCGACAAATTCGGCTTGAGCTGGGCGGTCTCGATCCCTGATCAAGCCTGATCCGCAGTCGGGAGACATTGATTTCCCCGTCTCCTTCGCGCAAACCCGGCGCGGGTTCAGGGAGGGCGAGATGGCCACACGGATCGAGGCACGGTTTGCGGCGCTGAAGGCCGAGGGGCGCAAGGCGTTCGTCTCCTATGTCATGGCTGGCGATCCGGATTATGAAACCTCGCGCGAGATCGTCCTCGGCCTGCCCGGTGCCGGGGTCGACATCATCGAACTGGGCGTCCCTTTCACCGATCCGATGGCCGACGGGCCGACGATCCAGGCCGCAGGCCAGCGCGCGCTTGCCGCCGGACAGACGCTTTCGCGCACGCTCGATCTGGTGCGCGAATTGCGCGCGGTCGATCAGGACACGCCCGTCGTTCTCATGGGTTATTACAATCCGATCCATTCACGCGGCGTCGATCGCTTTCTGTCCGAGGCGAAAGAGGCGGGCGTGGACGGCCTTCTCATTGTCGACCTGCCGCCTGAAGAGGACGCGGAACTCTGCCTGCCCGCACTGGCTGCCGGGCTCGACTTCATCCGCCTCGCCACGCCCACGACCGATGATACGCGCCTGCCCCGGGTACTGCGGACTTCGTCCGGCTTCGTCTATTATGTCTCGATCACCGGCATCACCGGCGCGGCCGCCGCGCGGGCGCAGGATGTGGAGCCCGAAGTCGCGCGGATCAAGGCGGCCACTGATCTGCCTGTCGTCGTCGGCTTCGGCATCCGCACAGCCGAAAGTGCCCGCGACATCGCCCGCGTCGCCGATGGCTGTGTCGTGGGCTCGGCCATCGTCTCGGAAATCGCCGACGGCACGTCGGTGGCCGACGTGCTGGCCTATGTGAGGACACTCGCCGACGGCGCACATTCCTGATCGGTCAGAGAAAGCTCTGCGGATCGATATCGACGGCAAGGCGCAGATCGCCCCTGGTCGGAAACTGACTCAGCCATTCCGAGATGGCCGGTTGCAGCCGCGCGCCTTTCGCGGCCCTCACCAGCAGCCGCACCCGGTGTCGCCCGCGGATGCGCGAGACGGGCGCGGGGGCGGGGCCCCAGACCTCGGCGCCGATCTCGACCAGAGGCCCGTCGGCGCGGGCAAGGGCCAGGCCCAGATCCATCGCGCGGCCCGCGTCGCGTGAGGAGATGATGACCCCCGCCATCCGTCCGAACGGCGGCATACCGGCGGCCTGACGTCCCGAAGCCTCTTCCTGCCAGAAGCCTTCCTCGTCCCCGCCGATGATGGCGCGGATCACCGGATGTTCAGGCTGGAATGTCTGCAGCAAAGCCTCGCCCGGCTTGTCGGCCCGCCCGGCACGGCCGGCGACCTGGCGCATGAGCTGGAACGTACGTTCGGCGGCGCGCAGGTCCGAACCCTGCAGCCCGAGATCGGCGTCGATCACGCCCACGAGCGTGAGATGCGGGAAATTGTGGCCCTTGGCGACAAGCTGGGTGCCAATGACGATATCCACCCCGCCCTGTGTGATCTCGTCAATGGCCGCACGCAGGGAGTCTGCATTGGCGAAGAGGTCGGACGACAGGACTGCCGTCCGCACATCCGGGAAGGTTTCGGCGACTTCCTCAGCCAGCCGTTCGACACCGGGACCGACGGGCGCAAGCTTGCCCTCGACGCCACATGACGGGCAGGTGTCGGGCATCGCCCGTGTCGCCCCGCACTGATGGCACATCAATTCGCGGCGGAAACGGTGTTCGACCATCCGGGCATCGCAATGGTCGCAACCGATCTGCTGTCCGCAGGCGCGGCAGAGCGTTACCGGCGCATAGCCCCGGCGGTTGAGGAACAGGAGCGCCTGCTCGCCATTGGTGATCCTTGCGGCAACCGCGCGGGCGAGCGTGGGCGAGATCCAGCGCGAGGAGGGCATCTCCTCGGCCCGCATGTCGATGGCACGCATCTGCGGCAGCACCGCCGCACCGAAGCGCGCGGGCAGGTCGATGCGGCCGTAACGGCCCTGTCCGGCATTCACCCAGGTCTCGAGCGATGGCGTGGCCGAGGCCAGGACCACCGGCACCTTTTCGAGCGAGGCGCGCAGCACCGCCATGTCGCGGGCGTTGTAGAGGACACCCTCTTCCTGCTTGTAGGATGTGTCGTGTTCTTCATCGACGACGATCAGCCCCAGATCGGCGAAGGGCAGGAACAGCGCCGAGCGCGCCCCTGCGACCAGTTGCAACCCGCCCTCGGCCGCCATTTTCCAGACGCGCCGCCGTTCGCTGGCGGCGACGCCGGAATGCCATTCGGCCGGTGTGGTCGCGAACCGTGCTGCGACGCGGGCGATGAAATCGCCGGTGAGCGCGATTTCGGGCAGTAGGACGAGTGCCTGCCGTCCCGCACGCAGGGCTTCGGCCACCGCCTCGAGATAGACCTCGGTCTTGCCCGACCCGGTGACTCCGCGCAGGAGAGTGGCAGAATAGGCATGTGCCTGCACCGCCTGCCGTAACCTGTCCGCGCCCGAAGCCTGGTCGGGGGTCAGGACATGGCCCGCATGATCGGGATCGAGCCGGGGAAAGGGCAGGTCGCGCGGGGCCTCGTCCGCGACCAGCGCACCTGCATCGACAAGGCCGCGCAGGACCGATGCGCTCACCCCGGCAATCCGGGCCAGTTCGGCCGGGGGCATGGGGCCGCCCGCCGCCGTCATGGCTTCAAGCACCCGTTCACGCGCCGGGGTCATCCGTTCGGGCAGCCCGTCGCCCGGACGCAACACGATCCGCGCTGCAGGTGGCTCGATCAGTCCGGGAACCCGTGTGGCGAGACGCAGCATCGCGGGCAGCGGCGTCAGCGTGTAATCGGCGGCCCGGACCAGAAATTCGCGCAGCGGTGCCTGCAGAGGCGGCAGATCGAGCGCCCGCGTGATCCGCTTGAGCCGGGCACGGGGAAAGTCTCCCGTCGCGGCACCCCAGACGACGCCCGGAACGCGGCGCGGGCCGAGCGGCACCTCGACCAGCGCGCCGACCCGCACGCCACCGTCGGGCGCGAGATAGTCAAACGGCCTGCCGACAGGCTCTGCCGTGAGAACGGCAACCGCCTCTCCCCCGTCGAAAAACACGCTGCCGCCTCCTGCAATCATGGCTCCCGGGATAGCCCGGCTCCTGCGCCTGCGCAAAGCGGGACAGAATTGCGCTGACAAATGCAACCCGCGCCGGTAGGATCGAGCAGGCGCATGTGATCAGGGCAGACAAGATGGATTCCGAAACCCGCGACAAGATCATCGCCGAGCCGGAGGTTCTGCTCGACGACAAGGAACTGATGCGCGCGCTGGTCGCCGCGAACGAGCAGGCGATGGGGCACAACATCGTCGATCTGCGCGGCATCGCCATGGAGCGGCTCGAAACCCGGCTCGACCGGCTCGAGGACACGCATCGTTCGGTGATTGCCGCCGCTTACGAGAATCTCGCCGGAACCAACCAGATTCATCGCGCCGTCCTGTGTCTGCTCGATTCAACCCGGTTCGAAGGCTTCCTGCACGATCTCTCCTCGGATGTGGCCGACAGTCTGCGCGTTGATGCAATGCGCCTCGTGCTCGAGACCCGCGCGGAAGAAGGCGATCCGGCGGTGCGCCGCCTGCAATCGATTCTCTCACTGGGTGAGCCGGGTTTCGTGGACAGCTACATCACGCGCGGGCGTCAGACTCCCCCCCGCACGGTGACCCTGCGGCAGTTGCAGGCCGGAGACCCCGGCCTGTACAGCGATGCCGCCGCCGACATGCGGTCGGAGGCCTGCCTGAAGCTCGACCTTGGCGACGGACGGCTTCCGGGCCTTCTGGCGCTGGGCTCCGAGGATCCGCACCGTTTCGCGCCGCAGCAGGGAACGGACCTTCTGGCCTTCTTCGGTGCCGTGCTCGAGCGGGTGTTGCGCCGCTGGCTGGACGGATGATTCCCCAACGCCTCACCGATGCAGTCGCGGACTGGCTGACGCATGAGAGGGTGATGAAAGGGGCGGCACCCCATACGATCAGCGCCTATCAGCATGACGTGCTCAGCTGGCTCGGATTTCTCGCAGGCCATCTGGACGAGCCGCTGACGCCAGGGTCGCCGGGCGCACTGACAACCCGCGACATGCGCGCATGGATGGCGCATGAGCGCAGCCGCGGACTGGGTCCGCGTTCGCTTGCCCGCGCATTGTCGGCCATCAAGGGCTTTGCCCGCCATCTCGCGGATCGCGAGGGAATCGATCCGGTGGCCGTCCTGTCCGCGCGTGCGCCGCGATTTCAGGCCCCGCTGCCGCGCCCCCTCTCCGAAGACGCTGCGCGCGAGATGATGGATCGTGCCGGCACCTCGACCGGGGAACCCTGGATCGCGGCGCGCGATGCGGCGGTGATCGCGCTGCTCTATGGCTGCGGGCTGCGGATTTCCGAGGCGCTGGGCCTTCTCGGTCGCGACGCGCCCCTGCCCGAAGTGCTGCGCATCACCGGCAAGGGCGGGCGGGAAAGGCTGACGCCGGTCCTGCCCGTCGTGCGCGCGGCGATCGAGGAGTATCGCCGTCTCTGCCCGCATGTGCTGACAGCCCACGGGCCGCTCTTTCGCGGCGCGCGCGGCGGTGCACTCAATCCGCGTCTGGTGCAGAAGGCGGTCGAGCAACTTCGCCACCAGCTTGGCCTGCCCGCCACGGCCACGCCCCACGCCCTTCGCCATTCCTTCGCGACGCATCTGCTCTCGGCCGGAGGAGACCTGCGCACGATCCAGGAACTGCTCGGCCATGCCTCGCTTTCCACGACACAGGCCTATACAGCGGTCGATACCGCAAAACTGATGGATATCTATGAACGTGCACATCCCCGGGCCTGACCGGGCGGTTGCCCTCGAGCCGCAAATGCGCGAGGAATCTCCAATGACCGCACAGACCAAGGCGCTGCTTGTCCACCTCCTTACCGCGACAGGTGCCGTCTGGGCCATGCTCGCAACGCTTGCCGCCGTCGATGAACGCTGGGACATCATGTTCATCTGGCTGGTCGTCGCGCTGTTCGTGGACGGAATCGACGGGCCGCTTGCCCGGCACTATGACGTGAAGAAGAATGCGCCGGTCTTCGACGGCGTGTTGCTCGACCTCATCGTCGATTACCTCACCTATGTCTTCGTTCCGGCCTATGCCCTGTTCAAGTCGGGCCTGTTGCCTGGCTGGTCGGGCTGGGCCGCCATCATCATCATCACCTTCGCCTCGGCGATGTATTTCGCCGATACGCGCATGAAGACGCGGGACTGCAGCTTCTGGGGCTTTCCGTCATGCTGGAACATGGTGGTGCTGGTGCTGTTCTCGCTCCAGCCAGCCTGGTGGGTCTCGCTGGTGGCGGTCACGATTCTGGCGGTCGCCATGTTCGTGCCCGTGAAGTTCGTCCACCCGACACGCACGAAGCGCTGGCGGAGCGTGACACTGCCGGTCTCGGTCGCCTGGCTGCTCTTCGCAGGCTGGGCCGCATTCGTCAATTTCCATCCCGAGAGCTGGTCGTTCTGGGGCCTCGCCCTCACCTCGATCTGGCTGTTCATCGCCGGGGCGCTGCAGCAGCTTGTCTACGGGAAAGAGGGCTGACCTTCTGGCGCAGCGCGCCGGACGGGCCTATATCTGCAGGGACAGCCGAAAGGAGGCGTCCCCATGTTCCTCTTCGCCCAGCCCGAAGCCCGGATGATCCGTGAGGATGAGGCTCTGCCGGGCCGCAGCACGCCAATTCCCACTGCGGCACGGCATTTCGTCCATGATCGTCCGCTGGCAGCCGAACCGCCTCCCGGGATGACGGCCGCGACCTTCGCCATGGGCTGTTTCTGGGGCGTCGAGCGGAAATTCTGGCAGCTGGCCGAACCGTGGCTGACGATGGCGGGATACGCCGGCGGCTTCACCCCGAATCCGACCTATGAAGAGGTTTGCTCAGGCCGGACCGGCCATGCCGAGGCGGTACGTCTGATCTACGATCCGGCCAGTGTCTCCTATGACGATCTCCTGCAGATCTTCTGGGAAAATCACGATCCGACCCAGGGCATGCGCCAGGGCGGGGACCGGGGAACGCAATACCGTTCGGCCATCTACTGGACGGACGAAGCCCAGCGCGATGCCGCCCTCGCCAGCCGCGACGCCTATGCCGCCCGGCTGAAGGCGGCCGGTTTCGGCCCGATCACGACCGAGATCGAGCCGGCGGGTGCGTTCTACATGGCCGAGGATCATCACCAGCAATATCTCGCGAAGAACCCCGCCGGTTATTGCGGCATCGGGGGCACCGGCGTCACCTGCCCCGTCGGCACCGGCACCTGAGCGCATCGGGAGTGCGGGCCGCCTCGTCCCGTCATTGCGAGGAGCCGGAGGCGACACGGCAAGCCGGCAGCGTGAGGACCGGGTTGCTTCGCTTGCGCTCGCAATGACGGAAGGGGTGATGGATTTGGAGCCCTGCTCGCTTTGCGGGGCGCATTGCAGCGGTCGGGCGGGGTTGCTAAGGCGGGTCTGGCCCCGACCGGACCAGTCGCACCGGAGATTCCCATGCCCGTCATCACAAGCATCGAGGACCTGCGCCGCCAGTTCAAACGGGTGACGCCGACGATGTTCTACGATTACTGCGAATCGGGCAGCTATACCGAGCAGACCTTTCGCGAGAACGTCACGGATTTCGACAAGCTGCGCTTCCGCCAGCGCGTCGCTGTGGACATGTCGGACCGGAACCTGAAAACAACCATGCTTGGCGAGGAGGTAACGCTGCCCGTCGGCCTCTCGCCCGTGGGTTCGACCGGCATGATGCGTGCTGATGGCGAGATCAAGGCGGCACGGGCGGCGCTGAAATACGGTGTGCCCTTCACGCTCTCGACCATGTCGATCTGTTCGATGGAAGCGGTGGCCGAGGCGATCAACGCACCGTTCTGGTATCAGCTCTACGTCATGCGTGACGAGGAATTTGTCGACAACGCCATCGAGCGGGCAAAGGCATGCGGCGTCTCGGCGCTGGTCGTGACGCTCGATCTCCAGATCCTCGGCCAGCGGCACAAGGATCTGAAGAACGGGCTTTCAGCCCCGCCGAAGTTCACGCCCCGGACCGTCGCCGATCTGAGTTGGCGCTGGCGCTGGGGGCTCGAGATGCTCGGCACGCGAAACCGCTCCTTCGGCAATATCGTCGGCCATGCGAAGAGCGTGGGCAATCTCTCCTCGCTGGCCTCATGGACGAACGAGCAGTTCGATCCGCGCCTCGACTGGGACAAGGTCGCGCGGATCAGGGACAGATGGGGCGGCAAGATCATTCTCAAGGGCATTCTTGACGCGGAGGATGCCGAAAAGGCCGCCTCGGTCGGTGCCGATGCGATCGTGGTCTCGAACCACGGCGGACGGCAGCTTGACGGGGCCCTGTCCTCGATCCGTGTGCTGCCCTCGATCCTGCGCGCGGTGAAGGGAAAGACGGAGATCTGGCTCGACGGCGGCATTCGCACCGGACAGGATATTCTCAAGGCGGTGGCCATGGGCGCGGATGCGACGATGATCGGGCGCGCCTATATCTACGGCCTCGGCGCGCAAGGCGAGAAGGGCGTGACCACCGCGCTCGATATCCTGCGCACGGAACTTGACATCACCATGGCGCTCTGCGGACGGCGCGACATCCGCGAGGTGGGGCGCGACATCCTGTATGTTCCCGAGGATTTCGAGGGGCGCTGGGCCGGGACAGCCTGACCCCGGTACCGCCCGGTCATGCGGCATTTCGCCGCGCAGTCCGGTCCGCTTCCGGTCCGGCCGGGAGAATTTCCCTTCACGACAAGCGAAAACCATTCCGGGCAGGCCATATTCATGGTTGAATCATTCTAAATCAACATATCCTTCCGGTTGACAGATCGGGAAACTGCGCCGGATAAATCCCCACCGCAACGGTCGCCCCATGGTCGGCAGGAGGTGAGGGATGGGTTTTGTCTTCGTCATCGCAAGCATCGTCGCTGCACTGATCCATCTCGCACTCAAGCGACCTCGGGGTCGTGCGGCGATGGTGGACGTGTTCCTGCTGTATTCCCTGGTGATCAATGTCGGCTTCGTCGGCTTCTTCTACGGCTTCATTCCCCATGTCTTCTTTCCCGACATGGCTGCGGAACTGATCGGCTGGGAAACCGGCAGCCATTTCCAGTTCGAGGTCGGCTTCCACGATGGGGCCTGGGGCATCCTCGGCTTTCTCTGCATCCGCTATCGTGACCGTTTCTGGCTCGCCACCGGGCTTGGCTGGTCGTTCTTCATGCTCGGTGCCGCATGGGGTCACCTGCTCGACACGATCCAGAACGCCAATTACGCGCCCAACAATTTCTTCATGATCTTCGTCGATGCCCTCATCGCCGCGATCCTGCTGGGGCTGCTGGCGCTGCGCTATCGTCGCGCTCCCGTGGAGCAGAAGGCATAGGGAATGACGATCCGTCTCGCCTGTGCGCTGATGGTCGGCCTCACACCCCTGCTCGCGCTTGCCGGGGACGAGCCGGATTACGATCTGGCCGCCTCCTGGCTGGCGCGGCCGGGAATCGATTCGCCGGCGCTGCGCCTGCCCGGCGGCGGTCACATGCCCGCCGATACCACGCTGACCGCCGATGTGTTCTACATCCACCCCACCACCGGCATGGACCCGGCGATCGACAATGTGCCGGTGGACGACCCGAAGGCGCTCGAGACCGGCCTCGTCATGCTCGAGGCGCAGGCCAGTCCGTTCAATGGCATTGCCCGCATCTTCGCGCCCCGCTACCGCCAGGCATCCCTGCCCGTGTTCGACAGGGACGAGGACGGGATTCAAGCGCCGATGAACCTTGCCTTTGACGACCTGCGCCGCGCCTTTCTTCATTACATGCAGCATGACAATCACGGGCGACCGTTCTTTCTGGTCGGACACAGCCAGGGTGCCAACCACGGGCTGCGCCTTCTGGCCGAAGAAATCGGGAATACATCGTTTCAGACCCTCATGGTCGCCGCCTACCTGCCGGGAATGCCGACGCCGCGCGCCGTGTTCGACGGCGACCTGGCCGGGCTCCCGCCCTGCGCCACCCCGCTCCAGACCGGCTGCGTCGCCGCATGGGGCGTCTTCGCCGAGGGCCAACACGACTTTGCCGCATGGGAGCAGAGCAATCATTTTCGGGACGCGGGGGCGAGCCGCTGGCGCAGCGCGCGGGGCATGGAGCTGGTTGGCACCAATCCCATCAGTTGGCGGATGGACGAGACGCCCGCCCCCGCCTCGGCGCATCTGGGTGCGGTGCCGTTCGGTGTCGCAGCCAGCCATTTCTCGCGCATCCTGCCGCAGCTTGTCAGCGCCCGGGTCGCAGGGGGCTATGTGCTCGTCTCGCCTGCACCGATCCCGGCCGATCTGTTCGATGATGGCGGGATCTTCGCGCCCGGCAACTACCATGTCTTCGACATCAACCTGTTCTGGGCCGACATCCGCGCCAATGCCGAGGCCCGGCTTGACGCCTTTCTCGAACATCACGCCGGGTCCGGCTGAGCACGCGCCGCTGCGCTTTGCTCTTTCCCCCGCCACCGAATCCCGTTATGGGCCGGGCCCTGAGGCCGCCACCCTTGGAGGGCGGCCCGTTCATTGATGGAGTAAAGTCATGGCCGGTGAGATACCCGATCTGATCGCCACGGCACGTACGGGGACAGGCAAGGGGGCCGCCCGTCAGACCCGCCGCGCGGGGCTGGTGCCTGGTGTCGTCTATGGCGGCGGCGCCGATCCGCTGCCGATCAGCCTTCCCTTCAACACGCTGCTGAAAAACCTCAAGGCGGGCCGGTTCCGCCAGACGCTGTTCAACCTCAAGGTCGATGGTCATGAAGATGTGCGCGTCATCTGCCGCGCGGTCGAACGCGATCCGGTCAAGGACCTGCCGACCCATGTCGATTTCCTGCGCCTGCGCCGGACAACGCGGATCAACCTGTTCATCCACGTGAACTTCGTGAACCACCGCGAAGCCCCGGGCCTGCGCAAGGGCGGCGTGCTGACCATCGTGCGCCCCGAGGTCGAGCTTGACGTGATCGCAGGCGAGATCCCCGATCAGATCACCGTCGACCTGACGGGCAAGGAAATCGGCGATGTAATCCACATTAACGATATTGCCCTGCCTGCCGGCACTCGCCCGACGGTCGACCGCAACTTCGTCATCGCCAACCTCTCGGCACCGTCGGGCCTGCGTGCGGCCGAAGACGAGGCGGAAGCCGAAAGCGAAGCTGATGCCGAGAGCAGCGAGGACTGATCCCCGCCATCATGCCGATTTCACGGGTCCCCGCCACTGGCGGGGACTTTTGATTCCGGGGGTCATCCCCCCCTCGCAAGGCTACGGCAACAGGACCGTCGCGCCGCTGGTGGCACGGGATTCCAGCGCCTGATGCGCCAGCGCCGCCTCACGAAGCCGCCAGTTCTGCACCGCATCGGCCCGCAGGCTTCCGTTCAGGAGACGCGCGAAGAGATCGCCGGAGCGCTCGCGCAATTCGTCCGTCGTGGCGATATAATCGAACACGACCGGCCGGATGACCGATTTCGATCCGGCGGCGAGGTCGGGGATCGTGAAACCCTCGATCGGGCCCGAGGCCTGACCATAGTTCACGAACCGCCCGTGACG
>CAYUBT010000039.1:0-16631 GCA_964443055.1 uncultured Rubellimicrobium sp.
GCCTGCCCGAGAGCGAGGTGCGGTTGGCCTTGTCGTAACTCGCCTTGAAGATGTAGCCCGCGCCGTGACGGGCGCAGATCCGCGCCATCTCCTGCGCGATCATCAGCGAATGGTCGCGCGACTCGATCTGGCAGGGCCCGGCGATCACGGTCAGGGGCAGATCATTGCCCAGGGTCACGTTGCCGATGGTGACATCAGTCACGGAAATCTCCTTGCGCGGTGCTCAGCTTGCGACCTGCTCGCGCAGGATCGAGGCCGTGAGCGAGAGCATAAGATAGATGCCTGCAAAGACGAGGAAGGCAAGGACCGTATTCTCGAACACGCGCGGATAGGTGGCGACATCGGGCGCGACCGGCGGCACGCCGGTGGCCAGATAGCGCACCTGCCGGTTGGCCTCGACCCGTGCCGTCTCCATTGCCGCGAGCGCTTGCTGCACCATGAGCGTCTGGAAGGTGTAATTCTCCTCGGCCAGCCGCAGTTCGGTATTGCGCGCGGCAAGCGAGCCGTTCTCGCCATCCGCCTGGGTCATCTGCAGGCGCAGACCGGCGATCAGTTCCTCGATATTGGTGATCTGGCTGCGCAGGCTGTCGACCTGCGCCTCGTTCGGCCGCGCAACCGCCAGACGCTGTTCGAGCTGGAGCTGCAACTGCTGCCGCTCGGTCTCGAGCGCCGAGATCTGCGCCGTGCGCGCGGCCGTCTCGCCCACCGGGTCGATCTGCTGGACCTCTTCCTGGA
The DNA here is from genome assembly GCA_964443055.1 of uncultured Rubellimicrobium sp. Lineage (GTDB taxonomy): Bacteria > Pseudomonadota > Alphaproteobacteria > Rhodobacterales > Rhodobacteraceae > JADYZU01. The sequence continues at coordinate 736 of CAYUBT010000039.1, forward strand.
TCGCCAGCCATCGTTCGAGCGCTTCGGCACGCCGCACCTCGGCCGCCTCATAGGCCCCGCGCGCATCCTCCATCTGTTTCTCGCGCAGGCGCAGCGACATCTGGTCGACCTGCTCTTCGGCATAACGGATCAGCGCCTCGGAAAAAGTCTGGCTGGTCTGCGGATCGGCGGCGATCACCTCCATGCGGATGATCCCCTCGGTCGGGTCGTAGGAGATGCGGATATTGTCGAGATATTTGTGATAGACATCCTCGCCCGTCGCATCCGGGGCGAGGCGCTGGATCGGGTCGATCGATTCCTCGCTGAAATGCGCACGGAATCCGTGTTCCGCATCGAGGCGCCCCATCGCCTCGCGCGAGGTGAGGTAGTCCTGCACCGCCATGCTGTCCTGCTGGGTGGCCATGGCGGTTCCCTGCAGAAGGCCGCCGAAGCCGCCGGCCGGGCTCTGGGCCTGCGCCTGCTGGATGACGAAGGCGGAACTGGTCGCGAACATCGGCGTCGCCATGACGGCGAAATACCAGCCGACGGCGATGGTCGGCAGGACGACCAGGAAGAACAGGCGGCTGAAGAGCGCCGCGACCTTGCGCTGCCTGCGCCGGGCGATGTCGCGCTGGATGCGCATGATCTCGGCGGCGCGGGCGCGGGCGTCGCCCACGACATCCGGCGACGCAAGATCGGCCGAGGGCAGGTTGTCCTTCCCGCGCGGCATGGTCTGCGGCAGCTGGATGCGCCCCGGTGCAGCCTCCGTGCCGGACTGCACGAGTTCGAGGATCCGGCTTGCCTGGAACGGGTCGATCCCGCGTTCGCGCAACTGACGCACCGCGTCGAAATCGGAGGTCACGTTCAGCCCGTGTCTCTGCGCGACGCGCCGTGCCATGCGAAGCTGCCGCCCGGTCAGCCCCTCGTCGCGGATCGCTTCGACGGCCGGGTCATGCTCGGGTGACACCGCGGGTGCTTCCGTCGCACCTGTGGTGACGGAACGGCGCGGCGCGGCGGCCTCGGCCGCCGGAGCCGCCGTCTCGACCGCATCGGCCACCTCGTCCCCGATCATGAGGGGCATGGTGCGGCGGATGCGGAATTTCAGCGCCCTAGGCCTGGTAGTCATACAGTTCCCTGGCCTCTTCCAGCGTATCGAACATGATCAGCCTGCCATCCCTCAGCACCGCCGCCGAGACCGCGAACCGTTCAAGCACAGCCGCCTGATGCGAGACGATGATGACCGTCGCCTTTTCGAGCCTCTCGCGCAGGATAGCCCCGGCCCTGCTGTTGAAGGCGGCGTCGGTGGTCTGCGGCATCCCCTCGTCGACGAGATAGAGATCGAAATCAAGTGCCAGCATCAGCGAGAAATTGAACCGCGCCTTCATCCCCTGGCTGTAGGTGCCCAGCGGCATGTCGAAATATTCGTCGATTCCCGTCATCCAGCGGCAGAACGCCTCGACATAGTCGGGATCGAGCCCGTAGAGCCGGGCGATATAGCGGCTGTTCTCGCGCGCCGTGTGGCGTTTCACGACGCCGCCCATGAAGCCGAGCGGGAAGGAGATGCGGCCGCGGCGATGGATCCTGCCGTCGTCCGGCTTTTCCAGCCCGGCCATCATGTTGATGAGCGTGGTCTTGCCCGTGCCGTTGGGCGCGAGAATGCCGAGCGAACGGCCGCGCTCGACCCGGAACGACGCATGATCGAGAATGACCTTGCGCTGTGTGCCGGTCCAGAACGACTTGCTGACATCCTCGAATTCGAGCATCCACCCACCCTGTCAAATCATGCCCTGCAACCCGGGGCACCGGGAAGTGCCCGGCTGCAGGCTGACCGCCGATTATGGCGAAACAGCGCCAGCATATATCCTATTTCCGGACGGCGGGCTGAAAAAGGTCAGTCATCCGTGCCGTTTCTCCACTCGCAGGAGCCGCCCCGCCACGATGGCAATGAGCGACGAGCCGAAGGACAGAAGCGCGCCCATCTTCGCGGCCTCCTGCACCGGGATGTCACCCAGCATCAGGTCGGGCGAGAAGGCGACTGAGGCCACGAACAGCGCGACGGTGAAGCCGATGGCCGCAACGAAGCCGATGGCGACAAGGTCGAGCACGCGCATCCCGTCGGGCAGGCCCAGCCGCATCGGATAGGCGGCGAGCCAGCCCATGAAGGCGATGCCCAGCGGCTTGCCGATGATGAGTCCTGCCAGCACCAGCCATGTGGGCGAGCCCATCGAGGAAAACTCGACCCCGGCATTCGTCAGCCCGAACAGGAAGAGTATGATCTGCACCGGTGCCTTCAGCAGATCCTCGATCCGGTTGAGAAGATCGGGCATCCCTTCCTCGAGATGGTGGAAGATACCGAAATCGCGGTCGGCATGCGGGATGGTCGGCACGATCGGCAGAAGGCCGAGCGCGGGATGGATCCCCGCCTCCTGAAACGCATACCAGGAAATCGCACCGGCCAGCGCATAGGGCCAGAAAGACAGCTTCTCGCGGACCCAGGTCGAATTCGGCCGGTCCTGCCTGTGCCGGTCAAGTCTGCGCGGCAGCCAGTTGGCCAGCACGAAAACGGCAATGGCGGCCGCCGCCGACAGCAGAAGCCATGCGGGCGCAAGCGGTGCGGTCGGGTAGAAGATCGCGAGAATGACCAGCCCGCCCGCATCATCGGCAATCGCCAGCAGCAGCAGGAATCGCACGGCCGGATGGCCCGCGCCGAACACGACGACACCGACCAGATAGGAGAAGGCGATGTCGGTCGCGGTCGGAATCGCCCAGCCATGGGCCAGCGCGTTCCACGTTTCCGAGCCGAGCAGCCCGGCGAGGCCGAGATAGACGAGGACCGGACCGGCCATTCCGCCCACGGTCGCGATCAGCGGCGTTGCCGCCTTGCGCCCGCGCAACGGGCCGTCCCTGAGGATCACCGCCTCCCAGACCTCTTTGGCGGCGATGGCGAAGAAGAAGGCCATCAGCAGGTCGTTCACGAGGCCATGGAGCGTGAGCGTGCGACGGAAACCGCTCTCCGCATCACCTGCGAGGTGACCGATCACCGCATGGTCGGCGATGGTGAACTGGACGAGGGAATGATAACTTCCGGGTGCGACATTCGCCCAGACGAGGGCCAGCGCCGCCCCGCCCAGAAGAAGAAGGGAATAGGTGGTGATGAAATTCCACAAACGATACATGCCGACCCCGTTCCCCGGTATTCGCACGCCTCGCAAGTTGCGCCGACGCGGTTGCCTCACCCTTCAGGCAGGGCTCCGGGCTAATTCATGAGCGCCGTGGATGCAACGATGCCCGATGATGCCGCCGCACCCCTGCGGGCGGACATCGAGGCCTGCCGCATCTGCGCCGAACGATTCGCCGCCACCGCGACGCATCACGAGCCGCGCCCGGTGGTATGGTTCGCCACCTCCGCGCGCATCCTCATCGCCGGACAGGCACCCGGAACGAAAGTCCACGCCTCGGGGATTCCCTTCGACGATCCTTCGGGCCAGCGCCTGCGCGACTGGCTGGGGATGACGCCTGCGGAATTCTATGATGCGTCGCGGGTGGCCATCGTCCCCATGGCCTTCTGCTTTCCCGGACAGGATGCCAAGGGCAGCGACCTGCCACCGCCGCCGATCTGCGCACGCACCTGGCGTAGAAAAGTGCTCGACGCGCTCCCGGACATCCGGCTCACGGCCCTTGTCGGCGGCGCGGCGATCCGCTGGCATCTGGGGGCCACGAATGTGACCGAAGCGGTCCGAAACTGGCGCGAAGGTTTCCCCCGCACGATCCCGCTGCCGCATCCTTCGTGGCGCAACACCAGTTGGCTCAAGAAAAACCCCTGGTTCGCGGAGGAGGTGCTGCCCGCCCTGCGTGCCCGGGTCGCGCAAGTGATGGAGACCCGATGACCCCGCTCGATTCCGCTCATGCCTCGATGGAGGCGGCCCCCGAGGACGACAGCCGCCGCCTCGCCTTCTACGGCCTGTTCGCCGATACCGAACTCTTCGTCATGCTCTCGGGCGGGGAAGATGACGACGAGATCCGGCCCGCCCTCTTCGACGTCGAGGGCGCGCAGTATCTCGTGGCCTTCGACCGCGAGGACCGGCTGACGGGATTCACCGGCGAGATCACCCCTTATGCCGCCCTGCCCGGGCGCGGGCTGGCGGCCATGATCACGGGCGAGGGGATCGGCATCGCGCTCAATGCCGAACTGCCCTCGGCCATGCTGATCCCGCCTGATGCCGTGGACTGGCTGGCCGAGACGCTGGCAGATGGACCAAGTGAAATCACCGCCCGCCCGCGCTCCTTCCACAAGCCACTCGCGCTGCCCGATGACCTGATGACGGCACTCGTCTCCGGCCTTGCCGGCACCACCGGCCTTGCGGCTGCCGCCTGGCTGGCGGGGGTCACCTATGAGGACGGCACGAAGAGCCATGCCGTCGTCTTCGCAGGCGCGGCACCCGGCGCGGAACGGGCGCTCGCCGCCACCCTGCGCGAGGCGCTGGTCTTTTCAGGACATGAGGAAGGCTGGCTCGACGTGGTCTTTCTGCCGGTGGACGATCCGACGCTGACCGCGCTGGCCGGTTTCGGCCGCGCCCTGCCGATCCCTGCGCCTGACGCCGTGGCGGAACGCCCCGCCCCCGGCTCTGACCCCGCACGCCCGCCGCGTCTGCGGTAACTCCGCCTCCGGCAGCCTGTTTGGGCCAGGACGACGGCCAAAGGCGCATTTCATCTGTCCGCAAATATCCCGGGGTGAGCGCCGGAGGCGCGAGGGGCAGAGCCCATTACTCGTCAAACCCGTAAAGCGCGTGTGCCGCCCCGGGCGAGACATAGCCCCGGGCGACATCCTCGCGCAGCCGGTCGCGATCGCGATCGTGCGGATCACCGATCCCGCCGCCGCCGGGGAAGGCAAGGCGGACGGTCGCGCCCTCGGGCACGGCGAAGCGGCCTTTGCCGGGCAATGCGGTTCCATCTGAAAGCGCCACTTCGGTCACGCCGCCCGCCATGCCGCCGTCACTGCCGCGCGCGGGATATTCCGTGCGGTCGAACATCGCCGAAAAGGTGAACCGCCAGCCATCACGCGCGCCCACCTCCATATATTGTCCCAGCCCGCCGCGAAATTCGCCCGCGCCGCCCGAATCAGGGCGCAGCTCCTTGCGCCAGATGATGACGGGGCCGGCATGTTCGGTCGCCTCGACCGGCATGGTCATGACGCCCGACGGAAAGGCCGTGGCCGACAGCCCGTCGAGCCCCGGCCGCGCGCCTGAGCCGCCAGAGTTGAAAGACAAAACTTCAGCCCGGCCTGGTCCGTCAATCTCGCTCAATGACACCTGAAAATTGCACAAAGCCCCGGCCCCTTCAGCGGGGATGCCGGGCAGGATCTGGCGCAGAGCGGCAAAGACCGTATCGGGGATCATATGGCCGATCACATGGCGCAGGGCCACCGGCGCGGGCCGCCGCGCGTTCAGGATCGACCCTTCTGGCGCGGTGACGATGAACGGGGCGAGCGATCCGGTGTTGTTCGGAATATCCGGGGCAATCGCCACTTTCAGCGCATAGGCGGCATAGGCGCGGGTATAGACGGCCGGGACATTGATCCCCTTGGCGTCCGGCCCGGAGGTGCCTGCGAAATCGACATGGACATGCTCGTCACGTGTCTCGACCGTCGCACAAAGGCGGATCGGGGTTGCATAGCCGTCGATCATCATCTCGCCCCCGGCCCGGGCGCGCGGCAGGTCGGCGATGCGGGCGCGGGTCGCGGATTCGGATGTGTCGATGATGTAGTCGGCGAGGCCCTCGATATCCGCCAGCGCATATTCCGCGAGCATGTCCGACAACCGCTGCTCGCCCACCGAGTTGCAGGCGGCAAGGGCAAAGACATCGCCCGTGACCTGTCCCGGCTCGCGCACATTGGCGCGGATCATCGCGAGCAGCACCTCGTTCGGCACACCCCGGTCAAGGAGGCGCATATGCGGGATCTGCAGGCCCTCTTCATAGACCGACTCGCCCTCGGGGCCGAAACCGCGCCCGCCGACATCCACCACATGCGCAGTGCAGCCGAAATACCCCACATGGCGGCCCTGATGGAATGCGGGAGAAACAACCGTGATATCATGCAGATGGCCGGTGCCGAGCCAGGGGTCGTTGGTGATATAGGCGTCGCCTTCGCGCATTGTCTCGGTGCCGATGCGGGTCATGAAATGCGCCACGGCCTCGGCCATGGCGTTCACATGGCCCGGCGTGCCGGTCACCGCTTGCGCCAGCATCCGCCCGCGCAGGTCGTAGACTCCGGCAGACAGGTCACCCGCCTCGCGCACCGAGGTGGAAAAAGCCGTGCGGATCAGCGCCTGCGCCTGTTCCTCGACAATAGCGATGAGGCGGTTCCACATGATCTGGCGGGTGACGCTCATCCCTGCCTCCTGATGTCGATGGTCCCGTCGGCGCGGCCTGTCGCGGTGAAGCCCGCGGGCAGGATCACCGTCGTCTCGCGTTCGGTGATCGCGGCGGGGCCGGTGATGGTCGCGCCATCGCCCAGGGCGGCGCGTGTGACCAGTGCCGCCTCGGCCATCGCGCTGCCATCGTGCATCTGCCGCCTGTCAGCGGGTGCCGCGCGCGGGGCGGGTGCATCGGGGACCGGGTCGGCGGGCGGCAGTGGTGTGGTCGCGTTGACCGCCCAGACGGTGATCTCGATCGGCAGATCGGCCACGGTGCGGGCGAAGAGCGTGGCATATTCCGCCTCGAACCGTTCCAGCAGCGCCGCGGCCGTCGGTGCGGCGGCCAGCGTGGCGGTGATCGGCACCGGGATTTCCCAGCCCTGTCCGCGATAGCGCATGTAGAGGCGGATCGAGGTCTCGATCTCGGCCCGGGGATCGCAACTGCGCACGAAGCCGGCAGCCTCCTCGCCCAGTTCCCGCAGCAGTTCGCGGGCGGCATCTTCGTCGAATGCATCAAGCCGCATATAGAGCGAGCGCGTCGCCTCGAACGCATAGGGCGCGCGCAGGAAGCCGATGGCCGAACCCACGCCCGCTCCGGGCGGAATCAGCAGCCGGTCGATCCCGAGCTTCTCGCACAGCCGCCCGGCATGAAGAGGGGCCGCGCCGCCGAAAGCGATCATCGAGTAACCGGCCAGATCCTCGCCATTCTCCACGGCATGCATCCGCGCGGCATTGGCCATGTTCTCCTCGACCATCTCGCTCACCCCGAAGGCGGCGGCGACGGGATCAAGGCCGAGGGGGGCACCCACATGGCGCGTCAGCGCCTCGGCGGCGAGGTCGGGGTGCAGGGCAATCGCGCCGCCCGCAAAGTCGTCCGGGTCCAGCCGCCCGAGCGTCAGGTCCGCATCCGTCACTGCCGCCCCCGTGCCACCGCGCCCGTAGCAGGCCGGACCGGGTTCCGATGCCGCACTTTCCGGACCGACCTGCAGGCGTCCGAGCGAATCGACATGGGCAAGGCTGCCGCCTCCCGCGCCGATTTCCACCATGTCGATCACCGGAATCGAGATCGGCATGCCGGAGCCCTTCTTGAAACGATAGGAGCGCGCCACCTCGAACACGCGGGCAGTGCGCGGCGTGGCGTCGCGGATCAGGCAGATCTTGGCCGTGGTCCCGCCCATGTCATAGGACAGGGCGCGTTCGATCCCGTGGCGGCGGGCAAGATCAGCCGCATAGATCGCGCCGCCCGCCGGACCCGATTCGACAAGGCGCACCGGGAAACGCGCCGCCGTCTCGATACTGATGACACCGCCGCCCGAATGGATGAGGAACACGGGGCATGCAGCCCCCGCCGCCGCCAGCCTCTCGCGCAGGCGTGACAGATAGCTCTCCATCATCGGCCGCACCCAGGCGTTGGCACAGGTGGTGTTGAACCGCTCGTATTCGCGCATCTGCGGCGAGACATCGGAGGACAGCGAAACCGACAGGCCGGGCAGCGCTTCGGCCAGCACCTCGGCCACGAGCCGTTCATGCGCGGGGTTCAGATAGGAATGCAGGAAACCGACCGCGACGGATTCAAAGCCTTCGAGACGCGGCAGCAGGGCCTCGACCTCGGCCCTCGCCAGCGGGATCATCACCTCGCCCGAAGCGTTGACGCGCTCGTGCAGGGTCAGCCGGTCCTCACGCGGGATCAGCGGCAAGGGGAGGGTCAGGTTCAGGTCGTATTGCTCGAACCGCGATTCGGTGCGCATCTCGATGACATCGCGGAAACCCTCGGTGGTGATGAGCGCGGTGCGAGCGCCGCGCCGCTCGATCAGGGCATTCGTGGCCAGCGTTGTGCCATGGATGATGCGGGTCAGACCGGCGGGCGTGATCCCGGCATCAGCGCAGACCCGCGCCATACCCTGAAGGATCGCCTCTTCCGGTGCATGATAGGTGGTGAGAACCTTGGTGGAAAATTGTCCTGCGCCGGTCTCGAGCACCACATCGGTGAAGGTGCCGCCGATATCGACGCCAAGATGCGCTTGCCGGGTCATATGGCCTCGAGTGCAAGGGTTGTGTCAGATGTGAGGAAGGCGAAGCCCCAGGCCGGGAGGCCCAGCGCGCCGGAGGTGAATGTCGCGGCTGCAGGACCGGCAAGCCGTGCCTCTCCCGCCACCATCACCCGCCGGGGCGCGGCCCCGAGATTGAAGATCGCGGTCACGCGATCATCGCCCGCCACCCGTTCGAGCGCGAGCAGAGGTTCCGGCAGGTCGGGGAAAGACGCCGCCCCCTCACGCAATGCACGGCTCTCCCTGCGGTAGGCCAGAGTCTCGCGATAGGCGCTCAGGACACTGTCCGTCCGCCCCTCCTGCAAGTCCGCGGCCTGTGCAGCTTGCGGCGGCTTGACCGGAAGCCAGGGCGTGCCCGTCGTGAAACCGGCATGAGGAGCCGCCGCCTCCCATGTCATCGGCGTGCGGCAGCCGTCGCGGCCTCTGTCCTCGGGCCAGAAGGCGCTGCGGGCAATGTCGCGGAGTTCCTCGAACAGGATGTCGGTCTCGGTCTGGCCCAGTTCCTCGCCCTGATAGATGCCGATCGCGCCGGGCATGGCACAGAGCAGCGCGATCGACTGGCGGGCGACGGCCTGCGCATCGCCCCCTTCGGGCGTCCAGCGGCTGACATGGCGCGGGACATCGTGGTTCGAGAACGACCACGCGGGCCAGCCTTCCGGCGCCTGCGTGAAGAATCCCTTGATCACCTCGCGGAAATGGGCTGCGGAATGCTCCGGCCCGAGCATGGCGAAGGAATAGGCGACGTTCAGCCGCCCGCCACTGGTATATTCGCCCATGATGCGGACCTGCCGTACACCGCTGTCGCCGACCTCGCCGATGAGCATGGCCTCATGTTCGTCGCAGACCGCACGCATCCTGGCGAGCACCGCCAGATTCTCGGGCCGGGTCTTCGAGAACAGATGCGCCTGCGCATCATAGGGATTCACAGGAAAATCGTCCTCGGGCCATTCCGATGCCGGATTGTCGCGCAGTCGGGCGTCGTGGGTGTAGTAGTTCACCGTATCGAGCCGGAACCCGTCCACCCCGCGCTTCAACCAGAAGCGCATGACGTCGAGGACGGCGGCCACGACCTCGGGATTGTGGTAATTCAGGTCGGGCTGCTGCGGCAGGAAATTATGCAGGTAATACTGCCGCCTGCGCGAATCGAAGGTCCAGGCCGAACCGCCGAAGACCGAGAGCCAGTTGTTGGGCGGGCCGCCGTCCTGCCCGGGATCGGCCCAGACATACCAGCCGGCGCGGGGATTGTCGGCGGATGCGCGGCTTTCGCCGAACCACGGATGCCGGTCGGACGTATGCGACAGTACAAGGTCGATGATGACCTTCAGGCCCAGTTCATGCGCCCGGGCGACCAGGGCGTCGAAATCAGCCAACGTGCCGAACAGGGGGTCGACATCGCAGTAGTCCGACACGTCATAGCCCATATCGAGCTGTGGCGAGGTGAAGAACGGCGACAGCCAGACTGCATCGACGCCAAGCGAGGCGACATGGCCAAGCCTGCCTGTGATGCCGGGCAGGTCGCCCACCCCGTCGCCGTCCGTATCCTGAAAGCTCCGCGGATAGATCTGGTAGATCACTCCGCTGCGCCACCATTCACGCATGCCGCCCTCGCGCTGCGACCCGAGAGCCATTGTCGCCCGGCGCGAGGCGATGGGCAAGCGCGTTACTTGGTCAGGATCAGCTTGCCCTGCCGGGTGATGCGGAGCGTGTAGAGCGCCTCGCCAAGGCGGATATGGGCGAGGCCGTCCGCGCCGGTCAGTCGCCGGGCGTCATGTTCCGGCATCGGCTCGCGCCCCTGCGGCCTGCGTGCCGGGAATACGGCCATGCCCTTCAGGGACGTTGGGGAGAGATCACTCATCGCGGCCTCGCTGGTCCGGTTCATGCGGTTTCACCGGGCGAATGCCCGACAGACCTATACCTGACAAAATCACTCAGATTCGTCAATCATGAAAAAAACAGGCCATGAATCCCCCGTCATCGTGCGTGCCGGAGAAGCGTCCGGGGACCGGCCGGTTGCGTGCTGCGCCGCCTCCGGCTCCTCACAATCCCCCAACCCGGGCAGCGATCAGGCGCAACGGGGCGTCAGGCTGCCGCGCCTGCCGCAAGAGCCTCGGCGGCCGCTTCGGGGGGCACGATCATTCCGGCAGGGGCGGGAAAGGGACGCACCTGCAGCGGAAAGGGCATCCGGCCCTGGCCCGCTCCGAGGCTGCGGTGCCATTCGAGAAACGCCTGGCGGTAATCCTGCCTTATCGGCGACAGGCCGGTGGCCTGCGACATGCCGCTCCGGGCCTGATTGGTCAGGCTGCCCGGCAGGTCGAGACAGAGGAGGCCGACTATCGGAATCCGGGGCAGGTCACGGCCGGTCAGACGGCGGGCGCGCGACATGATCTCGCTGTCGGCCCCGAACCGGACGCTGTCCCAATGGCCGAGACGTTCCCGCAAGAAGGCCGCGTCGAACAGGCATGAGACGAAGCAGGTCCGGGCGACGCCGTCGGGGGAGTTCTCGCTGGTTCTCGACAGGCGCGTCACGCTTCCGTCCGGGCAAATCCGCAGCATGTGGATCACGCTCGCCTGCGCGCCTGCCCCGGTCGCGGCGGCGACATGGCTGGCGATCCGTTCGGGATGGGCCCAGTCGTCGGCGTCATGGCCGGTGATCCACTGCCCGCACGCCTCGGTGAGGGCGATGTTCTTCGACACATATGGCCCGACATTCACCCGGTTGCGACGAAGGCGGACCCGGCTGTCACGGGAGGCAATCTCCTGCAGCACGGCCCAGGTGCCATCCTCGCTCGCGTCATCGACGACCAGCAGTTCGAGATTGCGCCAGCTCTGGGCCAGGACCGAACGCGCGGCCGCCGCAACCGTCCTTTCCGCGTTCCAGACCGGCATGAGCACGCTGACCAGCGGGCCCCCGGTTACTGCCGGCGACGGCACGGCCGAGAGCCGCGTCAGGATATGCTGGCCGTCACCTCCCTCAAGTTGCAGAGGCGCAGATGAGAAATGCGCCAGATAGGCGTTGAGATGCGCAAGCCAGCTATCACGATCGCCCGTAGACAGGGCATGATTGGCCTGCAGGATCTCCAGTGCATGGGCCTGCCCCGGCCCAAGACGGCGGCGAGCGAGGCGGATGGCCCCGTCATGGTCGCCGGTCAGCGCCCGGTCCCGGGCCGCAAGCATGACGCCCGCGGGATGGTGACGGATCAGCCATGCGTAAAGGTCGGGAAACCGGCGCCTGAGCCGGTCGACGGCATGGCGGCGGTTGCGCGTGCCTGCGTGGAAAATACTTTTCATCAGAGCAACCTGACCAGGGTTTTGGATCCGATCACCAACTGCGGCCAGAGTGATGGACGAAACAGCGATGAGCCGCTAGCGTCTGCTCTTGTCCGGCACATCGGAAAGGCGGCGCGTGTCACGACGAGGGAATCTTCCGCGCCTCGCGGCGGTCCTGAGGGCGGAGGGGCTCGCTGGTCTGATCGGCCGGGTCCGCTATCGTCCGGCACCCGGGCATGATGTGCCGGCCCCGGCGCTGCCCGATCATGTCGCCCTGCGGCGGCATGTATCGTCGCCCTGGGGAGAGGCAGCAGCCGCCACGCTTGCACTCGCCTTCCGCGCGATCGGTGTCACGTTGTCGCCGGATGATGGCAGGCCGGCTTCCCGGCCCCTGTTGCATCTGGGCCTCCCGGCCGGGCCGGGGGTCATTGGCCCGGGCGATCTCCTCATGCCCGGCCCGGGCGATGCTACGGAGCAGATTGCCGCAACACCTGCCGCGCTGGTGCTCGCCCATGACCCCACGCATCTGGCCCGGCTTGAATCCTGCGCCCCGGGGCGGCCGCATGTGATGGCCATGCCGCCGATGCCCGGCGGCGAACATGTCCCCACGTGGCGGGACTGGCTCGCGGAGAGCGCCTTTCATTTTCAGCGGCTGGCGATCTTCTGCGGGCGGCTGGCTGGTGATGCGGCCGATTATCGCCCGATCCTGCACGAACGGGCGCAGCATGACGCGCCGGTGCGGCTCTGCCTGACATTGCCCGAGACGCCGCAGCGCCTGAATCACTTCCGGCAGCACGGTCCGCGCGGTTTTGCGCCTGTCCACGGGTTGAAACTTGTCCCCGGCTGGCGGGGCGCGGCCGAAAGCTACCGGCAGCTTGCCCGGGCGGCGCTTGATCTCGGACTCGGGACGCTGACCATCGCCCAGGACGACCTCAGCCCGGGACCAGGGTTCGACGGGCATCTTGCCGCCGCCCATCGCCTGATCGCAGGAGGTGAGGCGGATTTCTTCAGCGGGCTGGTGAGTGATGTCACGCCTGCGCTGAAAGTTCATCGCAGTCACAAGGTCGAGGGCAGGCATCTGGTCGAATACCGCCATAATGTCGGCCTTGTCCTCATGATCTTTGGCCCGGATGCGCTGCGGCATCTGGCCGACTGGCGAGAGGGGGGGGTGGAGAATACGATCGACCGCCATTTCAGCCGCGCCGCGCATCTGCGCGGGCTGACGATGCTGCCTTTCCCGGCGAACCATGACCCGCATCTGAAAAGCGCCGTCTGGTCCTTTCGCAATGCCCGCTATGACACGATGATCCGCGCGAGCGAACGACGGCTCCGGCGTCTGGTCCGGCGGATCGAGCGCATATCCTGAACCTGTCACGAGGCGACCTGCCGCTTGCGCGCTGCGCGGCGGCGCTTGCGGTGACGCAGATTGTCCCCCACCGAACGGATCGGTGCCGTGATCCGCCAGGAGGTGCTTTCCAGCAGTTCGACAACCCGGGCAGAGAGGCGCGCGTTTTCGGCGCGCATCGTCTCGAGTTGGCGCGTGAGCGCTGCCGTCTCGCGGAAGCGGGTCTCACGCTCTGCCTCCCGTTCGGAGATCGCGCGGCAGTCACCCTGCTCTTGCGCGGCTTGTCTGCTCCGGGCGATGGCAAGCTCCTGTTCGGCCGCGTGCCGCGCCTTGCGTTCGGTCTCGAGTTCCCGCGTCAGGGAGGCGGTCTCGCGGACGCGGGCGTCGCGCTCGGCCTCTAGCGCGCTGTCGGCTTCGCCAAGCTCTGCGCGGATCGCGTCGATTTCCGCCCGGGCGGCCGCAAGCTGTTCGACTGCTGCTTCTCGGGCTCCCTCAAGTCGGGCATGTCTTGCGCGCAGTTCAAAGAGTTCGACCTGCACCCGCGCCAGCAGTTGCCCGCGCTGGTCGTGGCTCTCGCGCAGGGCGGCGAGCGGCTTTCCCGTCTCGCCCGCCGCGACGGCCTGATCGTAGCGGGCTGTTGCCTCGAGCCCCTCGCCAAGACGCCGGAAGAGCCGGTCGATGTCGCCCGCAAGCTCGCCCCGGGGAGCGGCGTGGACGAGGGGGCAGAGCGTGGGGGGCAGAGCCTGGCCTTGCGGCAGGATGACCAGGTCGGGCCGGCCCCGGAACCTGATCGCCGCAGAATGGTCGGTCAGACGCTGCAGCCAGCCCCCGTCATCGGACCTGCCGCGCAGGATCAGGACGCCGTCGGCCGCGAGCGGGCGCAGGAGTTCTGCGGCGTCAGGCAGAACCGCGCCCTCCAGATTCGTCAGATCGACAAGCAGCAGATCCAGGCTTCCCTTGCGCTGCCCCTTCAGGGCCGGGCCCGGACCATCGGCCACCCGCAATTCGGCGAGATCCGGGTAGAGCAGGCGGATCTCCTCGCGCAGGTCGGGGACCATCTCCACATCACTGCCAGGCGGACGGGAGACACCGACGCCCGTGCAGGTCGCCATCTGGTCCAGCCGATCCAGCGCCTGACACAAAGCGAGGAACAGGTCACCCTGCCCGATGCCGAGCACGAGACTGCGCGCGGGCCGCAGTGCGCGCACCAGCCAGAAGAGCAGCGGGACATGCAGCATCGCCGCAGGGTCGCGAGTCAAGCGAGGTCGGAGGAAAGCCGCCCGCATCACATCGGTGAATGTCGCCTCTTCCTTCGGGGCGGGCCGTGCTGTCCGGCCTGTGGTCTTCGGTTGGCCTGTCATGCCGTATACTCCGATATGCTCCGGGCCGGCGGCATGTGGCGGCGCACCAGCAATGCGCTGCCGATGGCTTTGCCATGCCATGCACCAAGGCTGGGGAATGTCGCCGCCTCCACCCCCGGCCAGAGGAACATTTCACCGGGCTCAAGCAGGGCCGTTGCCGCGATCACATCGACCGAACATGCCGGTCCGATCACGACGAGGCCCGGCGAGGGCAGGCCATGTGCCTGACTCCAGGCCGGAAGATCGGACCAGCCTGCAGCCGGCGGGGCGAGGGCGAGCAGGGGCGAGGGGGTCTCAAGTGCATCGAGCGCCACCTGCATCTTCCACGGCTGCGGATCGGTGGAGAGGAACACGGCAAGCCGCCCGTCATGTGCGGCGGCCAGTTCGGCGCTCGCGGGGCTGTCGAGATGGAACGACACCGGGTTGCGGCGGATCGCGTCGCAAAGCGCGGTGATCTGTGCCGATGTCAGGCCGGGAACCAGAGCGGCGCGAAGGGCAGCCTCCTCGTCCTGCCAGGCCACGCGCGCAGCGATCTGCAGCCCCTCGTCAAAAAGCACCTGCGCGCGCTTCGTGGCCCGCCCGACGGGGGCGGCAGACCCGTCCGGGCGGCCTGTGTCGAGGCTCCCGTCCAGCACCCCACCCGCAAGGAGTGCGTCGTTTCCGGCCCGCATGGCCGCGATCTGGACCGGATCAAGGCCGGTCGCCGCCTCGGCCGGTTCCGGGTCGGGCGGCAGGTCGCGGGCAGCCCGGCGCAACTCATGCTCGATTCGCAGGCGCGGCTGGAGCGCGAGCGGGCGAATCAGCGGATTGAGTCGCCGCTTTGCCTCGACAAGTTCAGGGTCCCGCTCGCGCCGGTTGGCATGGATCGTTGCGGCGTCAGGGCCGGGCGTGAGCCCGAGCGCCTCGAGCAGGCGCGGGACAAGCGGGCGTTCCATGCCGTCGAACCGCAGCGCATGCACCTGCGCCGCACCCAGAAGCCCGGCCACATGCGCCAGCCGCGCGCGGTAATCAAGCACGCCCCTCTCCCACATCTGCCGTGCGAGCGCGGGCAGGCTGTGGGTCGCGCATTTGAACCCGCTCATCACGTTTTCCGTATGGCGTGAGCGTAGCCAGTCCAGCTGCGGACGCAGGACCGCGATCACGCGGATGTCCCAATCGTTGAAATAGTCAGCGAGCCGCCCGAGGTCGGCATCGGGCCGGTCGGAGAACAGGTTCTCGATACTGAGGATGACATGGGCCGAAGGCCGGGCGGCAAGTTCGGCTTCGAAGGAGGAGAGATCGCCGGAGGCAAGGCCGCGCAGGAGCCCGAGATGGCCCGGCGACCGCTCGGGATCACTGGCGTTCTGGCGCCGGAGCACCGATTGCGGGAACAGGACGCCCTGCGCCAGCACGGAGTCGCGATGCGCGTCCATCCAGTTCTGGAACGAGGTGCTCGCGGCCTTTGTCTGGCCGATGTGGAGGGTGAGGCGGCGGGGGGTGGTCA
>CAYUBT010000040.1:0-16532 GCA_964443055.1 uncultured Rubellimicrobium sp.
AGCGCCCTGGCTCGCCCACAAGGCCAGCCACGAGGGGGTGATGGTCGCCGAACTCGTCGCCGGGGGCGAACCGCATCCCGTGCGCCCCGAACGCATCGCGGGCTGCACCTATTGCCATCCGCAGGTGGCCAGTGTCGGCCTGACCGAGGAAAAGGCCCGCGCTGCCGGCCATGAGGTGAAGGTCGGTCGCTTCCCCTTCATCGGCAACGGCAAGGCCATCGCGCTGGGCGAGCCCGAGGGACTGGTCAAGACGATATTCGACGCGAAAACCGGCGAGCTTCTGGGGGCCCACATGATCGGTGCCGAGGTGACCGAACTGATCCAGGGCTATATCGTCGGCCGCACGCTCGAAACGACCGAAGCAGAACTGATCGCCACGGTCTTCCCGCATCCGACTCTCTCCGAGATGATGCATGAAAGCGTGCTCGACGCCTGGGGGCGGGCGATCCATTTCTAGCTGCGGGCGTCCGGCGCGCGGCCCTCACGCAATGACGGGGCGGGGGCTGCCGGTGGCACCCCCTTGACCTTGCCCGGCTTTGGGGCTGGAACGCGGATGTGCTTCTCATGTCCGGGAGGCAGACTTTCGGAGGGCGCGTCATGGCCAGGATCACCTATGTGGAACATACCGGGACAGAGCATGTGATCGACGTGCCCACGGGTCTTACCGTCATGGAGGGCGCGCGCGACAACGGGGTTCCGGGGATTCTCGCCGATTGCGGCGGGGCCTGCGCGTGTTCGACCTGCCATGTCTATGTCGATCCCGAATGGGTCGACAGGCTGCCGCCGCGCCAGCCGATGGAATCGGACATGCTCGATTTCGCTTTCGAGCCCGATCCGGAGCGCTCGCGCCTGACCTGTCAGTTGAAGGTCACGGACGAGCTGGACGGGCTCCGGGTCGTGATCCCGTCGGAGCAATATTGAGCGCTCAGAGCATGACAAGCGCCAGAAGCGCCGTGATTTCCGCGATCTGCTGACCTGCCCCGAGAATGTCGCCCGTCTGCCCCCCGATCCGCGCCCGCGCGATTGCACCCCAGAGGACGAGGCCGATTGCAGCAATGACGGCGGCACCGAGGCCGGACCAGCCGCTCAGGAGCAGTGCAGCCAAAAGCGCGAGCGTCAGCGCCAGCGAAATCGCGCCTGCGGGCGGCCTGCCCACGCTGGCCGACAATCCCCCCGGTCGGGCGAAGGGCAGGGCGGCGGCCAGCGCCACCATCCCCGCGCGGCTCAGCAGCGCTGCCGTGATCAGCGCCGACGCCCATCCCGGGTCTGTCATCAGCGTGGCCACCGCGCTCCAGCGCAGGAGCATCGACAGGACCAGCGCCAGCACCCCGTAGCTGCCGATGCGGCTGTCCTTCATGATCTCGAGCCGTCGCTCCCGCGTCGTGCTGCCCCAGAGCCCGTCGAGACTGTCCGACAGCCCGTCTTCATGCATCGCCCCGGTGGCGGCGATCTGAACGGCCAGGACGAGCGCCGCCGCAACCCCTGCAGGCAGGCCGAGGGCCAGTGCGAGCCAGCCTGCCAGCGCCGCCACCGCCGCCACCGCAAGCCCGGCGAGCGGCCAGGCCCAGGCCGAGGCCGCGCCGCGCGCCATGGCCCGCGCACCATTCACCGGAACGGGCAGGCGGGTCAGCAGGCCGAGGGCTGCCGGGATGTCGATTGCGGCGATGAGTCTATCTTGCGACACGGGGCCACCCTTTCCAATTCCGGACCGAGCGTTAGACAGGCGGTCACTCACACGCAATGGAAAGCCGCCATGACCGCCCCTTTCGCCTCACTCGCCGCGTTCCGTCGCATTCTTGCCGACCTGCCTGCTCCCGACGAGGCGGCGCGGGCGGGCGCGGCTGCGCGCAACCGCCAGCTGACGAAACCACCCGGGGCGCTGGGGCGGCTCGAGGAGCTCGCGCAATGGTATGCTGCCTGGCGTGGTGACGCGCGGCCACGGATCGCCCGCCCGCAATCACTGGTCTTTGCAGGCAATCACGGGGTGGTGGCACGGGGCGTCTCGGCCTTTCCGGCCGAAGTGACCGCGCAGATGGTGGCGAATTTCGCTGCGGGCGGGGCGGCTATCAACCAGCTGGCGCGGGAGTTCGGTGCCGGATTGTCGGTTCATCCGATCGAGCTTGACCGTCCCACGGCCGACTTCACGCAAGGCCCGGCGATGCGCGAGGCGGAGGTGGTCGCCGCGCTCGCCATCGGCTGGGAGGCGGTGGACCCGCAGGCCGATCTGCTCGTCACCGGGGAAATGGGAATTGGCAATACCACATCGGCTGCGGCCATCGCCCTGGCGCTCTACGGCGGCGACGCGGCCGAGTGGGTCGGACGCGGCACCGGGGTGGATGATGCGGGACTTGTGCGCAAGGCCGAGGTCGTGGAAGCGGGATTGCGTGCCAATCCGGGCGCGGCGGATGATCCGCTGACAGCGCTTGCCGCGCTTGGCGGGCGCGAACTTGCGGCCATGGCGGGTGCGATGGCCGGGGCGCGGGCCCGGCGGATTCCGGTGATTCTCGACGGGTTCATCTGCACATCGGCGGCCGCCGTGCTGGAGCGCGCGGAGCCCGGGGCGCTCGACCACGCCATCGCGGGGCATCTGAGCGCCGAGGCGGGTCATGGCGCGCTGTTGCGGCAACTGGGGAAGGAGCCGCTCCTGTCGCTCGGCATGCGTCTCGGGGAAGGCACCGGCGCTGCGCTCGCCATCGGTGTGCTGCGCGCGGCCGTGGCCTGTCACTCTGGCATGGCGACCTTTGCCGAGGCGGGGGTTACGGACGGCTGAGTCAGCGCCAGAGCGGCGCGGCTCCGGCGAAAGCGCCCTGCAGTTTCGCCAGCAGGCGGTTTGCCGCACCGCGCCTGGCGGGCGCGCCCGAGGCGAGGCGATCAAGGGCGACCTCGGGCGGGCAGGGCAGGGCGGTTTCGGGGTCCGTATAGCGCGGTGCGGCGATCAGCACCGCATGGGCGAGTGCCACGAGGTCGGGGCGGGCCGTCCGGCGTGCAGGCACGGGGCCAAGGTCATGCGTCAGGCCCCAGCCCGCATAGAATGGCGCGCCCAGGCAGGTGACGGGCAGACCGCGCAAGAGCGCCTCGAAGCCGAGACCCGAGGTCATGGTCCAGACTTCATCGACGCCTTCCAGCAGACGCGCGGGGTCGCTGTGTGGCAGGACCGCATCGGCCAGTGCGGCGGCATCGGGCAGGGCACCGGGGCGCAGTCCCGCCTCGATGTCGGGATGTGGCTTGTAGAGGATCAAGGCACCGGGGTTGGCTGCCCGCACCGCCTGCAGAAGCGCGCGGTTGGTCCGCACCTCGCCCGCGCCGAGACGGATCGACGCATCATCCTCGACCTGACCGGGGACAAGGATACGGCGGCCCCCGGGCAGATCTGCGGGCAGGCCCCCGCCCGCAAGATTGTATTTGGTGACCCCGGCCGCGACGAGCTGCTCGATCAAGATCCGGGTCCGGGCGCGTTCGCCCTCGTCCAGGTCGCAGGCGCGGGCGATCAGGCGCTCGAGGCGGCTCTCGCGCGCGGGATCGTAGTAGATGCTCAGATCGTCGAGTATCAGCGACAGCGGCGGCACCAGCTCCGCGCCGAGTCCGCGCGAGCGCAAGAGCCCGTCCTCGACCCGCACCGCACCTGCGGCGTCGAGTTCGGGCGTCGCATGTCCGGCCCAGACCATCAGGCGGCGGCCCGTGTTCCGGGCGCGGGCGATGGCGCTTTCCGGTTCACGTTCAAAGACCATCCGTCGCGCGCGCCCGAATGTCTTCTGCAGCGGTGCGCGTTTCCACAATCGCATGCCGGTTGCGACCCAGCCGCGATGGTCCTCGCGCCAGGCGCGTGTTTCGGCGGCAAGCTGGCGGGCGGCATCCTCGAAGCTGCACAGCCGCTCCCGGCAGGGATCGAACCAGACCGGCGCGAGGATCATCGCCGCAGCGAAAAGCTGTTCCGGCGTGAGGCTGCGGCCCCGCCGCGACGGTGCGCCTGCACGGTCGTCGGACAGACCCCAGCCCGCGCAGAAAGGCTGGCCGAACAGGACGGGGCGATGCCCCGCGAGCATGGCCTCGAAAGCCAGTTGCGACGAGACGGCATAGACTGCCCGCGCGCCCGCCAGCAGCGCCCAGGGGCTGACGGAAGCGTCGCTGACCTCGACTCCGGCAAGATCGGCCGCGCCGAAATGGCCGGGCCGAAGGCCGAGCGCGGTCTCGGGGTGGCGGCGCAGCACGATCCGCGCGCCGGGATGTTCGGCTTTTGCGGCGGCGAGCATCTTCCGGAAGGTCGGGGACTCCGCGCCGGAGGCGGTGACCGAGGCATCGCCCCGGGTCTGGTCGATGACCAGCACATAGCCGGGCGCGGGCGCGGGTGTGTCGGGATCGAAGCCGGTATATTTCGAGAGGTGTTGCGCCTGCAGGAAGGTGATTCCCGCGCGTGCGCGTTCAAGCAACGCCGGGTCGTCGAGCGGATGGGTGGCGAGCAGGGTCTCAAGATCCGATGGTGCCGACGGATCGAAATGCACGCCGCCGCTGCGGTCGATCAGCAGGCCGAGCGCCCCGCGCGCCCCGCGCGCGCGACCGGGCAGGACCGAGCGCAGGAATCCGTCCTCGATGCGGACAAGCCCCGCCCCGGTGCGGGTGGCAATGCGTTCGCCACGATCTGCATAGGGGCTCCGACCCCAGACCGCGACATGATCTCCGGGGCGCGGCCAGCCCATGCGCGGCACGAGTCCCGCAAGCCGCAGGATGCGCCGCAGATGCGGGTCGAAAAGGAGGCCGCCGTTATAGGCCAGCACCCGCTCCGTCGGGCGGCCGGGGCCACCCTCCGGCGTCACTCGAACCGGCCGGCCGTCTCGTCGAAGGCCGAGAGCGAGCCGGTGATCGCGGCGATGATCTTGGCAAATTGCGTGAAGGGTGCCTCGGTCACATAGACGGTGTCGCCGTCGCGGATGCTGAAATCGCGTGCGAAGAACATTCCGTTGGGCCGCGTCAGGTCAAGGACATACACCACGCGCTGCGTTCCGGTCAGGTTGGGGTTGCCCATGAGCTGGCGGGCGATGGCCTCGGGCTCGTTGCGGAAGATGAAGACGCCGGTCGGATCGGAGGAACTGGGCGAGAGGCCGCCCACGCTCGCGATGGCCTCGATGGCGCTCAGTGACTGGCTCTCGAAGGGGATGCGGTTCTGCGAACCCAGTGCGCCCAGGGCGGTGAAGGCGCGCGCGTCGCGCTGGACCATGATCCTGTCGCCGCCGCGCAGGGCGATGTCATGGCCCTGCCCGTCGTAGAGATCCTCGAACCAGATCGAGCCTGTATGCCCGCCGCGCGTGACGGTCACCTCCGCGATTTCGGGATTCACGCTGACACCGCCCGCGCGCGCCAGCATGGCGGACAATGTGCGGGTTGACCGTTCGATCGGATAGACCCCCTGCGCGCCGACCGCGCCCACCACCGAGACCGACTGCCCGTCGCCCGCAAGGCGCGCGACCTGCACCTGCGGATCGGGCGTCTGTTCGGCCAGCTTGTCGGCGATGAGCGAGCGGACTGCCTCGGGCGGATTGCCCGCCGCGCGGATGCGGCCGGCATAGGGGACATAGATGAAGCCCTGCCCGTCGACCTGCACTTCCTCGAGCCTCGTGCTGTTCGATGTCGCGGGCACGATCAGCCCGTCATCGACATTCTCCCAGATCGAGATCGCCAGCGTGTCGCCCGGGTGGATCGTGTCCGAGCCCACGACCCCCGCCGAGGTGAAACTCTGTGCGAAGGCCAGCGCGGGCGAGACTCCGGCGATGGCGTTCACGCGGTCATCGACGGTCAGGATGAAGGCGTCGCCCTCGCGCAGGACGGAGCCTGCGAAAATCTCGTTCTGTGTCGGGCCGGTGCGCGGCAGCCCGCAGGAGGCGACAAGCGTCGCCACCGCAAGGACTGCGATCCCGCGCAATCTGCGGGAGGTCTGGGATGTCACTGCTCGGTCTCCTCGACCTTGTCGTTTTTCACGTCTTTTGTCGTTGACCCTAGCGGAAAGCAGGGCGGGTGCATAGCCCCGGAACGATTCGCGGGCAGGCTGTTGCACGGGGGACGCGGAGGGTGGGTCGTCATTGCGAGCACAGAGAAGCAGACTGCCCGCCGCCGCTCAGGCGCAACGCCGGTGGCTGCGCGCGGGGCGTGCCGGACAGGTTGCTGTGCCGCCTTCGGCTTCGCACGGAGGGGCGATCAGCGCACCACCCGCAGCGGCTGTCGCGGGGCGGCGTGGCCGAGGCGCAGGGAATCATACGGGTCTTCGCTGGCGAGCAGCATGTCCACGACCTGCCGCAGGAGCTGTCTGCGTCCGCGGGTCGAATAGAAGCCGCCGGGGATCTGGCTGGTCTCGAGCAGGTAGCGGCGGAAATCGCGATAGGCGCTGGTGTCGGGGCGACCGGGTTCGGCGAAGAAGTCCGCAAGCGGCGCGGAGGAGACGAGTTCGGGCTTGGCATAGACCGCGCTGCCCATTGCCTTGAGCGGGATGCCGCGCCAGAGCACCTGCTGGGCTGCGGTCGAGTTCACCGTTACCGCACTGCGGGCG
The DNA here is from genome assembly GCA_964443055.1 of uncultured Rubellimicrobium sp. Lineage (GTDB taxonomy): Bacteria > Pseudomonadota > Alphaproteobacteria > Rhodobacterales > Rhodobacteraceae > JADYZU01. The sequence goes on from CAYUBT010000040.1 coordinate 6,536, forward strand.
TGGTCGAGCATCCCCGCGAGTTTCCCGCCCCCCACATAATGGACCCGCGCCTCGACCCCGTGTTCGGCGGCGATGCGGCGGATGAGGCGGCTGAGCGGGGAACGGCCGTTTTCCAGCGGATGGGCCTTGAAGACGAGCAGGTGATGGCGCGGCGCGCCTCGGGCGAATCCCTCGATCACGGGCCGGATGAAATCCTCCATCCGGGCGAAGGGCGAATGCTGGCGGAAACTCGCGTCATGTTCGAGCTGCAGGAGGACGAGGTGATAGGGTCGGCCCGAGCGGCGGATGCGCCATGTGGCCTTGATCCGCTCCAGGGCGATGGCGGGCATGAGCAGCAGGCGGCGGGTATAGAGCCGGGTCTCGCGGGAGACGGACAGTTCGCGATGGGTGTGGAAATGGGGGTAGTTGCGGTTCCGGAACAGCACGAACCAGTGATAGAGCGCGCCATAAAACACATGCTGGCGCATGTCGCCCCAGCGGGCGGGCGGTTCGGATATGTCGAGATCGGATCGCGCCAGCGCCGCACGCATCTGCGGAATGGTCATCTTCATCAGCCGCGAATGTCCGTTCGACCCGCCGCGTTCATAGGTGACCCAGAAGGGGCGCAGATAGCCTTCCTCGAAGACATGGATGCCGAGGCCGCGTGTCCGGGCGATGGCGATGGCCTGCGCGTGGAGGGGGCGGGTGTCGCCATAGAGGACGATATCGGTGATCCGGTGTTCATCGAGCAGCGCGGTGAATGTGCCGGGCCAGTTTCCGGGAGGGGCCTGATAGGGGATGTAGCCCTCGCCCCTGAACCAGAAGGCGCGGTCACCCGCGTTGAACCCCACGCGCCAGACCTCGGCCCCGGCCGCGCGCAGCATCCGCCCGAGCGAATGGAAGAACGGCCCGTGCGGCCCCTGAAGAAAGAGAAAGCGGCGCATGAGCGGCCTGCGATTGACTGTCCCGGGTGCACCATAGCGCCGCGCGGCGGCGAAAATAAGGCTCTTGATGCCCCGCGCTGCCAGGGCTCCGGGTCCATCAGTTCTTCCGTCATTGCGGGTGGCAGCGAAGCAACCCGACTTTCCGATGTTCTGGCTTGCCGCGTCGGCTTCGCCTCCTCGCAATGACGGGATTTTCGAGAAACGTGTCGGCCGGATGGCCGTCTGCAACCCTGCTCGGGGTCGTCATATCCGTTCAGGGACGGATCTGAACCTCACCGCATCCGGGCTCGGAACCACGCCCGGGCTGTGCTGCCTCTTGTCGGGTTCGGGGGCAGGGGTTACCTGACGGGAACACCATGGCGAGGGGGCAGAGATGTTCACGGGCATCATCACGGATGTGGGCGAGGTGATCCATGCCGAGCAGGCGGGTGATCTGACCCTGCGCATCGCCACCGCCTATGATGTTGCCGGAATCGACATCGGTGCCTCGATCGCCTGTGATGGCGTCTGCCTGACGGTCGTGACGACGGGCCTTGAGCCGCGCCCGTGGTTTGCCGTGCAGATCTCGGCCGAGACCGTGGCGCGCACCACGCTCGGCCAGGGTGGCTGGCCGGTGGGCCGCAGGCTCAACCTCGAGCGCGCATTGCGGGTCGGGGACGAACTGGGCGGCCATATCGTCTCGGGCCATGTCGATGGCGTGGCGGAAATTACCGGAATGAAGTCCGAGGGCGACAGTCTGCGCGTGACGTTTCGCGCGCCCGACGACCTCGCGCGGTTCATCGCGCCAAAGGGGTCGGTGGCGCTGAACGGCGTATCCCTGACCGTGAACGAGGTGGACGGCGCCGGATTCGGCGTGAACCTGATTCCGCATACCCGCGAGGTCACGACATGGGGCGAGGCACAGCCGGGCGATCCGGTCAATCTCGAGGTCGACATGATGGCCCGCTATGTCGCGCGGCTGCGGGAATGGGCCTGACGGGACGAGAGGCCACCGCGCCCTTTGCATTCACCGGCCCATCCGCTATCTGCGGCCCATCACGGCATGAGAGCGGCGGCGGACGGTCATGAACCAAGCTTACGAGAATCCCGGTCCGGTCGAGCGCGACTGGTCCGACGCGGTCAGTCCGATCGAGGAGATCATCGAGGATGCCCGCAACGGGCGCATGTTCATCCTCGTCGATCACGAGGATCGCGAGAACGAGGGTGATTTCGTCATTCCCGCGCAGATGGCCACGCCCGAGAAGATCAATTTCATGGCCATGCACGGGCGCGGGCTGATCTGCCTCGCGCTCACCGGCGAAAGGGTCGACCAGCTGGGCCTGCCGCTGATGGCCCAGCAGAATTCCTCGCGCCACGAAACCGCCTTCACTGTTTCGATCGAGGCGCGCGAGGGCGTCTCGACCGGCATTTCCGCCCATGACCGCGCCCATACCGTCGCCGTGGCCATCGACGCCGCGCGCGGGCCCCAGGATATCGCCACGCCGGGCCATGTCTTTCCCCTGCGCGCGCGCGAGGGCGGCGTGCTGGTGCGCGCGGGTCATACCGAGGCGGCGGTGGACATCTCGCGGCTTGCGGGGCTCAATCCCTCGGGTGTGATCTGCGAGATCATGAACGAGGACGGGACGATGGCCCGGCTGCCCGACCTGGTGGCCATCGCCCAGCGGCTGAACATCCGCATCGGCACGATCAGCGACCTGATCGCCTATCGTCGCCGCAACGACAATCTCGTGCGCATGGCCACGACCCGGACCGTGAAATCGGTCTTCGGTGGCGACTGGACCATGAACATCTGCCGCGACGTGACCCATGGTGCCGAACATATCGCGCTGATCAAGGGCGATATCACGGGCGACGAGCCGGTCCTCGTGCGGATGCACACGCTCGATCCGCTGGGTGATATCGCCGGAGTCGACGCCGAAGGGCCGGTCGGCCTGTTTGGCCGGGCCATGAAGGCGATCGCGACGGAAGGGCGCGGGGTTCTCGTTCTCCTGCGCGACACGCATATGCAACTTGCCAGCCCGCATGAGGTTTCGCCGCAGACGCTGCGGCAATACGGGATCGGAGCGCAGATCCTCTCGACGCTGGGGCTGCACCGGATCGAGCTTCTGTCCAATTCGCCGCAGCCGCGTATCGTCGGGCTTGACGCCTACGGGCTCGAGATCACGGGCACGCGGCCCATTCCCGAGGAAGACTGACATGGCCGGACCCACGCAAGACGCGCTCGCCCGCCCGGCGTTCACGCGTCCGCCCAGGCTCCTGATCGTCACCGCGCCTTATTACCGCGACATCGCCGATGCGCTGGTCGCGGGTGCCGAGGCCGAGATCACGGCGGCCGGGGCGACATTCGAGCGCATCGACGTGCCCGGCGCGCTGGAAATCCCGCCCGCTATCGCTGCTGCTGCGCGGCTGGCCGAACATGACGGCTATGTTGCGCTTGGTTGCGTGATCCGGGGCGAGACGACGCATTACGAAACCGTCTGCAACGAATCCGCGCGCGGTCTCATGCAGCTGGGGCTGTCGGGCATCGCTATCGGCAACGGAATCCTGACGGTGGAGAATCACGCACAGGCCTGGGCGCGCGCCGATACGGCCCAGCAGAACAAGGGTGCGGGGGCGGCCGAGGCTGCGCTTCATCTCATTGCACTCGAGCAGCACTGGCAGGGGCAGGGCAAGGGCGTGGGCTTTGCGCGCGGCAAGGTCGGCCCGGGTGCGGGTGGATGACCGCTCCGCGCAGGGGTGAGGCCGCGCGCCGCCGCCGTTCGGCCGCGCGGCTCTATGCCGTGCAGGCGCTCTTTCAGATGGAGGCGGCGGGCCAGTCGGCCGATTCCGTGATCCCCGAATTCGAGACCCATCGCTTCGGCGCGAAGCATGATGGCGTGGAACTGGAAGAGGGCGACCCGGATCTGTTCCGCGGTCTCGTGCAGGATGCGGTGACCCATCAGGCCCGTATCGACCAGATGACCGACCGCGCCCTTGTCGCGGCCTGGCCCATCGACCGGATCGACCCGACGCTCCGCGCGCTGTTCCGCGCCGCCGGGGCCGAACTGGTGGGTGCCGACACGCCGCCCCGGGTGGTGATCAACGAATTCGTCGATGTCGCCCGCGCCTTCTTTCCCGGAGGCAAGGAGAGGGGCTTCGTGAACGCCGTCCTCGACCATATGGCGCGCGAGGCGCAGCCGGAGGCGTTCGGCACCTGAGGCGCCGGGGGTGGCGGGAACCGCAGCAACCGTGGGGCCGATGATTCCCGAGGACCTGTGTGAACAGGTGGGCGCCAGATAACCGGGCCAGGGCCCGGACAGAGCCAGCTCCCTCGGAGTTGGTTACGGCCACTGGAATGCGACAGCCTTGCACGAGAAGAGCAGAAACCCGCCAAGGGAAGAGCTAGGGTGTCGCAGGCCCCTACGCAAGGGGCGGGGCCGGGAAATGCGAAGCGGTCCGCCGGGCGAGCGCCCTGCCTCCCCGTCATTGCGAAGAGGCGTCAGCCGACGCGGCAAGCCAGAAACGTCGAATCACTGGGTTGCTTCGCTTGCGCTCGTAATGACGAGGGCAGGCAGCTCCCTTCCCCATCGTCATCACGAGAGGCCGCAGCCGGTGCGACAAGCCGGGCATATGGGATCCGGGTTGCCCGGTCCACCATGTACGCATGGCGCACGATCGCCGGATGATGCACGAATCCGGCGTTCAGCGCCGCTTCCTGCCTCTCGGCTGACCGCCGCTCCTGCTGTCCTGCGATCGTGCCGCCTGCACGGCCGCGAGGATTTCGCGGGCGATCTCCTCTGCCTCGTCAGGGGAGAAATCCATCGGGACTTCGATCCCCTCGGCCTCGACATAGAGGCGCACCATGCCCTGATCGGTCGGCCCGATCTGCAGATTCGCCGCGATGTCCCGCTCGGTGTTGATACCCATTCGACCCTCCGCGTCAGCCTCCGTCGGCCATTGCATTCCATTGGCTGCAGGCGGTCCCGTTGGCAAGGCCCGGCTCTTGCATTCGCCCGGACCAGTCGCTAAGTGCCGCCCCGTGTGCCGCCTTAGCTCAGCTGGTTAGAGCGCTAGATTGTGGATCTAGAGGTCCCCCGTTCAAGTCGGGGAGGCGGTACCATCGGCACCATTGGCTGCGCCGTCTCTTCCCCATCCTCCCCTGAACTGATGTGACGATCTCGAACAGGGTCAAGGGCGGGCATCTGGTCTGCGCGAGTCGCCCGATTCCGTCATTGCGAGGAGGCGTCAGCCGACGCGGCAAGCCGGAACGGTGGAAAGCCGGGTTGCTTCGCTGTCGCATGCGATGACGAAACGGGCCCTGCTTCCGCATTCCGCGCCATTGTGCGCCGCCCCGACCATGCTAGGCATGACGCGGCACAGCAGGGGAGGACCGCCATGACCATGCTTTACGGACGCAGGCTGACCCGCCGCGACATCCTTGCCCGCTCGGGTGCGCCGGACGCCTTCGGTGCGGTCCGCCTCGTGACCCTGCAGGAAGGTGCGGCGCGCGGGGTGCGGATGCTCGAATTCCGCAATGCGGCGGGCCTGTATTTCACCGTGGCCGTGGATCGCGGCATGGATATCGCCGAGCTGGACCATGCCGGCCGCCCCATCGGCTGGCGCTCGCCCACCGGCTTTCGCCACCCCGCCTATTTCGACTACGAGGGCGAGGCGGGCCTCGGGCCCCTGCGCTCGTTCTCGGGTTTTCTCGTCACCTGCGGGCTCGATCACGTCATGGGGCCCGAGACGGTGGATGGCAGCCATTACCTGTATCCGAGACGGCGGACCCTGAACCACGGGCTGCACGGGCGCATTTCGAACACGCCGGCCGAACTGACCGGCCACGGGCTGCGCTGGGAGGGCGAGCGTGGGGTGCTCTGGGCCGAGGGAATTATGCGCCAGTCCACCAATTTCGGCGAGAACCTGCATCTTCACCGCCGTATCGAGGTCGATCTCGACGGGCTGGACATCCGCATCAGTGACTGCGTGGTGAATGCCGGATTCCTGCGCACGCCGCATATGTTCTTCTATCATGTGAATGTCGGCCATCCGGTCCTTGACGGGGGCGCGCGCTATCTTGCCCCGATCCGCGACGTGCTCTGGGCGAGTCATGCCGCCGGCTACCGGGAGCAGGGCGTGGGCTACCGCAGCATGACCGATCCGCACGAAGGTTTCACCGAACAGGTCTGGGCCCATGAGATGGCCGCCGATGATCGGGGCGATGTGTCGGTCGCGCTGGTCAATGACCGGATCGGTCTGGGAATCGAGGTGGTGACGCGGAAGGACGAACTGCCCTGTTCGTACCAGTGGCAGAATCTGCAGGCAGGATCATATGCGCTGGGGATCGAGCCCTCGACCCACCATGTCACCGGCGACAATGCCGCGCGTGAACGCGGCGAGATGATCTGGCTCGAAGCACTCGAGGAGCGCAGCTACAGCGCCATCTTCCGTGTGCTCGACGGGGCGGAGGCCATCGGCGCGGCCGAGGCCCGCATCCGTGCGGTACAGGCGCAGCCGGACGAGGATTTCCCCGAGCCTTCGGGTAATTTCCCGCCCCTGACCGGGCGCGGCTGAAGGTCCGCGCTCGAGGCGGAGCTCCGAACGCATGTTGCAGTGAGTTCATATCCTCCCCTCAACTGATGTGGCGGCATCGGACGGGGCGGTGGACGGCTGTTCGATCGGCAGGATGCCCGTGAATCCCGTCATTACGAGGAGGCGTCAGCCGGTGTCGCGAGCCGGAGACATGGGGACATCCGGGCCGCTTCGCTGCGCTCGTAATGACGAAAGGAGTGACGGATCCGAAACCCCGGCACCTGGGGTTTTGCCATTGGCGCGGCGCTGCGTTACGGGGAGGCAACCCGGAACAGGAGGCCAAAATGGACGCTCATTGGACACCGCGCGGCGCGCATCTCATCGCTGGGGACTGGGTCGGGGGCGGCGAGACGTTCCGCTCCGCACCCGCCCATGGTGAGGCGCATGATTTTTCCATCGGCACGAAGGCGCTGGTCGATCAGGCCGTCAGGGCCGCTGAACACGCCTTCCCCGCCTATGCCGCGACCACGCGCGAGGAGCGCGCCATTTTCCTTGAACGGATCGCGGACGAGATCGAGGCCCGGGGCGGTGCAATCACGAGGATCGGCAGCGAGGAATCGGGTCTGCCGGCGGCCAGGCTCGAGGGCGAACGCGGCCGCACGACCGGCCAGCTGCGGCTGTTCGCTGAGCATATCCGCAAGGGCGACTACCTCGACCGCCGCATTGATGCGGCGCTCCCGGACCGCACGCCCGCCCCGCGCCCGGAGATTCGCCTGATGCAGGAGCCCACGGGCCCCGTGGCAGTTTTCGGCGCGTCGAATTTCCCGCTGGCCTTCTCGACGGCCGGTGGCGACACGGCCTCGGCACTGGCCGCAGGCTGCCCGGTGGTGGTCAAGGGTCATTCCGCCCATCCCGGCACCGGCGAGATCGTGGCGGAGGCGATCGCGGCGGCGGTCGAGGCCACCGGCATGCCTGCGGGCGTGTTCTCGCTGATCCAGGGCGGCAGGCGCGACGTGGGCGAGGCTCTGGTCACCCATCCGCTCATCCGCGCGGTGGGCTTCACCGGCTCGCTCGCCGGGGGCAGGGCGCTTTACGACCTCTGCGCCGCGCGACCCGATCCGGTTCCGTTCTTCGGCGAGCTGGGCAGCGTGAACCCGATGTTCATCCTGCCTGCCGCGATCTCTGCGCGCGGTGAGGCGATTGCGCAGGGCTGGGCCGGATCGCTCACACTCGGGGCAGGGCAGTTCTGCACCAATCCGGGGATTTCGGTGGTGATCGAGGGTGAGGCGGCCGAAGCCTATGCTGCCGCAGCCACCGCCGCGCTTGAGCCTGTGGGCGCGCAGACCATGCTCACCGACGGGATCGCAGGAGCCTATCGTGACGGCCGCGACCGTGTGGCGGCCACGACCGGCGTGCAGGCGCTCCTGACCACAAGCTGCGACCTGCGCAATGCGACACCCTATCTCTACCGCGTCTCGGGCGATGACTGGCTGGAAAACCACATTCTCGGGGAGGAGGTCTTCGGCCCGCTCGGCCTCATCGTCTCGGTGAAGGACGAGGCGCAGATGATTGAGGTTGCACAATCATTGCAGGGCCAGTTGACCGCGACGCTGCATCTGGACGAGGGCGACCACGATCTCGCCCGCCGCCTCCTGCCGGTGCTGTCGCGCAAGGCCGGGCGGCTGATCGCAAACGGCTATCCGACCGGGGTCGAGGTCTGCGATGCGATGGTCCATGGCGGCCCCTATCCCGCCTCGACCAATTTCGGCGCGACCTCGGTGGGGACGATGGCGATTCGCCGCTGGCTGCGCCCGGTGGCCTGGCAGAACATGCCCGGGTCGCTCCTGCCTGAAGACCTGCGCTGAGAGGGGCGGCGAGGGGGCTCTGCCCCCGCCACCCTGCGGGCGGCCCCCCGGGGGGTATTTGTGCGAAGATGAAGAACAGCGGCTACCAGTGGCCGGTGTTCTCCATCGAGATCCAGGGCTCGGCAGGCGGCAGCGCATCACCCTTCTGCAGCAGTTCGATCGAGATGTTGTCGGGCGAGCGCACGAACGCCATATGTCCGTCGCGCGGCGGGCGGTTGATGGTGATGCCATTGTCCATCAGGTGCCGGCAGGTGGCGTGGATGTCGTCCACCTCATAGGCCAGATGGCCAAAATGGCGACTGTCCGACGGCAGCCCGTCGTCGCCGTCCCAGTTCCAGGTGAGTTCGACCGGACATTCCGGCTGGCCGGGCGGTGCCATGAAGACGAGGGTGAAGCGCCCCCTGTCATTGTCGATTCGCCGCGTCTCCTCAAGGCCGAGCAGGCGGTAGAATGCCATGGATTTCTCGAGATCGAGCACGCGGACCATGGTGTGAAGGTAGCGGATCGTCATGGCGGTTCCTTTCGTCAGGGTTTCAGAAAACCGACCTGATCGCGACCCCCAGGTCAAGCCCGCGCGAGTCGAACTGATTGACGTTGCTGGATGTGTCATGGGCTTCGATGTTCATCTGCGGGATGAACCCCATCCATTCGAGATCACCGAACGACATGTCGAACCCGATGGCGAGGCGGCGGTCGTCTCGGCCGCCGGGAACGGGTGTCAGGAGGCGGTAGTCCGGATAGTTGGTGAGTGTTGCCGAAAAATGCATGCTTGCCTCGATCTTCGGCAGAAAGGCGGGCGGTGTGGCGGAAAGAGCGAGCGTCGCGCGGTCGAATGCGGCCCTGTAGTCATCCGATGCCGAATGCCCGAGCGAGAGATCCGCCTGAATCTGCCAGCCATTGTCGAGCCGCGCCATATAGCCGCCCCGCAAGGTGGTGCGCAGGGCGTCAGAGGCGCTGTCTGTGGCGTCGCGCCGATATTCGACCCCGAACCCGAGGTTCAGCGCGCTGTCCGTGGTCAGCGGCCGGAGATGCGACAGGCCGAACAGGGCAAGATCGGCCGCATGTTCACCGCGCTGCCAGAGGCGGCCGAAGTCGAGGCTGAGCGTCAGGTTGCCGCCTCCGGCCGCGCGCTCGTGGCTGAGGCCGAGAATCGCCTGGGTCGAAGAGAAATGGTGGCCGGTGATCTGTTCGCCATCATATGTCTTGCCTTCGAGCCCCTCCCTTGCCTCGCGCGAGAGGAACACCCTGCGGCCCTGCACGCTCGTGCGCAGGGTGGTGCGTGAAGAGGGGCTTTCGTGCAGTCGGTAGGCGATCTGCGCGCCCGGGGTCAGCGCGATGCCGGACCAGGCGCGGTCCATGGCAGTGGGCGAGAGGGGAAACGGGCCGAGCGTGACCGGCACGCCATTGACCTCGATCACATCGACATCGCTGCCGCCTGTCACGTTGTTCGACGGGCGGACCTCGAGGCTGAAGCCGAAACTCAGCGGGTCGCCCTCGCGCAGGGTGCGCATGTCGGCGAGGGTCTGGTCCCTTGCGGATTCGTCCGGGGCCGTGTCGAGCGCGCGGCGGAGCCAGAAGCGTGCGCGGGTGAGGTGGTCGTCCTGCATATGGCTCCAGGCGACGAGCCGTGCTGCCTGATGGCGGTCCGCGTTGTCGGTGGCGTTGCGCCAGATGCCCGCGGCGGCGGTGCGGGCACCC
>CAYUBT010000041.1:0-16518 GCA_964443055.1 uncultured Rubellimicrobium sp.
GGGCGGTCACGTCGCCGGGTGCGGCACCGTTGTCGTCGATGCGGATGCGGATGGCGATTTCCTCACCCATGATCGCATAGGCCGGGGCGTTTTCCACGACGAGGCGGCGGTCCCAGTCGTCGGGCGCGCCGGTCAGGAGCGTGTGGACCGGCGCGGGCAGGGGCGGGGCGCGGTCGATGTCGTGGATGCGGCCGTCGGTGATGAGGACGATTCCCGCGATCCGCCCGCGCGGCTCGCCTGCCAGCGCCTCGGCCAGCGCGGTCATGAGGCGGGTGCCGCCATCGTCGGGGGCGTCGCCCAGGCGGGTGACATGCAGTTCGGTATTCGCGCGCGCGTCTATCTGCGCCTGCAGGGCAGCAAGGGCGGCCCCGGTCTGGACGGGGCGGTCGGCGATGGTCTGGCTGGCACTGTCGTCCACCAGCGCGATGACGATGTCCGAAAGCGGCGCGCGGGTCTCTTCGTGAAAGGATGGGTTCGCGAGTGCGGCCAGCAGCGTGAGCCCCGCGAACAGCCGCAGCCACCAGCCCGGCGCGCCGCGCGCCAGCGAAAGGCCGACCACGAGCAGGACCAGTGCCGCCAGTCCCGCGATCAGCGGCCAGCCGACGAGCGGATCGAAGAGCAGCCGCCCCGTCACTGGCCGAGTCTCTCGAACAGATCGGCCACATGCACCTGGTCGGATTTGTAGTTGCCCGTCAGCACATGCATCACGAGATTGACCCCGAAGCGAAAAGCGAGTTCGCGCTGCCGCTCGCCGGCCTGTCCGCGCCCGACCGGGACCAGGGGCTCGCCCATGTCGCCCACGGCCCAGGCGGCAGCCCAGTCGCCGCCGCCGATCACCACCGGGGTGACCCCGTCATTGAGGGTGCGGAACGGCATCCCCTCGACCAGTTCGGCGTCAGGCGGCGGAGCCTCGACCCAGAGCGCGCCGCCCGCATGACGGCCGGGAAAATCATGGAGCAGGTAGAAGGTGCGGGTCAGGACGTGATCCGCAGGTACCGGCGCCAGCGGCGGAATGTCGAGCGGGGCGGCAAGGGTCTGAAGCCTGCGCCCCTCGGGCGAGGTGCCGCCCAGACCGCCGAGCCCGGCATCGCGGGTGTCGAACAGGATCATGCCGCCGGTCTGGAGATAGCGGTTGAGGCGGCGATAGGCCTCGGCGGACGGGAGGGGCTGATCGGCCGTCACCGCCCAGTAGAGGAGCGGGAAGAAGGCGATCTCGTCCTCTTCCAGATCGACGGCCATCGGCGGGCCGGGCTCGATCGCGGTGCGGGCGGCAAGGACATGGCCCAGGCCCTCGAGCCCTGCGCGCGACATCTCGTCCACGCGGGGCTCGCCGGTGACGATATAGGCCAGTGTGACACGGTCGGTCGCCTGCAGCGCATAGGCAATGTCCTCGGCCTGTGCTGCCCCCGGCGGCTGGATCATGACCAGCGCCAGCCCCGCCATGGCGATACGGGCCACGGGCGAAAGCCGCCCCGAGACGACGAGCGAGCCGAGCGCATCCGCCGCCAGCAGGGCAAGCGCGAGTGCGAGCACCCAGCCCTTGAGCGGCATCTCCTGCGCCTCGACCACGCCCTCGACCGTGACGGACGCAGGCCAGGCCGCAGGGGAAAGTGTGCGGCCCTCGCTGATCACATTGAGCGCAAGGCGGCGGTCGGCCCCGGAATAGAGACCCGGCGGCAGATCCGGCCCCGGCGTGCCCGCCGCAAGCGCCTCGCCCGGGACGGGGGGCAATGTGTCGGTGCGGGTGAGCACGCCCTGCGCATCCATCACCTCGTCTGGCACCCAGGTCGTGCCCGCAAGTTCTGCCGCGTCCGGGGGCGCGCCCCCGGCGGTGACGGCAAGGCGATCGAGCATCTGCACGAACAGGCCCGAGAGCGGGATCGAGGACCATTCCGCATTGGCGGTGACATGGAACAGCACGACGTGCCCCTGCCCGAGCGTGCTGCGGGTCACGAGCGGGGTGCCGTCGGACAGGGCGGCGATGACCTTCCCGGCAAGGTCCGGGTCCGGTTCGGCCAGAACCTGCGTGGAGACGGTGGCATCTTCGGGAATGTTCAGCCCGTAGAAGGGCGAGTCTTCGGCAAAGGGTGCGACGGCACGCGGTTCTCCCCAGGAGATCGTGCCGCCGAGCGAGCGCCCGCCCGCGCGCAGCCGCACCGGCAGCAGCGGATCATCGGCCAGACCCGCCAGATCGGCTGCCGCAAGGCGTGGACCCGCAAAACGGAGAAGAAGGCCGCCGGATTCGACCCAGTCCTGCAGCGCCTGCGCCTCCTCCCCCGGGAGGGTGGCGACATCAGCGAGAATGACGACATCGGGATTGGCGAGGATCACGTCGGCAAGCGGCTGGCCCTCGATCAGGTCGGCATCGGGGGCGAGTGCCTGCCGCAGATAGTGGAGCGGCGAGAGAAGCTGCAATTCCTCACCCGGCCGGATGGCGGCCACAAGCGCGATCTCGCGGCGGACGAGCGTGTCGCCTGCGAGGCTCACCGCCCCGGCGGACGGCAGGCCGGTGATCTCGACCCGGCGCAGACGGTTGCGCAATTCGCCCGGCAGCGGCAGGTGTATCTCTGATTCATATGCATTTTCGCCAAGAATTGCGGTCGTGGTGACGAGCATGCGCTCGACCCCGGCGGGATCGGGGCCGATGGCGGCGATGCCGATTTCGGTTTCCGGGCCGTCGCCGCTGCGCAGGAGCGGGAGCGCGATGCCGTTGCCGGTGATCGAGGCGGCACCCAGAGCCAGGACGGGTGCGGGGCTTTGCACGACACGCACAACGCCATGCGCCTGCAATGAGGCCAGCAGCCCCTCGCGGCTGTCGCGTGCCAGCCCGTCCGAGAGCCAGAGCGTGTCGAAATCGCCTTCGAGCGCCTGCGCGAAGGTGGCGACCTGTTCGGCGTCAGGCTCCCAGGCGGCGGGGGCAAGTGCGGGCAGGGTCGCAGCCAGGGCACCGGCGTCGCTGAAGGCAGGCATCGCGGGCGGCGGGTCGGTCAGGAGGGTGATGGCGGCGGGTCGGCCCGCGCGTCCGGCTTCGGCCAGTTCCTGCGCGATCCGGGTGATGCGCGCGTCCCAGCCGGGGGCATCAGCCCAACTCGCATCGGCCAGCACCAGAAGCGGCCCGCTCCCGCCCGCGTCGCGCGACTGCGGCGCAAGCACCGGCCCGGCGAAGCCGACGATCACGGCCGCTGCCGCAAGCATCCGCAGAAGCAGGAGCCACCAGGGCGTGCGTTCGCTCTGCTGGCCGGAATCGGTCAGGCCCAGCAGGAGCATGACGCCCGGAAATCGGCGGCGGACCGGGGCGGGCGGCACCGCGCGCAGGATCACCCACAGAAGCGGCAGGAGCACAAGGCCCAGAAGAAGCCATGGCGCGGCGAAACCGATCATTCCCTCAGCCGATCCCCCGTCTGCGCGACAGTGCGCCATGGAGCCACAGGAGCGCCGAAGTCGCGGGTGTATCCGTGTGGTGAACGGTCATTTGCCAACCCGCCTGCCGGGCGAGCAGTGCCAGCCGATCCTTGCGTTCGGCCAGACGTGCAAGGTAGCGCGCGCGCAATTCGCCCGCGTCCAGGGTCTCGTGGCGGATGCCGCCGCCCATGCTCTCGAAGATGGTGCGTCCATCGAAAGGGAAGCCTTCCTCGGCCGGGTCGAGCACCTGCACGAGCGCCCCCCGAACCCCGCGCTTCGTCGCCTCGGTGATGGTCGCTTCCACGGAGGCCAGGTCGCCCAGGAAATCCGACATGAGGACCGCGCGCGACGAGACGGGCAGATCGGCGGCATCGGGCGTGTCATGTTCATGCGCCGTCTCGTCCATCAGCCGCGCCGCCATCGCGGCCAGATGGGCCGTGCCGCGCCGTGGCGGATGGTCCGCATCCAGAAGTCCGACCCGTTCGCCCGCATGTGCAAGCAGCACTGCCAGTGCGAGCGCCAGAAGCCGCGCGCGTTCGGCCTTGGACGGTACGCCCGCGGAGGAGGTGAAGCGCATCGAGGCCGACGGATCGACCCGGATCATCACGGTCTGCGCCGCATGCCATTCCTTGTCCTGCACGAAGGCGGTGTCGGATCGGGCCGAGCGGCGCCAGTCGATCAACCGCGCGGGGTCGCCGGGCATGGCCTGACGATATTGCCAGAACTCTGTGCCATGTCCGGGGCGGCGACGGCCGTGTTCGCCAAGGATGACCGTCTGCGCGAGGCTTTCGGCCTCGATCAGAAGCGGCGGAATCCGTGCGGCCAGCGCATCCGCGCGTCCATGCAGGCGGGCAGCGTCGGTCACGCGGCCATCTCTCCGGCTTCGGCGCGGGTGGCCATGCGGGCGACGAGACCGGAGAGGCTGTCACCGCGCGCACGCGCCGCGAAGGAGAGCGCCATGCGATGTCCCAGAACCGGCCAGGCGAGCGCAGTCACGTCCTCGGGCGAGGGGGCGAGTCGCCCTGCCATCAGCGCCCGCGCCCGCACCGCCAGCATGAGCGCCTGCGCGGCGCGCGGTCCCGGGCCCCATGCAACGCTCTCGTGCACCTCTTGCGGGGCGCTGTTGTCCGAGGGCCGGCAGGCGCGGACCAGATCGAGGATCTGGTTCACGATGGCCTCGCCCACAGGCATCCGCCGCAGCAGAAGCTGCGCATCCATCAGCTCGGCGGCCGTCATCACGGCGGTCACATCATCCTGATGCGCGCCGGTGGTGGCGAGGAGGATGTCGCGCTCGGTGTCGCGGTCGGGATAGGGAATGTCGATCTGCAGAAGGAAGCGGTCGAGCTGCGCCTCGGGCAGGGGATAGGTGCCCTCCTGCTCGATCGGGTTCTGGGTCGCGAAGACATGGAACGGCGGTCCCAGCCGGTGGCGCGCGCCCGCGACGGTGACGGCGCGCTCCTGCATCGCCTCGAGCAGCGCGGACTGGGTGCGGGGCGAGGCGCGGTTGATCTCGTCCGCCAGCAGCAGCTCGCAGAAGATCGGACCCTTGACGAAGCGGAACGAGCGATGGCCTTCGACATTGGTCTCGAGCACCTCGGAGCCGAGAATGTCGGCAGGCATCAGGTCCGGCGTGAACTGCACGCGCCCGCCCTGCAGCCCCGTCACCGTCGAGAGCGAATCCACGAGCAGCGTCTTGCCGAGGCCCGGCAGCCCGATCAGCAGCGCATGGCCGCCGCACAGCAGCGTGGTGAGAGTGAGATCGACGGCGCGTTCCTGGCCGATGAAGCGCCGGGCGATCGAGGCGCGCGCCTCGGTCAGCCGCGCTGTCAGCGCCTCGATCTGCGGAATCAGGTCCTCTGCCATGACAAGCCGTCCCTCATGTCCTACACTGGTCCGAGGCTGATAGCGCGAGCGGATGGAATGGCAAAGACACTAGCTGGTGACTCGCCGCCCCGGGCGGAGGATCTCCTGCGCAATGCCGGCGATGCGGCACGGGGGGGCCTGCCGCCGGTGCATCTGTGGAATCCGCCCTTCTGCGGCGATCTCGACATGCGCATTGCCCGCGATGGAACCTGGTTCTATCTCGGCACCCCCATCGGCCGGCCCGAGATGGTGCGGCTGTTCTCGACGATCCTCAAACGCGAGGGCGACGATTACTTTCTTGTCACGCCGGTCGAGAAGGTCGGTATCCGGGTCGATGACGCACCTTTCGTCGCCGTCGATTTCACCCATGGCGATGACGAAATCACTTTCGTGACCAATGTCGGTGACGAGGTGACGGCAAGTCCCGACAACCCGATCCGGGTCGAGCGCGATCCGCAGACGCAGGAGCCCTCGCCCTATGTCCACATCCGACGCGATCTCTGGGCACTGATCGACCGCAAGTCGTTCTACCGGCTTGTCGAACTGGGCGGGATCGAGGGCGACTGGTTCGGCGTGCACTCGGGCGGTGTGTTCTGGCAGATCGCCCCGGCGGCCACGCTCGAAGGTATCTGAGAGGTGCCGGGGGCTGTCGCCCCTCGGACCCCCCGAGGATATTTCGGGACAGATGAAAGAGCCCTTCCGGGGCCAGCGGTCAGCGGATCAGGATCGCGCGGAAATCGTTCACATTGGTGCCGGTCGGCCCGGTGGTGAAGAGGTCATCCAGCACGGCAAAGGCACTCCAGGCGTCATTCGCCGCCAGCAGCGCCTGCGGGTCATGGCCGAGGCCGCGCAGCCGCGTGGCGCTGGTTCCGCTCGCGAAGGCCCCGGCATCGGCCCCGGAGCCGTCGATCCCGTCGGTATCGGCAGCCAGCGCCGCGAGCGGCAGGCCCGCGGCGGCGAGCGCGAAGGCGAGGAGAAACTCGGCATTGCGCCCGCCGCGCCCCTTGCCGCGCAGAGTCACGGTCGTCTCGCCGCCCGAGAGGATCAGGGCGGGGCGGGTGAATGGTCGGCTGCGCAGGGCGGTCTCGCGGGCGATGGCGGCATGGACGCGGCCAACCTCGCGCGCCTCGCCCTCGATGGCGTCCGAGAGGATATGGGCGGGGATGCCCCGCGCTTCGGATTCCCTCGCTGCCGCCTCAAGCGACAGGCGGGAGGAGGCGATGACATGCGTCTGATGGCGGGCAAGGCGCGGGTCGCCGGGCAGGGGCGCGGGATTGTCGTCCCCGGCCAGCGCGCGGGTGATGGCGGGCGGCAGGTCGATGCGCCAGGCGGCGGCGAGGGCGCGTGCATCGGCGCGGGTCACGCGGTCGGGCACGGTCGGGCCGGAGGCGACCTGTGCGGGATCGTCGCCCGGCACGTCCGAGACGATCAGGCTGACCACGGGCGCAGGATGGGCGGCAAGCGCAAGACGCCCGCCCTTCACGCGCGAGACCTGTTTCCTGATCGCGTTCATCACGGAAATCGGTGCGCCCGAGGCGAGGAGCGTCTCGTTCAGGGCGATCTCGTCCGCGAGCACCAGCCCCGGGCCCGGGGCGGGCAGAAGCGATGACCCCCCGCCGGTGACCAGGGCGACGACCAGATCGTCGGGGCTGAGGCCCTCAAGCGCGGCCGTGATCTCCGCAACCGCCGCGACACCGGCCTCGTCCGGCACCGGATGGGCGGCCTCCATCACCCGGATACGCCCGGCAGGCACGGCCTGTCCGTGGCGGGTGACGACGACGCCCGAAAGAGGCGCATCCCAGAGCCCATCGAAGGCGCGGGCGAGTTCCGCGACGCCCTTGCCCGCGCCCACCACGACGGTGCGCCCCGCGGGCCGTTCAGGCAGGAATGGCGGCAGCACGCGCGCAGGATCGGCGGCGGCGACGGCCGCGTGAAAGAGATGGCTCAGGAAAGTGCGGTCTTCAGGGGACATGGCAGGGCTCCTCGCCCGGTTCTGCGGCGAAGGACGGCGGGAGGCAAGTCTTCCGGGGTAACCCCCGGGGGCTCCGGGTCCATCACTCCTTCCGTCGTTGCGAGCGAAGCGAAGCAACCCAGTGTTCCAACGCTCTGGCTTGCCGTGTCGCCTGCGGCTCCTCGCAATGACGAGGGGGATGGGATTGCCTCTCCCCGTCATTGCGAGAGCCAGTGAAGCGACCCGGAGCGGCGGGGCTGGTTTGCCGGTCCCTTGACACTCCTCTGCCGCGGTTCATGTTCGGGGTAAGGATTCCGGCACCTGCGGAGCGGCACCATGGCATTTCCCGAAAGATATATCCCCGACCCCGACCGTTACGATGGCCGCATGGTCTACAACCGTTGTGGCAGGTCCGGCCTGAAACTGCCCGCGATCAGCCTCGGCCTGTGGCACAATTTCGGCCATGATGCGCGGCATGACGTCAAGCGGGCAATTTGCCGGACCGCGTTTGATCACGGCATCACCCATTTCGATCTCGCCAACAATTACGGCCCCCCCTATGGCAGCGCCGAGGAAGCCTTCGGCGAAATCCTCCGGCAGGATTTCAAGGGCCTGCGGGATGAACTCGTCATCTCGTCCAAGGCGGGTTACGACATGTGGCCGGGGCCCTATGGCGAATGGGGCAGCCGCAAATATCTCATCGCCTCCTGCGACCAGAGCCTGAAGCGGCTGGGGCTCGATTACGTCGACATCTTCTATTCGCACCGTTTCGACCCCGAGACGCCGCTGGAAGAGACGATGATGGCGCTCGACCATATCGTGCGTTCGGGCCGTGCGCTTTATGTCGGACTGTCCTCCTACAATGCGAGGCGGACGCGCGAGGCGGCGGCGATTCTCGGGGAACTCGGCACGCCCTGCCTGATCCACCAGCCGAGCTACAACATGCTCAATCGCTGGGTCGAGACGGACGGTCTGAAGGACACACTGGAGGACCTGGGCATCGGCTCCATCGCCTTCGTGCCGCTGGCGCAGGGGATGCTGACGAAGAAATACCTCAAGGGCGTGCCCGAGGGCAGCCGGGCGACGCAGCACAAGAGCCTCGATCCCGCATTGATCACCGACGGTTTCATCCGCAATCTCAACCACCTCAACGATATCGCCGCCGGGCGCGGGCAGACGCTCGCGCAGATGGCACTGGCCTGGGTATTGCGTGACGGCGGAATCACCTCGGCGCTGGTGGGGGCGAGCAGACCCGAACAGATCGCCGACAGCGCGGGCGCGGTGAAGAACCTGACCTTCAGTGCCGGGGAACTTGCCGAGATCGACCGTCATGCCGTCTCGGAGGAGACCAACCTCTGGGCGCGTTCGGCCGAGATCGAGTGACAGCGGCGCAGGCGTTGCAGGAGCACCTCCCCGAAGCGCGCGCGGGCGAGGTCATCGGCCTTCTGGGCGGGTCATTCGATCCGGCCCATGAGGGGCATGTCCTCATCACGCGCACTGCCCTTGCGCGGTTCGGCCTTGATCGCATCTGGTGGCTGGTCAGCCCGGGCAATCCGCTGAAGGAGGACGGCCCCGCGCCGATGGAGGCGAGGCTGGAGGCGGCGCGGGCGGTCATGGACGATCCGCGCGTCACCGTAACCGATATCGAGGCCCGTCTGGGCACGCGCTACACCGCCGAGACGCTGGCAAGGCTGGTCGGGCGTTATCCGGGCGCCCGGTTTGTCTGGCTGATGGGGGCCGACAATCTGGAGCAGATTCACCTGTGGCAGGACTGGCGGCGCATTTTCGACATGGTGCCGGTCGGGGTGCTGGCGCGGCCCGGTTCGCTTGATGCGGCGCGCTCGCCCGCGGCGCGGGCCCTGGCCGGAGCGCGGCTGTCCGAGGACCAGTCGGGGCGTCTTGGCCGCGCCGATCCCCCGTCATGGTGCCTTGTTTCGGGACCATTGAGCGACGCCTCGTCAACCGATATCCGGGCGAGGGGAGATTGGGGGCAGGACGGGGCGGACGGCGCATGAGGCGGATGGTCGGACGACGCGCATTCCTGTCGGGCGGGCTGGCCCTGGCCGCCACGTCCGCGCTGGCCGACGCGCCGCTGACCGCGCTGCGCCCCGCCGCACGGCCTGCGCAGGTGATGCGCCCGCAGGCGCGGCCCGATTCGATCCTGCCGCCCGGCGCGGCGGAACTGGTTGCACGCTCGGGCCTGTCGGGTGACGTGTCCATTGCGCTGGCAGATGTGCGCACGGGCGAAATGCTCGACGCCGTGACGCCGGCGCTGTCGGTCCCGCCTGCAAGCGTGATGAAGAGCTTCACCGCCTTCTACGCACGCGAGGTACTGGGGCAGGATCATCGTTTCGTCACAAGGCTGATCGGCACGGGGCCGGTGGTCGACGGACGGCTCGAAGGTGATCTGGTGCTGGCCGGGGGCGGCGATCCGGTGCTGCTGACCGACGATCTGGCCGCATTGGCGCATGACCTGCGCGAAGCGGGCGTGCGCGAGGTGGCGGGGCGCTTTCTCGTCTGGGGCGGGGCGCTGCCCTATCTGCGCGAGATCGACCCGGACCAGTTGCCCCAGCAGGGCTACAATCCGGCGGTGGGCGGGCTCAATCTGAACTTCAACCGGGTCTGTTTCGAATGGACCCGTCAGGGCGGCGAGTGGCGGGCCACGATGGATGCCCGTTCCGACACGCGCCGCCCGGTGGTCGGCATGGCGAAGATGACCATCATCGACCGTGCAGGGCCGGTCTACACCTATGATGATTCCGGTGCGCGAGAGGAATGGACCGTGGCGCGCCGGGCGCTGGGCGAAGGGGGCTTGCGCTGGCTGCCGGTGCGCAGGCCCTCGATCTACGCGGCCGACGTGTTCCGGACACTGGCGCGCAGCGAGGGGGTGGACCTGCCCGAGGCGGCCGAGGTCGATCACCTGCCTGCGGGCGAGGAACTCGCGCACCACGACAGCGCGCCGCTTGATGCGATTGCCACCGACATGCTGGATTATTCGACCAACATCACCGCCGAGGTGCTGGGGCTTGCCGCCACGCAGGCGCTTGGGGCTGATCCGGCGACACTTCCGCAATCGGCAGCCATGATGCGGCGCTGGCTGCACGGGCGGCTGGGGGTCGCGCCGCGTCCGGTCGATCATTCCGGTCTGGGCGAGGGCAGCCTGGTGAGCGCCTCGGAGATGCTGGCGGCGCTGGTGGGCGCGGGGCACGGGGATTTCCCGGCGCTCCTGAAGAATATTCCGATGGTGGATGACGAGGGCCAGAGACTCCCCGCTCCGCCCGGTGTCGTCAGGGCCAAGACCGGGACGCTTGATTTCGTCTCGTCGCTGTCGGGGTTCCTGGTGACGAACAGAGGACGCAGACTTGCTTTCGCGATCTTCACTGCCGACCCGGAGCGGCGCGCCGGGGCGCGGGCGTCGAGCGAGGAAAATCCGCCCGGCACCATCGCCTGGAACCGGGCGGCGCGTCACCTGCAGCAGGAGGTGCTGCAGGCCTGGGCAGTACGGCACGGGTGAGGGGTGTTCCCGTCATTGCGAGCGTAGCGAAGCAACCCGGATTCCCCGGCGCTCCGGGTTGCTTCGTCGACTGACGCCTCCTCGCAATGACGATATGCGACCCCTACTGCCCTGCGGCCAGCGCGGCGGCGATGCGCATGAGGCTCACGGCCTCGTTGCGGTAGCCGTATTCGTCCTGCCCCCGCGCGTCCGCAGCCAGTGCGATGGCGTCATCCCAGGACCAGTCACCCACCCAGTCCGAGCCGCGCAGAAGCTGGCCGAATCCGGCGATGGCGGCGGCAAAACGGGCGTCCTCTTGCCGGATGTCGGCTGCATCAGGCAGGATCGGGGTCTCAAGCAGCGCGCTGTCGCCCTCGCCCGGCGCCTTCCAGCGCAGACGCAGGAAGCCGAGTTCGTCCGAAGCGGTTTCCACAACGCTGTCAGAGCCGTAACGCAGCGGATCGACCAGCACGGCGGGGCTGCCCACCGGCGTGATCTCGTAGATCGCGGTGACGGTGTGGCCTGCGCCAAGATCGCCCGCATCGACGTGGTCGTTGTTGAAATCCTCGCGGTTTAGCGCGCGGGTCTCGTAGCCGATGAGGCGATATTCGGCGACGGTCGCGGGGTTCCACTCGACCTGGATCTTCACATCCGAGGCGATAGTGAAGAGCGTTCCCGTGAGTTGATCCACCAGCACCTTCTGTGCCTCGGACATCGTGTCGATATACGAGGCGGTGCCGTTGCCGTTCTGCGCCAGCGTCTGCATCAGCCGGTCGTTGAGATTGCCGCGCCCGAAGCCGAGAACCGAAAGCGAGATCCCCGAGTCGCGCTGGTCGGAGATGTAGTCCTCCATCTCCTCCACACCGGACATGCCGACGTTGAAATCCCCGTCGGTGGCGAGGATCACGCGGGAGGTCTCGCCCTCGTCCGACATCTGCCGCGCGAGGTCATATGCCTGCTGCAGCCCGGCATGGCCGGCGGTCGATCCGCTCGCTTCCAGCCCGTCGAGCGCGCGGCTGATCGCGGCGTGATCCGAAGCGGGCGTGGGCTCCAGCGCGATCCCCGCCGAACCTGCATAGGTGACGATGGCGATCTGGTCCTCGGGCCTCAGTTCGGGAAGCATCAGCCGGAAGGCGGCCCGGAGAAGCGGCAGCTTGTCGGGTGAATACATCGAGCCCGATGTGTCGATGAGGAAGACGAGGTTCAGGGGCGGCCGGTCGGCAATTGCGGGCAGGTGGCCCTGGATGCCGATCTCGACAAGCTGCGTGTCCGCGTTCCACGGCGTCGGCATGACGGTGACGCTTGGACGAAACGCAGCGTCGCCCTCGGGCGCGGGGTAGGAATAGGGGAAATAGTTGATCATCTCCTCGACCCGCACCGCATCGGGCGGAGGCAGCATGCCGCGATTCAGGCTCTGGCGGACGATGGACCAGCTTGCAGTGTCCACGTCGATCGAGAAGGTCGAAACCGGGTTTTCCGCTGTCACCTGCAGGGGGTTCTCGTCCGCATTGGCGAAGACGTCGCGCGAGGGCTCCCGGGGCAGATGGAAGGTGTCGGGGGCGAAGGCACCACCGACCACGGCACCGGACCCCGCCAGTGCCTGGCCGGGGGCGCTGCTGAAATCGAGGGGCAGCGGTGCGGCCATCTCCGGCATGGTGCGGGCGAGCCCGGAATCGGCCACAACGGCGGGTGGCGGCGGTGCGGCTTCGGCCGTGTCTGCCATGGTCGCGGCCTCCGGCTCCGGCGCTCCTGCAAGCGAGGCGGCGGGCTCGGGCGCATTCGTGGCCGTGCCGGGCGCAGGGTCGCTCATGCGGGGGCCAGGTTGCCAGATGTCGCGGCCCGTGGGCGTCAGCACCAGGAAGCCGCAGGCGACGAGGGCGGTGGTCATGGCCATGGCCCCCTTTCCGGTCAGTCGGTTGATCATGTTCCTCACTCCGATCCAGAGGCCCCGTTGCGGGCCTGTGATCGTGTGACGGCTGTCCGCGCCGGATTCTTGGCGGATGTCGAATTCTTCCTGCGCCAGGCGGAGATGCTCTGCCCGCACCTCCGGGTCGGGCCTGGGCGTGGCGCGTGCGGCGGCGGCCTTCAGCGCGTCAAGATCGAAATCGTCTTCGGCCATCATGCCTCCTCGCGGGCGCGGATCGCCCGCAGATGTTTCTTCGCCTCGCTCACCCGCCACGCGACGGTGCCGGGCGCGACGCCCAGAACCTCGGCCACTTCGGCCTGGGTCAGGTCATCAAGGGTGAGCGCGAGCGTGTCGCGCAGATCCTCGGGCAGATCGCGTATGGCGGTGATCAGCCAGTCGAGCTGGGCCTGTTCCTCGCGGGCGGCCTCGTTTCGGTTCACCTCCCAGTCGGCCCAGCCCTCGGCGGCGCGGGCGTGGGTGGCACGGCGGCGGCGGCGGTCATGGGCCGCGTTCACGGCCACGCGGTAAAGCCAGGTCGCCACCCGCGCCTCGCCCCGAAACCCGGCGAGCTTGCGCGGCAGGGCGAGGCAGATGTCCTGCGTCAGATCCTCGGCCTCGGCCCGCTCGCCCGTCAGACGCCAGGCCAGCGCAAAGAGCCGGTCGTAATGGCGTTCAAGCAGCGCGGCAAAGGCCGCCCGGTCGCCACGGGCGGCTGCAACTGCAAGCTCTTCGTCACTCACCATCATGCGCATCCTGATCTTGAGACGCAGCAGTGGCACCGATCCTTGGCGAGACAGGCGAAATTATCCAGCGCTCTCTTGCGCCCCATGCCCCGGGTCGCGATGCTGAGGTGTCAGGCCACCTGCGAGAATGCCCATGGACATGCCCGCCCCGGAACAGCGCATCCTTGCCCGCAAGGGAGAGATCATCGCCCGCTTGCGCGCAGCGCTGCCCGGTGTGCGGGTGATCCACGATCCGGCGGAAACCCGCGCCTATGAAAGCGACGCGCTGTTCGCCTATGCCTGTGCGCCCATGGCCGTGGTGCTGCCGCGCTCGACAGCCGAAGTCGCCGCGGCCATGGCCGTCTGCCACGAGGAGGGCGTGCCGGTGGTGCCGCGCGGGGCGGGCACGTCGCTCGCTGGCGGGGCCTTGCCGACCGAGGATTCGGTGGTCATCGGCCTGAGTGCCATGACGCGGGTGCTCGAGGCGGATTACGACAACCGCTTCATCCGGGTCGAGGCGGGGCGCACGAATCTGTCCGTCACGCAGGAGATCGAGGCGGACGGGTTCTTTTACGCTCCCGACCCGTCAAGCCAGCTTGCCTGTGCCATCGGCGGCAACATCGCCATGAATTCGGGCGGGGCGCATTGCCTGAAATACGGGGTGACGGTGAACAATCTGCTGGGTGTGACCCTGGTCCTGCCGACGGGTGAGGTGATCGAGATCGGTGGCCCCTGGCCAGACGCGCCCGGCATCGATCTGCTGCCGCTCATCTGCGGCTCGGAGGGCCAGCTCGGCATCGTCACCGAGGCCGTCCTGCGCATCCTGCCCCGGCCGGAGGGCGCGCGTCCCGTATTGATCGGCTTCGATTCCGCCGAAGCCGCCGGTGCTTGCGTGAGCGGGATCATCCGCGCGGGGCTGCTCCCGGTCGCCATCGAATATATGGACCGCCCCTGTATCCGGGCCTGCGAGGCCCATTCGCATGCGGGCTATCCCGATTGCGAAGCGCTGCTCATCATCGAGGTCGAGGGGGCCGAGGTCGAGATCGCCCGCGAGATCGCCCGCATCCGCACGATTGCCGAGGATCATTCCCCGGTCGAAGTCCGCGAGGCGCGCGATGCGGATGAAGCCGCGCGCATCTGGCTGGGCCGCAAGGCAGCCTTCGGGGCGATGGGGCGGATCAATGACTATATCTGCCTTGACGGTGTGATTCCGGTCTCCGGCCTGCCGCGGGTGCTGGCCCGGATCGGGCAGTTGTCGGCGGAATACGGGCTCGATGTCGCCAATGTCTTTCATGCGGGCGACGGGAACCTGCATCCGCTGATCCTCTACGATGCCAATGCGCCCGGGGAGTTGAGACAGGCCGAGGCTCTGGGGGCCGACATCCTGCGCCTCTGCGTCGAGGCCGGGGGCTGCCTGACCGGCGAACATGGCGTGGGGATCGAGAAGCGCGACCTGATGGAGGTGCAATATGCGCCTGCCGACCTCGAGGCGCAGATGCGGGTCAAGGATGTGTTCGATCCTGCATGGCGTCTGAATGCGGCCAAGGTCTTCCCCCTGCATCTGAGCGCTGCGCGGCGGGGTGCGGCGTGAACGGGGTTCTTGCTCCGGTGGATGAGGCCGAGCTTGCGCAGATGGTGCGCGAGACCGAGTGGCCGTTGCGGATCGGGGGGAGCGGCTCGCATTCCGTGGGTGGCGAGGGGGTGGCGCTGTCGGTTGCGGCGCTGTCCGGCATCACGCTTTACGAGCCAGGTGCGCTGACCATGGTCGCTCGCGCGGGCACTCCCGTGGCCCAGATCGAGGCCGCGCTCGCGGCCAGGGGCCAGTCGCTGCCATGGGAGCCGCCGGACATGCGTGCGCTCACCGGCGCAGCGGGTGCGCCCACCATCGGCGGGGTCTTTGCCGCAAACGCCAGCGGCCCGCGCCGGGTGGTGGCGGGCGCCGCGCGGGATTTCCTGCTTGGCGTGCAGTTCGTCGATGGTCGGGGCGAGGTGGTGAGGAACGGCGGGCGGGTGATGAAGAATGTCACCGGGATCGACCTGACGAAGCTGATGGCCGGGGCCTATGGCACGCTTGGTGTGCTCACCGAGGTAAGCTTCAAGGTGCTGCCACGGCCCGGGGACGAGATGACGCTGGCTCTGCCCGGTCTGGACCCCGCCCGGGCGGTGAAGGCGATGGCGGCGGCATTGGGCTCGCCTTACAGCGTCACCGGTGCGGCGCATCTGCCAGGGGCGGGCGAGACCCGGCTGCGGCTTGAGGGTCCCGAGGGCGCGCTTTCGCGGCGGGCGGAACGGGTGGCAGCACTTCTGCGGGGGTTCGGTGCGGCGCATGAGGTGGCGGGTGACTGGACGGCGATCCGCGACGCGCGCCCTCTGGCGGGTGCGGGAGAGGTCTGGCGTCTGTCGCTGACGGCGACGAACAGTCCCGAGGTCATTGCCCGCCTGCCCGAAGGCGCGCGCTGGTTTCTTGACTGGGGCGGCGCGCGTCTGTGGGTGGCACTCGCGCCGGGGACGGATCTGCGCGCGATCCTTGGTCCGGTTCCCGGCCATGCCACGCGGATCACGGGCACGGGGCCGGGACGCTTCCACCCCGAAAAGGCGGGCGTTGCGGCGCTCATTCGCGGGCTGCGGGCGAAATTCGATCCGCGCTCGATCCTCAACCGGGGGCTTTTCGACTGATGCAGACGCATTTCACCCCCGAACAGCTCCGCGATCCCGCCATCGCCCGCTCGAACGAGATCATCCGTGCCTGCGTCCATTGCGGCTTCTGCACCGCGACCTGTCCGACCTATCAGATACTGCATGACGAACTCGATTCCCCGCGCGGGCGCATCTACCTGATCAAGGACATGCTCGAGAACGAGCGCGTGCCGGACGCCAGGACGGTGGGCCATATCGACCGCTGCCTGTCCTGCCTCGCCTGTATGACGACCTGCCCTTCGGGCGTGCACTACCGTCACCTTGTCGATCACGCCCGCGCCTATATCGAGGAGAACTACCGCCGGCCCTGGGACGAACGTGCCCTGCGCTGGCTGCTGGCGCATGTCCTGCCCCATCCGATGCGCTTTCGGCTGGCGCTGCTGGGTGCGAAGATCGCGCGGCCGTTCGCGCGTCTGCTGCCCGACGCCCGCCTGCGTGCGATGATCCGCATGGCCCCGCGACGTATCCCGCCGGTGAGCCGCAA
>CAYUBT010000042.1:0-16493 GCA_964443055.1 uncultured Rubellimicrobium sp.
TGAGGTCTTGGCAAGTGCCCGAAATGTCGGGAATGGGGATGGCCGATGTGACGCGTACAGCCACGAGCCGGTTATTGCGTCTCGCACTGATTCTCCTGATGGCGCTGATCGTTCTGCTCGCCGGGGCGACTCTGGCGGCCCAGTATCGCGCCGCCCGGGACGGGGCCGGGATCCAGGCGCATCGGACGGCCCATGTGGCGGCCACGCAATTCGGCTGGATCCTGCAGGCCAGCGACCAGGCCCTGAGGCGCATCCAGAATGCCGTGCGCGGCAACCCCTCCCGTCTGACGCAGCTTGCGGATATCGCCACGGCGGTCGAGGATCTGCCCGATGGCCTGCAGCATTCGCTCTATGGTACGACCGGCCGCCTGATCCTGTCGAGCGAGCAGGACCGCCATGTGATCGACGTGAGCGACCGGCCGTATTTCGAGCGCCTGAAGGCCGGTGAAACCCGCGTGATCCAGCCGATGGTCATCGAGCGGCTCAGCGGCGAGCAGGTCTTCATCATGGCGCGTCGCATGGAAACCGAGGCGCGGCCGGGCGAGGCGGCCGAATTTCTGGGCGTGGCCACGATCGCGATTCCGGTCGCCTATCTGGAAGAGATCCGCGACACGCTGAGTCTGAGCGACAACGCCACCTTGTCGCTGGTCGGGCTTGACGGCTCGGTCATCGCCCGCTCGCCCGTCTTGCCGACCGTCGACCTGCAGGAAAGCTCGAACCTCACCGAACTGACCAGCGCGACGGACGGCACCTTTGTCGCGGCATCCCCTCTCGACGGCTCCCACCGGATCGTCGGCTTCTGGCAACTCGATGACTGGCCCATCGTTGCGGTGGCGGGGATCGAGGAGGGGCCGGCGCTTGCGCGAATCTGGTCCTTGCTCCGCACCGAACTGACCATCCTCGTCCCGATGCTGTTGGGAGTCATGCTGATGATCACCGGCCTGTTTCGATTGATGGTCATCGACGAGCGGCGGGCCCGGGCGCTTGTCGAGGCGCAGCGGCGCAGTGATTTCCTGCTCAAGGAGGTTCACCACCGGGTCAAGAACAACCTGCAGGCGGTGATGTCGCTGATCCGGCTGCAACGCCTGCCCGAGGATGTGACCAATGCCCTGCTCGGCCGGATCGCCGCCATGGTCGAGGTTCACCGCGAGATCTTCTCCGGCGAGACCGTCGACCGTATCGGAGCCGCACCCTATCTGCGTCGGCTCATCGGCAATATCGTACGTGGCTACGGCGAACGTATCGAGGTCGAGACGGATCTGGTCGATGTCGATCTGTCCGGCGATCTGGCGATGCAACTGGGGCTGCTGACCAATGAGTTGCTGACCAATGCGTTCAAACACGCCTTCCCCGAAGGGCGCGGGGGCCGGATCACGGTCACGCTGGCGCAGCAGGACGCGGACTACCTCCGGCTGACGATCCGCGACAACGGCCAGGGTGCCGATCTGGACGCGGGACGCGAGTCGATGGGCAGCAAGCTGATCGACGCCTTTGTCGAGCAGATGCGCGGCGAGAAGACGGTCGAGTCGAATGGCGGTTATCGCACCACGATCACCTTCCCGATCCGGGCCGAACCGCCCGGGGAGCCATGAGCGGGGCTGTGCCATGTCGGTCATGGCCGATCCTGTCGCGCAGCCTGACCGGGGGTGAAACGGCCGGGCGGGCATCCGGTCCGCAGGATCCCCCCGAAATCGCCGTCATTGCGAGCGAAGCGAAGCAAGCCAGTCCCCAGCGTTCTGGCTTGCCGCGTCGCCTTCGGCTCCTCGCAATGACGAAGCAATGACGAAAAGGTGTTGCGCTTGACAGGCCGCGCGCGGGTGGCATCCTCGCCTCATGAGGATCGCCACCATTCTTCCCGCGCTTCTGTTTGCCACCCCGGCCCTGGCCGAGGATGTGGTCACGCCGCCTGTCGGCTATTTCGAAGCGGGGATCGTCTGTTCGCAGGAGGTGATCGCGAGCGAACCGGCACCGGACACGATCGCCGGTTACACCAATGTGATCGAGACCGTTCCCGATTTCATCTCCACCGGCCGCGTGGTGCCTGGCGTCATCGGCGTGGGCTTCGGGGTCAAGTCGGCGGCGGCGGGGGAGAATGTCGTTCTCGATCTCACCGTGACCGTGACCCATCCGCCGATGGGCCCCGACGGCGTGACGGAACAGAGCTTTCCGGGTCGGCTCGGCAGCGAGGTCGGGATTTCCTTCTATGAGCTGGAGCTTCCCTACGAGGTCGTCACAGGCGAATGGACCCTGACGGCAAGCACGCCGAAAGCCGTGATCTGGTCGGCAAGCTTCACCGTGGTCGAGCCGCGGGCGGTGCCGGAACTGGCGGGCGTCTGCGGCTATGCCGACCTGCTCTCCTGATCATCGCACCGGCTGGAACAGCGCGTCATCGAGCGTGCAGTCACGTGCGACCGGCGGCGCGCAGGGGCGCGGGTCGAGGTCTTTCGTCAGGCAGATCCGGACTTCCTGGATCATGCCCGATCGGCAGGTGACCGTGACGCCATTGGCCGAAAGCTGCGGATTGTCACGCAGGAAGGCCTCTTCGATCAGGGCTGCGGGCAGGCGCACCTCGCGCTCGAGCGCGTCGAGAAGCGGCGGCCTCACGATCGAGGCATAGGCCTCGCGCGCCAGGTCGAAATATTCGCCGGGCGGCAGACCCGAACAGGCACCGTGTTTGCGCCACTGATACCAGGCAAGCCCGCCCGAACCCATGAGATCGCTCATCGCCCCGGTCATGCGCCGCGAGGGGGCGGGCCAGGGAGACAGGCAATTCTCGGGCCAGCCGTCCTCGTATTCCGGCCAGAGTCCGTGCAGTGTCCAGCCCAGGTCACGCGATCCGTCGCATTCGGGACTGCCCCGGGCATCTCCCTCCAGCGTGCACCAGTTGGGCGACCAGGTCAGCGCCAGCAGATAATAGTCGAAATCCCCGGCGCGGTCCTGGGCGAAAGCGGGCAGGGAAAGCAGGGTGGCAGTGAGGGCCGCGACAAGGCGGCGACACAGGAAAATCATTTCGGGCCTTTCAAATCCGGGTCCGGGCGATTATAGAACGCTCCAGTTCCCCGACAACGAGAACGGTGGCGGCCCCCGGGGCCCCACGCCCCTTCCGGGGCAAGGGCGGGGAGTGTCTGACGAGGTGCAGGATGACTGCTGATACACCGCTCATGGCCCGCGCGACTGCGGTCTGGCTCATCGACAACACGACGCTGACCTTCAAGCAGGTCGGCGATTTCTGCGGATTGCACGAACTGGAAGTGCAGGGCATCGCCGATGGTGATGTCGCCACCGGCGTGCGCGGCTTCGACCCCGTGGCCAACAACCAGCTCGATCACGAGGAAATCCGCAAGGGCGAGGCCGATCCGCTCCACAAGCTGAAGCTCAAGTTCAACCCCGCCGCCGTGGGTGAGGAAAAGCGCCGGGGCCCCCGCTACACGCCGCTGTCCAAGCGGCAGGAGCGCCCCGCCGCGATCCTGTGGCTGGTGAAGTTCCACCCCGAGCTGACCGATGCGCAGATCTCGAAGCTCGTGGGCACGACCAAGCCGACGATCCAGTCGATCCGCGAGCGCACGCACTGGAACATCAACAATCTCGAGCCGGTCGATCCGGTGGCTCTCGGCCTCTGCCGCCAGACCGAACTCGATGCGGCCGTCGCCAAGGCCAACGAACGCAAGATCAAGGACGGCAGCGCCATGAGCGACGACGAGCGCCGCAAGCTGGTCTCGACCTCGCAGAGCCTGACCATGGCACCCGAGCCGCGCATCCCCACGGCCATCGCCGGGCTCGAGACCTTCTCGCTCTCCGACGCGCAGGACGAGAAGGAAGAGGAGATCGACGCCGACAGCCTCTTCAACCTGCCGGACGATACGGACGACGACGAGGACGACGACCGCTGAGCGGCTCATCTCCCTCCGTCATTGCGAGGAGCCGAAGGCGACGCGGCAAACCAGAACGTCGGGCATCCGGGTTGTTTCGCTGACTCTCGCAGTGGCGGTCGCGGCGACTCCGGTCCGGGCTCTTGAACCGGGAAAATCGATCACCATCTGAGTGTTGCCGGGGTGCCATTCGGGCCCCGGCGAGCCGCCCGCCCCGTGAGGGGAGGCACATCAGGTATCGCTCAATGGAGGATGACCCATGCGCACTTTTGACCTTGCTCCGCTTTATCGCGCCACCGTCGGTTTCGACCAGATCGCCGACATGATGGACAGGCTTATGTCCAGTGATGCAGGCGCAAGCAACTACCCCCCCTACAATATCGAGAAGACCGGCGATGACGGCTGGCGCATCTCGATCGCTGTCGCGGGCTTTGCCGCGGCCGACCTGAATGTCGAACTGCGCGAGAATGCGCTGATTGTCTCGGGCCGCAAGACCGAGGAAACGGGCGAACGCCATTTCCTGCATCGCGGGATCGCCACCCGAGCCTTCGAGCGCCGCTTCACCCTTGCCGATCACGTCCGTGTGTCCGAGGCGAGCCATGAGGACGGCATGCTCCATATCGGCCTCGTGCGTGAAGTGCCCGAAGCGCTGAAGCCGCGCCGGATCGAGATTGCGAACGGTTCGTCGAAGCCCGCAATCGAGGGTGAGGTAAAGCCGGTCAACTGACCAGCTCTTCACGGTAAATGGTGCCGGGCGCGGGGGTTCCCCGCGCCCTTTTTCATGAGGTCCGTGCCGCGAGATCACGCCAGACGGGCAGCAGATCGCCTTTAGCGGGGGTCGCGTGAAACACCGCCCGCGCAATGGCCCGAGCCACGCAGATTGCGGCGGCATGGCCAAGCATCAGCGGGTCCGCCACCGGATCGGCGAGCGCCCGCGCCCCGGTCGCGGCGGAAAAGATCATGTCACCGTCCATCACCGTATGTGCGGGCAGGATCGCGCGCGCGATTCCGTCATGGGCGCTGACGGCCAGCCGCGTACAGCCCGCCTTGTCGAGTCGCGCATCCGTCGCCACGATCCCGATGGTCGTCGCCTCGCCCGCGCGCAGCTTGGTCAACGGGGGCGACAGCGGCAGGGCCGAGGGGGCCGGGCCGAGTCCGCCGAACTCGTCGCCCACCTCGAAGGGTGCGGCATGGAAATGTGCGCCGGTCCCGGCGGTGACCGCCCCCACGGCATTCACCGCCACCAGCGCTCCCACGACATGACCCGAGGGCAGCACCAGCGAGGCCGAGCCGATTCCGCCCTTCACCGTGGCGGTTGTCGCGCCTGTTCCCGCCCCGGCCGTGCCGAGCGCGAACTCGGTGCCCGCCGATTCGAAGGCGGCGCGGCCCAGGGCGGGATAGGGGCTTTCGCTCCAGTCCTTGTCTCCGCCATTCAGGAGATCGAAGAGAATCGCACCCGGCACGATCGGCACGCGCGCAGGCCCCACGGGGAAGCCGCGCCCTTCGCGCGCCAGCGCATCCGCCACGCCGGAACAGGCGTCGAGGCCGAAAGCGGAGCCTCCCGAGAGGACGAAGGCGTCGACATGGGCGACGCTGCGGTCAGGGGCGAGCGCATCCGTCTCGCGCGTGCCGGGGGCCGCGCCCATCACATGCACGCCGCCGGTGAACGGGTGTTCCGAGGTCAGCAGGGTCACGCCGGTCTTGATGCGGTCGTCCTGCGCCTGGCCGACAAGGATGCCCGGCACATCGGTGACGAGATTGCGCGGCCCGACCTTCATGAAACCAGCCCGCAACCTCGCCCCCCGTCGAGCCGCAGCACTTGTCCTGTGACGGCACCCGCATCGTCGCCGCACAGCGCGAGCGCCGCCGCTGCGATGGCACGCGGGCCGGGCAGGACGGCAAGTGGCACGGCGGGTGGTGGTGCGGTGGCACGCGCGGCCATGAAGCTGGGCAATCCCGGCGCATCGTCCACCAGCGCGATCACCGCGTTCACGCGTACCCCTGTAGGGGCGGATCGCGCGGCGAGCGCGGCCGTGGCCGAGGAAAGCCAGCCGGCGCGCGCCTCGTCCCAGATGTCGGGTGCAGGCGGCAACGCCAGAACCGCCACCAGTGCGCCCCCGCCCTGCGCCTCCGTCAGCGGGACCACCTGCTCGACGGCGGCGGCGAATGTCGCGGCCATGTCGCTGAGGGCATCGGGCGCAGGCGCGGCCGGGTCGAAGGCCAGAACGACGAGGCCCGGTGTGCCGACATCGGGCGCATTCTCTGCAGCATCCCAGCGGATTCCCTTTTGTCCCAAGGTCTGCGCGAAATCCTCGGCCACGCCGGGGGAGGGGTCGGTGAGGATGGTTTCCGCCCCGGCCTCGACCAGCGCTCGCGCGAGTGCCCGCCCGATCCCCCTCGCCCCGCCGATCACCACCGCCTGCTGTCCCGCCAGTCGCATTGCAGCCGCTCCTGTTCCTGCCTGCCGCCATGGTGAGGTGCATGGGGCCCCGGCGCAAGGCGCAACGCAGGACCGGGCTTTTGCGGCAAAGATTTGCACCCCGGGTGTAATTTGATATGAGCCAACGGAGTTTCCCGTGCTGCCGAGTCCGCGATGCTGCTGCCGCCTTCACCCCGTCTCTCCCGTCGTCATCTCCTGCTGGGGGCTGGCGGGCTTTCGCTTCTCGCCGCCTGCGCCGCTCCGATCGAGGAGGAGCCGGAAGAGACGATCAACGGTATCCCCGTCAGCCAGATCGTCGATGGATACGGCCCCATCGTGAATGACCGCTACCCTCTCGGCCCGGTTCCGCCGGAATATCTCGTCGGTGTGAACCGCCGTGCCCATGGCTACTATCAGGGCGACGCGCCTGCGGGTTCCATCGAGATCGACACCCATTCGAAGCTCCTCTACTGGATCGAGGAGGGCGGCACCGCCTGGCGCTATTCCATCGCCGTGGGCCGCCAGGGGCGCGGCATGAACTCCACCACCACCGTGCAGCGCAAGGTCGAATGGCCAAGCTGGACACCGACGGCCAACATGATCCGCACCGAGCCGCATCTCTACCGCCAGTATGCGGGCGGTGTCCCCGGTGGTCCGGCAAACCCGCTGGGCGCGCGGGCGCTGTATCTGTATCAGGGCGGGCGCGACACGATGTATCGCATCCACGGCACCAATGACTGGTCGTCGATCGGCAATTCGGGCTCGGCGGGCTGCATCCGGCTGTTCAACCACGACATCATCCACCTTTATCCGATGGTGCGGATGGGCGCGCGGGTGATCTTGCGCAGCAAGGCCGACTCGATCCGCATCGAGGGCGAGGCGCTCGCGAATCGGGGAATCGAGCTTCCGGCCTATTTCGCCTCGCGCGAGGCGATCGAGGACGGCACCGCCGGTCAGCGACCGCCGGTCCCCGAGGCGATGATGAACGATGACGGCACCTATCCGCCGGAAATCCTCGCGCAGCTTGCCGCCAAGGGCACGGTCGATCTGCTGGCGGAGACCGCAGGCGCATCGGCCCCGGGCGATCCGCTGTCCTCGGCCACGCTGGGGATCTGACGTCTCCCCGCCAATCCCGTCATTGCGAGGAGCCAAAGGCGACGCGGCAAACCAGAACGCGGGATGACCGGGTCGCCTCGCTGCGGTCGCAATGACGGGGGCGCAGAGGCGCGGGGGCTTCACGGCGGGGGGCGCGGCGCGCTAGGCTTGCGTCCGGCGGTCCTGAAGGAAGGAAGCCCCGTGCTGACCGACAGCCTGATCTTCCCGGCGCTCGGCCTCGCCTGTCTCGGCTGGCTGGTGCCGCGCCTGCTCTCCACCTTCTGGCCCGAGGGGTTGAGGCCGCTGGTCGTGCTCACCCTCGTTGCCGCCGCGCTCCTGTTCGTTCTGGCCGGGGCCATGTTCATTGCGCTCTATGTCATGGGCGGCGTGCCGCTCGCGGCGCTGATCGAGCCGGGTGTTCTGCCCTTCCTTGAACATTTTTCCCGGCTCGGCGCGGTTTCGGCCCTGTTCTGGGCACCGATGATGTTGCTTTCGGTGATCGGACTGCCGAAATACTGGGTGAGGGAGCGCTGGTGACCCAGGCGACCCGCCCGAGGAGGATGCCATGCGCCGCGTGCTCGTGATCCTGCAGATCGTCCTGTTCGCCCTTGCGGCGATGTTCCTCTATTATACCCTGCCGCGCCACGATGTCGCCCGCATCACCGGGACCGATGTGATTCGCCAGGATTTCTCGTCATGGAACCGGCTCTTTCACGCGGGCGCGGATGCGGGCAATGTCGCAAGCGACACGCGCGACCTGCGGCTCATCTACGCGCAGAGGATAACGCCGTGGCTTCTCGGCTTCGTCACCACGGGCGAACAGACCGTCGTCTATCGTAACGAGGACACAGGCTGGGACTGGCCGCCCTATTTCAAGTTCGATTCGGCAGATGTGCAGGCCCAGGCCCAGGATCTGATCTCGACCTCGGACGAGCCGCGCTGGGTCGTCATCACCCGCTACGGTATCCGCAGCAGGCTCCTGTCGATTTATCCGCATGCGATCTCGCTGCGCGCGCTGCCCGATGACCGCCCGCCCGACCAGCGCGCCACGCCCCCGGACACGCGGATCATCCCGTGGTTCAACATCTTCTTCTTCATCGCCCTGGCGCTCGTCTGGGGGTTCCTGCGCGCTGCCTGGCGCGGGCTCACCCGCAAGGCCGAGGTCGAGGATGCGCCGCGCGACCGGGGAATCTTCGGACGGCTCCTGCGCCGCCGCTAGACATGTTCCTCCCGGGGCTCCGGATCCATCGCGCCTCCCGTCATCGCGAGCGCAGCGAAGCAACCCAGTCCTCACGTCTCTGGCTTGCCGCACCGGCTGACGCCTCCTCGCAATGACGGGAGGCGCGATGGATTTCGCGGCACTGCTATTCCCCCCAGGGAATCCAGATGTTCTTCACTTCGGTCGCGTGGTCGAGCCAGAGCCTGCCCTCGGCCGTCGCCCAGTCCGTCGCCCGCGCATTGTTCACCCATGTGCGCTTGAGGTTGCCCGCCGACTTCTCCTCGATCAGCCGCGACAGATCGCTTGAGGAAAACGACCAGACCGTGTCGAGATCGAGATGCGCCGCCAGATGCGGGGCCAGTTTCTCGTGGCTGCCGGTGAGGATGTTCACCACCCCCGCAGGCACGTCGGATGTCTCGAGGATCTGGTAGAAATCCGTCGCGGCCAGCGGGAAGGCTTCGGAAGCCACTGCCAGCACCCGGTTGCCCATCGCCATGGCCGGGCCGATCACCGAGACGAGGCCCAGAAGCGGTGCTTCATCAGCGCAGAGTGCCGCGATCTTGCCGACCGGCTCGCGCATCGCCAGGGCCACGCCCCGGATCGGCACGCCATGGGCCTGCCCGTCGAACTTGTCGGCCCAGGCACCATAGGTGAACAGCCGCCGGATCGAGGCTTCGACCTCGGATTCGCCATCGCCGCCGGTCAGGGCACGGATGCGGGCGGCGAACTCGGCGCGCCGGGCGGACAGGTTCTCGGCGATGTAGTAAAGGATCTGCGCCCGCGCATGGCCGGTGGTCCTCGCCCAGCCCCTTGCGCCGTTCATCGCCTCGACCGCGTTTCGCACATCCTTGCGGTTGGCGAGCGAGACATGCCCCAGCAGCGCACCTTTCGGCCCGTGGACCGCGCGCGAATAGCCGCCGTCGGGCCGTGCCTGTTTCCCGCCGATATAGAGCTTGGCCGTCCGGTCGAGCGGATCGAGTGGCGCACCGGAACCCGTGAAGGGCATGACGCGCCTCAACACCGCGCCGCGCGTCTTCGGTCGCGTATAGGCAGACAGCCCCTCCCAGCCGCCTTCGCGGCCGAATCCGCTTTCACGTACGCCGCCGAATCCGGCGGCCGCGTCGAAGAGGTTGGTTGCGTTGATCCAGACCACCCCGGCGGCGAGCTTCGGCGCGACATCCAGCGCAAGGTTGATATTCTCGGTCCAGAGCGTCGCCGCCAGCCCGTAGCGGGTGTTGTTGGCCATCTCCACCGCCTCGGCGGGCGTGCGGAACGTGGTCGAGACGAGGACCGGACCGAAGATTTCCTCCTGCATCAACGTGGCCGCAGGCGAGAGGCCGGTGATCAGCGTCGGCGGATAGTAGCAGCCGATGGAAGGCACCTGGATGGGGGCGACGTAACGCTCGCCCTCGGTATTGGCCTCGACCATGCGGGTGATCGTCTCGTGCTGGACCGGATCGACCACGGCGCCGATGTCGATGCATTTGTCGAGCGGGTCGCCCATGCGCAGGTTGCCCATCCGGGCCCTGAGCTTGGCGTGGAATCTTTCGGCCACCCCCTCCTGCACCAGAAGGCGCGAGCCTGCGCAGCAGACCTGGCCCTGATTGAACCAGATCGCATCGACGATCCCCTCGATGGCTGAATCGAGATCGGCGTCGTCGAAGACGATATAGGGCGACTTGCCGCCCAGTTCGAGCGTAAGCGATAGGCCCCGCCCCGCTGTCGCCTCGCGGATGCGGCGACCCACGGCGGTCGAGCCGGTGAAGGCGATCTTGTCCACCTTCGCGCCGGTGATCATCTCGCCCACGGCACCGTCGCCGGTGACGATGTTGATGACGCCGGGCGGCACGCCCGCCTCGGCGCTCAGTTCCGCAAAGAGCAATGCGGTCAGCGGCGTGTATTCGGCGGGTTTCAGCACCACCGTATTGCCCATGGCCAGCGCAGGCGCGATTTTCCACGACAGCATGAGGAGCGGGAAGTTCCACGGCACGATCTGGCCGCAGACCCCCAGGGGTTCGCGGTCGGGAAGCTCCGAGTCCATGAGCTGCGCCATGCCCGCGTGATGGTAGAAATGCCGCTGTGCCAGCGGCACGTCGATGTCGCGGCTCTCGCGGATCGGCTTGCCGTTGTCCAGTGTCTCGAGCACGGCCAGCAGGCGCGACTGTTTCTGCATGATCCGCGCGAGCGCATAGAGCACGCGCGCCCGCCCGTGGCCGCCAAGCGCCGCCCATCCCGGCTGCGCACGCCGCGCCGCGCGCACCGCGCGCGCGACATCGGCCTCGCTCGCCTGCGTCACCTGTGCCAGCACCTCGCCCGTGGCGGGGTTGCGCGTTTCAAAGAGATCACCCGGCGCGGTGAACCTGCCGCCGATCCAGTGGCCGAAGACGCCACCATGGCCCGCGATCCAGGCGCGGGCCTCGGACGCGCTTTCGGGGGCGGGGCCGTAGTCCATCGTCTCGAAGATGTCGTGAACCGTCATCGCCTTCCCCGTGCTCGTCGTCTTCGGACCAATGCTCCGGGGGCGGGCCCCCGAAGGGGCGAGGGGGCAGCGCCCCCTTTCCCCGGCATCAGCCGTCGGTCATCGCCGCGATGATGGCACGGGCCGAGTCGCTGTTCCAGTCCGCTATGCCGATCAGCCGCGCCACTTCCTGCCCCTCGCGGTCCACGAGGATCGTCATCGGCAGGCCAAGCACTCCCATGGCACGGGCCAGTTGCTGTCGGGGATCGGCCATGCGCGGCAGGTTGTCGGCTCCCACCGAGGTAAGGAACTCCTCGACCGCGGGTGCTTCGTTGCGGCCGGTGGCGATGGTGAGGACGCGGAAATCATCGCCCCCGAGTTCGTCTTCCAGCGCCGCAAGCGTCGGCATCTCCTCGCGGCAGGGTGCGCACCAGGTAGCCCAGAAGTTCAGGAGCAGCACCTGTCCATGGAAATCCTCGAGCGTGATCTCAGACCCGTCCTCGGCGAAGAACACCGAATCGGGCGTGGGAAGCGGCGGGTCGATCAAGGTCAGCTTCTCCATGTCGCCTACCTGCAGCGAGGCCAGATCGGGTGCCTCGGCCAGCGCGCTGTTTGCACAGACAAGGGCCGACAGATAAAGAGCCATGACCGTCAGACGCATCGGGAACTCCGTTCGCAAATATGCCCCGAAAGGCGAAAGAGATGAGCACGAAATCCAACACGATGTGGGGTGGCCGCTTCGCCTCAGGGCCGGATGCGATCATGGAGGCGATCAATGCCTCGATCGGCTACGACCGGCGGCTTGCGGCGCAGGACATCGCCGGCTCGCGCGCCCATGCGGCGATGCTCGCCGTGCAGGGCATCATCACCGATAGCGATGCGCAGACGATCAGGGAAGGGCTTCTCACCATCTTGTCAGAGATCGAGGCGGGGGAATTCGCTTTCTCCACCGCGCTCGAGGATATCCACATGAATGTGGAGGCGAGACTGAGGGAACTGGTCGGTGATGCGGCAGGCCGTCTGCACACCGCCAGATCGCGCAACGATCAGGTCGCGACCGATTTCCGCCTCTGGGTGCGCGACGCCTGCGATGCGGCGGACGGAGCGCTCGCCGGGCTGCAGCGGGCGATTCTGGGGCAGGCGGAGGCAGGGGCCGATCTGGTCATGCCCGGCTTCACCCATCTGCAGGTGGCCCAGCCCGTGACCTTTGGTCACCACATGCTCGCCTGGGTCGAGATGCTTGCCCGTGACCGTTCGCGTTTCGCCGATGCGCGGGCGCGGATGAACGAAAGCCCGCTTGGCGCGGCGGCGCTGGCAGGCACCTCGTTTCCCATTGACCGCGAGATGACGGCCGAAGCGCTCGGCTTTGCGCGCCCGATGGCCAATTCGCTCGATGCCGTGTCCGACCGCGATTTCGCGCTCGAATTCCTGTCCGCCGCAACGATCTGCGCCACGCATCTGTCGCGCATGGCGGAGGAACTGGTGATCTGGTCCACCGCGCAATTCCGCTTCGTGCGCCTGTCGGACCGCTGGTCCACCGGCTCCTCGATCATGCCGCAGAAGCGCAACCCCGATGCTGCCGAACTGAGTCGCGCCAAGATCGGCCGCATCCTCGGCGCGCAGGTGGCGTTGCTCACGGTGATGAAGGGGCTGCCGCTCGCCTATTCCAAGGACATGCAGGAGGACAAGGAGCAGGTCTTCGACGCGGCCGATCATCTCGCCCTCGCTCTCGCCGCGATGACGGGCATGGTCGCCGACATGGAGCCGCAGCCCGGGGCGATGCGGGCTGCCGCCGCGACGGGTTTCTCGACCGCCACCGATCTGGCCGACTGGCTGGTGCGCGTTCTCGGCCTGCCGTTCCGCGAGGCGCATCACGTTACCGGCCGCCTCGTGGCGCTGGCCGAGGAAAAGGGCTGCGACCTGCCGGACCTTGGCCTTGAGGACATGCAATCCGCCCATGCGGGCATTACCGAGGATGTCTTTGCGGTGCTGGGGGTCGAGAATTCGGTGGCAAGCCGTGTCTCTTACGGGGGGACAGCCCCGGTGCAGGTGCGTGCACAGATTGCCCGCTGGCAGGAGCGTCTGGCATGATCCGCGCCGTCCTTCTGCTCCTTGCCCTCGCTGCCTGCGGTGCGGACGGGGAACCGCAGGCATCCGGTCCCGCCCCGGTGCCGGCACCCGACACGATTACGACCGGAGCCTGAGGGGGCCCTTTCGTCATTGCGAGCGCCAGCGAAGCAAGCCGGAAGCCCCGACATTTCCGGTTTGCCGCGCTGGCGGCGGCTCCCTGCAAAGGCGGGTCACTCGCGCCAAACCGGCTACACATCCCGGCTCCCACCCCCTATCTTCGCGAAAGACATGGTGCGGGGTGGTCCCTTGAGTGTGACGGGCTGGATCGGTGATCTGGGCGAGGAACTCGGCCTGCGTGATCCCGTCATCCGCCTTGGCGTCACCGGCCTGTCGCGGGCGGGCAAGACCGTGTTCATCACCTCGCTTGTCGCCAATCTCATGGACCGGGGGCGGATGCCGCAGTTGCTTGCCGCCGCCGATGGCACCATCGAGGCTGCCTGGCTTCAGCCGCAGCCCGACGATACCGTTGCGCGTTTCGCCTATGAGGAACATCTTGCCCGCCTGACCGCGCGCGACCCCTCATGGCCCGAGGGCACCCGCCGGATCAGCCAGTTGCGCCTGTCCTTCCGTCTTGCACCGCGCGGGTTGACGGGTTTCCTGCGCGGGGCGGGGCGGCTGCATCTCGATATCGTCGATTATCCGGGAGAATGGCTGCTGGACCTTGCGCTGATGGAAAAGAGCTTTGCCGAATGGTCGGCCGACATGCTCGCCCATCTGCCCGGGCGGCCGGGCGCACAGGATTACCTTGCCGCGCTCGATGCCGCCGATCCCGCCGCGCCCTCCGATCCGGTGGCGGCAGAAGCGCTGGCCCGTGCCTGGGGGGCGCATCTGCGAGCGGCACGCGAGGCGGGGTTTTCCGACTGCTCCCCGGGACGATTCCTCATGCCCGGTGATCTCGAAGGCTCGCCCGCGCTGACCTTCGCGCCACTGCCTGCCTCGCCCGGTGCCGGTCGCCGCTCGCTCTGGCGCGAATGCGAGAGGCGCTATGACGCCTACCGCTCGCGGATCGTCACGCCGTTCTTTCGCGACCATTTCGCCCGGATCGACCGCCAGATCGTGCTTGTCGACGTGCTCGGGGCGCTCGCGCGCGGACCCGAGGCTTTCGACGACCTCCGCCGCACCATGGGGGCGCTGATGTCGGCCTTCCGGCCGGGACGCACCGCCTGGCTGGCGCGGCTCCTGGGAATGCGGCGGATCGAGAAAGTCCTGCTCGCCGCAACCAAGGCAGACCATCTGCATCACAGCCAGCACCCCCGCCTCGCCGCTCTGGCCGAGGCGCTCCTGCGCGAGGCGAAGG
This sequence comes from uncultured Rubellimicrobium sp., assembly GCA_964443055.1. Classification (GTDB taxonomy): domain Bacteria; phylum Pseudomonadota; class Alphaproteobacteria; order Rhodobacterales; family Rhodobacteraceae; genus JADYZU01. The sequence goes on from CAYUBT010000042.1 coordinate 14,488, forward strand.
ATCGCGCGGACTTTGCCGGGGCGCATACGTCGTCTATGGCCATCGCCTCGCTGCGCACCACCGTCGAGGACGAGATCACCGAGAACGGCCGGACCCTGCCCGTAGTGCGGGGCCGTCTTGCGTCCACGGGGCGGCAGGCGGCCTTTCACCCCGGCGACCTGCCCGAAGACCCGCGCATTCTGCTCGCCTCGCCTCCTGCGTGGTCGACGGGGGATTATGCCTTCGCCGATTTCGCCCCCGCGCCGCTGACATTGCGCCCCGGCGACGGGCCGCCCCATATCCGCCTTGACCGGGCGGCGGAGTTTCTGATCGGGGACCTGCTGCGATGAGGGGGCCGGAGGACAGACGCCCGTTCATGCGGGAACTCGACGATCCCGTGCCGCCCGCGCCGCAGGAGGCTGCGCCGGTGGACGGGGAGGAGCATCCACCGGCGATGGCGCGCGCCGCGATGCGGCTGTCGCGCCGGAAGGGGCGGGTGTCGCGGGCGTTCTGGTGGGCGCTCTCGGCGCTGCTCGTGCTGATCCTGTCGCTTGCCGCCTGGGACTGGGTGACAGGGCTGATCGAGCGCATTCCGGCCCTCGGCGCGTTTGCGGCGGCGCTGGCCGGTGCCGTGGCGCTGTTCGCCGTCATCATTGCCGCGGGCGAGCTCCTGGGCCTTCTGCGCATCCGGCGGCTCTCGGCCCTGCAGCGGCGGGCCGGGGCCGCGCTTGCCGGGGGTGATCCGGTCCTTGCCCGTGAGGTGGCCGGGGAGGTCCTGCGCCTCTATGCAGGGCGCGAGGAACTGGCCGCAGCCTGCGACGAGATCCGGCGCCACCTGCCCGAGGCGCTGGACGTCGAGGGCGTGTTCACCCCGCTCGAGACCGCGCTTCTGGCCCCGCTCGACCGCATGGCCGAACGCGAGATCGAGGCGGCGGCGCGGCAGGTCGCGCTGCTGACCGCCATCGTGCCGCTGGCGCTGCTCGACGTTCTCGCCGTGCTCTGGATCAACCTGCGCATGGTCAGGGCACTGGCGCAGCTTTACGGCGGGCGCGCGGGCCTTGCCGGTTCGTGGCGGCTGGTGCGCGCGGTGCTGGTGCATCTGGCGGCAGCCGGGGCGCTGGCGATGGGCGATGACCTCTTCACGCAGCTTGCCGGGGGCTCGGTGCTCTCGAAACTCTCGCGCCGCTTCGGCGAGGGGGCGGCCAATGGTGCGCTGACGGTCAGGGCGGGGATCGCCGCGATGGAGGTCTGCCGCCCGCTGCCGTTTCGTACCCGTCCGCGCCCCGGTGTGGCGGCGCTCGCGGGCAGGGCGCTCAAGGGCCTGTTCGACAGCGCCGTGGGACCGGCCCCGGGGGCTTTCTGCCCCCGGGCCCCCGAGGGTATTTGTGCGAAGATGAAGAAGCGGGGCGCGGCCCTTTACCCGCCCTGACCTGCTGCCTATAAGCGCGCCCATGTCGAGGTGGCGTGTTTCCCGGTCGGGACGAATTAGCCGCCCGGCGTCCTGAACGGCAGGGCGCCGGGTAACGGTGCCCCGCGCCAGACCGCCCCTTCATGACCTTGCTGCCCAGGACCCGAGCCATGCCCGCCGAGACGACCCTGCACGACTATCGCGACACGCTGAACCTGCCCGAGACCGATTTCCCCATGCGTGCGGGACTGCCAGCGCGCGAGCCCGGCTGGCTCGCCCGCTGGGAGAAGATCGGCGTCTATGCCCGGCTGCGCACCTCGGCAGCGGGGCGTCCGCCCTTCGTCCTGCATGACGGCCCGCCCTATGCGAACGGGCATCTGCATATCGGCCACGCGCTGAACAAGGTGCTCAAGGATTTCATCGTGCGCAGCCGGCAGATGATGGGCTGCGAATCGCGCTATGTGCCGGGCTGGGACTGCCACGGCCTGCCGATCGAGTGGAAGATCGAGGAACAGTACCGCGCCAAGGGCCTCGACAAGGACGCCGTTCCGGTGATCGAGTTCCGCAAGGAATGCCGCGAGTTCGCCGCCCACTGGGTCGACATCCAGCGGGCCGAGTT
>CAYUBT010000043.1:0-16324 GCA_964443055.1 uncultured Rubellimicrobium sp.
AGTTGCGCTGGTTGATGCCTCCGCCCGTGACCCGCGCTTATGTGCGGTGTAGGCGGCGATGCCTGTCGGCACCGGGCTGTCGCGGTTCATGGAGCGTTATACCAGTCGCTGCTTTGACGTGGGCATTGCCGAACAACACGCCGTGACCTTTGCGGCCGGGCTGGCCGCAGGGGGGATGCGGCCGTTCTGCGCGATCTATTCGACCTTCCTGCAGCGAGGCTACGATCAGGTCGTGCATGACGTGGCAGTCCAGCGCCTGCCCGTGCGTTTCGCCATCGACCGCGCCGGGCTGGTGGGGGCTGATGGGGCCACCCACGCCGGGGCCTATGACATCGCCTATCTCGCGAACCTGCCCGGATTCGTGGTCATGGCCGCCGCCGACGAGGCCGAACTGGTGCGTATGGTCGCTACTGCCGCTGCCTATGACGAGGGGCCGATCGCTTTTCGCTTTCCGCGCGGCGAGGGAGTCGGCGTCGAACTGCCGCGCGACCCGCAGCCGCTTGAAATCGGGCGCGGCCGTCTGGTGCAGGAGGGCGCGCGGGTCGCGATCCTGTCCTATGGCACGCGGCTGCAGGAGGTGATGCTGGCCGCCGAATCGCTCGAATCGCGCGGGCTGAAGCCCACGGTCGCGGATGCCCGTTTCGCCAAGCCGCTTGATCAGGACCTGATCCTGGCTCTGGCGCGCGAGCACGAGGCGCTCATCACCATCGAGGAGGGGGCCATCGGCGGCTTCGGCAGCCATGTGGCGCAGGCACTGGCCGAGGCGGGTGTGTTCGACACCGGGCTGAAATTCCGCTCCATGGTCCTGCCCGACACGTTTATCGAACAGGGCAGCCCCGCGCAGATGTATGAGGCGGCGCAGCTGGGCGCAGCGGATATCGAGGCGAAGGTCCTTGCCACGCTCGGCGTGGCGCGGGTCGGTCGGCGTGCCTGATTTCGATCAAGGACAGGGTCGCCGGAGTCGGTGTGCAGTCTGGCTCAGTGAGCCCTGGTGACAATCTCAAGGCTCACGGCACGACCTGGTGACACGTAACCGCATCGACCGGACCGACGTCTTCGTGGATGATTGATTGGAAAACCGCAGGAAGGAACGACTCAGATGTATGAAAACATCCTTATCCCGCTGGCTCTCGCCACCGAGGATGATTCGGTTGCACCCATTGAAGCGCTGCGCATGCTCGCCGCGCCCGGGGCCAGGTTGACGTTCCTGCACGTGGTCGAGGATATCCCGCCGCGCGTGGCGGGATACCTGCCGCAGGATTACGCTGCCGAAGTCCATCGTGACCGGCTGGCCGAACTGGCGCGCCGTGTCGCCGATGTCGAAGGTGCGCAGATCGAGGTTGCCGAGGGCAATGCCGGCGCGCGTATTCTCGAAAGAGCTGAAAAGCTGGGTGTCGATTGTATCGTCATCGCCTCGCATCGCCCGGGCCTGCGCGACTGGTTTCTCGGCTCGACCGCCGCGCGGGTGGTGCGCCATGCGAAATGTTCGGTTCTGGTGGTGCGCTGAGATTGCTCAGTCGAGCGGGCGCAGCCGGTGCCAGTCGCGGTTGAGATAGACGATCGAGGAGTCCTCGGGTGAGGACTCTTCGGGCAGCGGCGGCCTGTCCGGTGCATCGGGACCGGCAGCGGCGATCAGTTCGGCCACGACGAGGGTAGCACCCTTGACCGACAGGCTCTCGCCCCGCCGGGCGAGGAAACGGGTGCGCACTTCAGGGAAATAGGGCTCGCCTCCGGGCAGGCGGTCCCAGCCAGTCTTGGCGGTGAAGCGGTTCGCGCCACGGGCAGCTCCGAGCCGGGCGAGGCCGATGTTCTCGGCACGCAGGAAATGGACAACCAGCGTTTCCGCGCGGAGGATCGCGGGCGAGGATGTGGACTGGTCCGACAGTGAGAATGCCACGGTCGGCGGGTCAGCGCTGATCGAGATGAGCGACCCGACCGTCAGTGCAACCGGCCCGTCGCCGGGATCGGCGGAGATCACCGCCACGCCCGACGGGTGATGACGGAATGCCTCGCGAAAGGTGGCGGACAGGTCCGCGGCATTGTCATTCCGTTCACCCATGGCCGGTTCCTGCGTCCTGATCGAGGGCTGTCCCATCCTGAAGCCTTTCGTGCGATACAGCACAATCTAGGCGGCGCGGCGACCGGCAGCAATGCCTGCCCCCCTGCGGCAGCGTCCCGACTCCATCGCTCCTTCCTGGGCCTGGCTGGTGCCGACGCGCCGATCAACGCCTAGGGCCGGGGCTTTGGCCGGAAGGGAAACGAGAGGGGCGCGGTCCCGCCGCCGATTCGGGGCAGGAAGGCGCGTCCGGCCCTGCGGACGATCATTCGTCCGGCTCGACGGCCCCGTTCTCTGCCGCTTCGCTTTCATCCGCGGCGTCAGGCACGGAGTCGGGCGGCGTTTCCTCTTCAAGCACGGTCAGGGCACCGTCGGTCCATTCGCCCTGCGCCACCTCACCCGACGCATAGCGCATGATGCCGTCGCCCTGCCTGCGGCCGTTCTGGAACGTTCCCTCGTAGATATCGCCATTGGCATAGGTTGCGACGCCCTGGCCTGAAATCTCGCCATCGGCCCAGTCGCCCTCGTAGGTGAATCCGTCGGGCATGGTGATCTTGCCCTGGCCATGGCGCTGACCGTTCACGAAATCGCCCTGATAGACGGTTCCGTCGGCATAGGTGGCGATGCCGAAACCGTTGCGCTGCCCGTCGGCCCAGCTTCCCTCGTAGGTGTAGCCGTCGGCATAGGTCATCTTGCCCTGGCCGTGGTTGCGGTTGTTCCGGAATTCACCCTCGTAGCGCAGGCCGTTGGCATAGACCGCGACACCGCTGCCCTCGATCATGCCCTGAACCCATCCGCCTTCATAGGTCGAGCCGTCGGCATAGGTGATCCGTCCCTCGCCGTCCGCCAGCCCGTTGGCGAGCTGTCCGACATAGACCGAACCGTCGGGATAGGTGACTTCGCCCTCGCCCTCGATCCGGCCCTCGACCCAGGTGCCGGTGTAGCGATAGCCGTCGGCCCCGGTGAATGTGCCTTCGCCCTCGCGCAGGTCATTGCGGAATTCGCCCTGGTAGCTGTCGCCATTGGCATAGGTGACGCTGCCGCGCCCCTCGCGTTTGCCGGCCACCAGCGCGCCTTCGTAGACATCGCCGTTGGCCTGGGTGAGCGTGCCGTTGCCCTCCATCTGGCCGTTCACCCAGTCGCCGGTATAGGTAAGGCCGTCCTGCATGGTGAGCGTTCCGGTGCCGTCACGCTCGCCGTTGTGCATTTGCCCTTCATAGATCGAGCCGTCGGGATAGGTGATCCTTCCCTCGCCCTCCTTGACGCCGTTTTCCCAGTCGCCGTCGTAGATATAGCCGTTGGGCGAGGTCATCGTCCCCTGGCCGTGATGCATGGCGTTCTGGAACTCGCCCTCGTAGCGAACGCCGTTGGCATACGCAGCGACGCCCGTGCCATTGATGCGGCCGTCGACCCATTCGCCTTCATAGGTGCCGCCGTCGGCAAAGGTGATGCGCCCGGTGCCCTCGGGTTTGCCGCGTGCGAATTCGCCTTCGTAGACGGAGCCGTTGGGGAATCGCGCCTGCCCCTGGCCGCGGATCTCGCCCTCGAACCATTCGCCCGTGTATTCGTAGCCGTTGGGCAGACGATAGGTTCCCTGGCCGTGCTGGCGGCCGTTCAGGAAGGTGCCTTCATAGATGCCGCCGTCCTCGTATTGCTTGGTCTCGACCGTCTGCGCCGCGAGCGGTGCGGCAAGGACGAGGGCGAGCAGGGCTGCGGTGGCGCGTGCCGACATGTTGTCTCCAATCCGGGCATGATCCTGCGACGGGGCAAGCCTATCGCCTGCAGGAGGGCGCGGCAACAATGCTGGTGTGCATGCGGCGCCTTTCGTCCGCCTTTCGCCTGCCTGTCCTTCTGCTAGAAAAGCGACAACCCGTGGAGGCTCTCATGACCGCATCATTCCGCCTGACCATTGCGCAGCGTGATCCCGTTCTCGGCGATCTTCCGGGCAATCTCGCCATTGCGCGCGAGGCCTGGGCCGAAGGTTTTTCCGAAGGGGCCGATCTGGTAATGATGCCGCGCCTGTTCGCAAGTGGCTGGCCCGCGCATGATCTGGCCCTGCATGCACCCTTTCAGGCCGATGTGATCGCCGCGCTCGAGGCGCTGGCGCGCGACCTGCCCGAGGGGCCTGCGCTCGCCATCGGCGGACTCTGGGGCGAGGGCGGGGGCATTCACGATGCGCTCTGGGTGATGCAGGCGGGCAAGGTCGTTCATCGCCAGCTGCGCCACGGGCTTGCGGATGATGGCTTTGTCGAGGGGCCGCTCCGGGGGCCTGCCGTCATCGGCGGTATACGCGTCGGCTTCATGGTCGGGGCCGATCTCGATTCCCTCGATGTGGCCGAGACCCACGAGGAATCGGGGGCCGAGATCCTCGTTGCGGCCATGGCCGAACCCTACCGGCGCGGTGGATGGGACCAGCGGTTGAATCGCGCGGTCGCCCGCGTGATCGAAAGCCGGCTGCCGCTCGCCTGCGTGAATCTCGTCGGCGCGCAGGATGAGGAAGTCTTCGACGGTGGCTCCTTCGTCCTCAACCCCGGCGGCGGGCTTGCCACGCTCCTGCCGGTGTTCGAGGAAGCAGTGGCCCATGTCGATTTCACCCGCGCAGGGGATGGCGGGCTGAGGGCGGCGACGGGGGCGCTCGCCTCGCATGGTGACGCGCTCGAACAGGATTATCGGGCGATGGTCGCGGGGCTCGGTGACTATCTGCGCAAGTCGGGCATCGGGAATGTGCTTCTCGGTCTCTCGGGCGGACTCGATTCGGCGCTGGTCGCGACGATTGCCAGCGATGCGCTGGGTGCGGAGCACGTACGCGCGGTGATGATGCCGTCCGAATACACGTCATCCGCCTCGCTGGACGATGCGGTGGCGCTCGCCTCGGCGCTGGGCATCACGCTCGATACGGTCCCCATCGACGGGCCGCGTGCGGCGGTGAGCGAGTCGCTCGCCGCGCTCTTTGCCGGTCACGGGCCGGATGTGACCGAGGAAAACATCCAGGCGCGGCTGCGCGGCCTTATCCTCATGGCTCTGTCGAACAAGCTGGGCGGAATGGTCCTGACCACCGGCAACAAGTCCGAGGTCGCGGTCGGTTATGCCACGATCTACGGAGACATGGTTGGCGGCTTCAACCCGATCAAGGATCTGTGGAAGACCCGCGCCTTCGACATCTGCCGCTGGCGCAACGCGAATCACCGCCCCTGGATGAGGGGCCCGGACGGCGTGGTCATCCCGCAGAACATCATCGACAAGCCGCCTTCGGCCGAGTTGCGCGAGGGCCAGAAGGACGAGGATTCGCTGCCGCCCTATCCCGTGCTCGATGCGATTCTCGAGCGGATGATCGAACAGGGTGGCTCTGTCGCTGACTGTATCGAGGCCGGGTTCGAGCGCGAGACGGTCGAGCGGGTGGCCTGGCTGGTCCGCTCGTCGGAATGGAAACGGCGGCAGGGGGCACCGGGCTTGCGCCTGACCGACCGGGCCTTCGGGCCGGGCAGGCACTGGCCGATGGTCAACCGCTGGACGGGCTGACCGTCAGATCGTCCGCAGGGTGCATTTCGGCAGGATCGCCTCGGCATCTTCGCGGCGGCAGAGTTTCGTTCCGGCAGTCATCACTGCCGCGCTTGCTGCCGCGACTCCGCGCGAAAGCGCCCGGCCGAGGTCTTCCTCCATGGCGAGGCCATGGGTGAAGGCACCGACGAAACTGTCTCCGGCACCGACCAGCGAATGAACCGGGCCCTGTGGCGCGCGGGCGTGAAGCCGGAGGTCTCTCGTTGCAAGCACCGATCCCTCGCCGCCCCGGGCGACGATGACGATGCGTGCAGCGCCCCTCTCGACCAGCGAGGAGGCAAAATCGGCGCTTTCCTCGAGATGGGTCAGCGCGCGGCCCGCGAGATCCTCGGCCTCGTGACTGTTCATCCGCAGGACATGGGTGACCCCCTCGCCCGCATTCGCGATGATGTGAAGCGGCTCGCCCGACGTGTCGACGATCACCCCGACTCCGCGCGCGTTGAGGCTGCGCGACAGGTCGAGAAGGATGCTGTCCGGCACGCCCGGCGGAATCGAGCCGGAGATGACGGCAAGCCCGCCGGGGATTGCCGCCGCGGTGATCGACGCGCTTGCAGCCGTGAGATCGAGCGCGTTCCACTCGGGGCCCGGCAGCATGAAGCGATACTGGTCGCCGGTGCTCTCCTCGATGACCGAGAGCGAGGAGCGCGTCTCTCCCCGCGACGGATGGACGATGATCTCGAGCCCCGCCTCGTTCATCAGCTTGGCCATATGCTCACCATTGTGGCCGCCCAGCACGACAAAGGTGCGGGACCGGCCGCCGAGGATGCGCATCGCCCGGCTGACATTGATGCCGCCCCCGCCGGGGTCGAGATGGGCGGGCGCGCAGCGCAGCTTCACATTGGGCACGATCGATCCGATTTGTGTGCCGAGGTCGAGCGCCGGATTGAGCGTGACCGTCAGAACATCGCGCATCGAACACCCCCCTTTCATGACTCCGGGGCTCCTTGCCTCGCCCGCACCGGGGAAGCAATGGCAGATGTTAGCGGTATCGGCCCCATGTGGCCTAATGCCACCACTGGTCGATGGCGGCGATGTCGTCGTCGGACCAGCCGAAGTGATGGGCGAATTCGTGAATCGTCACATGGGTGACAAGTTCGGCGATGGTGACATTGCCGCGCTCGGCCCATTCGTCGAGGATCGGGCGGCGGAACAGCCAGACGGTGTCGGGGCCCTGCGGCACGTCCCAGCTCGATTTCTCGGTGAGCGGGATGCCCTCGTAGAGCCCGGTCAGTTCGAAAGGTTCCATTTCCATTTCATCGAGCGTCCCGTCATCGGCGAAGTCGGTGACGCGGATGGCAACCTGACGCGCGGCATCGCGAAAAGCGGCGGGGAGATTCTCGATCGTCTGGCGGGCCAGTTCCTCGATCTCGTCGTTGCTGGGGGCGATTTCGTCCATGTGGTTCATATGGACAAAACCCGGCCCCTGTGAAAGAGCCGACACGCCGCGCGCGGCAGCGGCACGGAGAGATTCATGACCACGACCCGCTTTGCTCCCTCGCCCACGGGCTGGATTCACATCGGCAACCTGCGCGCGGCGCTGTTCAACTTCGCCATCGCACGGCAGCAGGGCGGAACCTTCATTCTGCGTATCGACGACACCGACCGCGAGCGCTCGAAGGAGGAATATGTCGAGGGGCTGAAGGAAGATCTCGTCTGGCTCGGCCTTGCCTGGGACCGGGTCGAGCGGCAGTCGGAACGGCTTGGCCGCTATGATGCGCAGAAGGCGCAGCTTGTGGCCGAAGGGCGCATCTACGAATGTTTCGAGACGCCGGGCGAGCTTGATCTCAAGCGCAAGAAACTCCTGAACATGGGCCGCCCGCCGGTTTATGACCGTGCGGCGCTGGCGCTGTCGGAGGACGAAAAGGACCGCCTGCGGGCGGAGCGCGGCTCGCACTGGCGCTTCAAGCTGGACGGCACACGGGTCGAATGGGCGGACGGCATCCTCGGCCCGGTCTCCATCGACACGGGCAGCGTGTCCGATCCGGTGATCGTCAAGAACGACGGCCAGTATCTCTATTCCTTCGCCTCGGCGGTGGACGACAGCGACATGAGCATCACCGACATCGTGCGCGGGGCCGATCACGTCACCAATACCGCCGCGCAGATCCAGATGATCCGGGCTCTGGGCGGGGCCGTGCCGCGTTTTGCGCATCATTCGCTCCTGACCGGGCCTGACGGCGAGGGCCTGTCGAAGCGGCTTGGCACGCTTTCGATCCGCGACCTGCGCGCGCAGGGGGTGGAGCCCATGGCCATCGTCTCGCTCATGGCCCGGCTGGGGTCGTCCGAGCCGGTGGAGTTGCGCCAGTCCATCGACGAGGTGGTCGCGCATTTCGATATCGGCAGCTTCGGTACGGCCCCGACGAAGTTCGACGCTGCGGACCTGCGCCCGCTGACCGCTCATGCGATTGCGGCGAAGACGCATGAGGACGTGGCGGATGCCCTGCGTGCCGCGGGCGTGCCCGCCGCGCTCGCTCCCGACTTCTGGGAGGCAGTGCGCGAGAATCTGGCGACGATGGCGGATGTTGCCGATTGGTGGCGGATCGTGTCGCAGGGCGAGGCGGGCGTCGCGGATGACGAGGACCGCGAGATGATCGACACTGCGCTCTCGCTCCTGTCCGGGCCGCCCTATGGGCCGGAAACCTGGGGCGAATGGTCAGCCGCCGTGAAGGAGGCAACCGGGCGCAAGGGGCGTGGCCTGTTCCGGCCGCTGCGGCGGCTCGTGACCGGGCGCGACAGCGGGCCGGACATGGCAGCGCTCATGCCGCTTCTGCAGGTGAAGCCCTCGCTGGCCTGATGGATCAGACCTGCGCCAGAAGCGCCTCGTGACGGGCGAGGTAATCCGCGCGCACCCTGGCCGGGGGGCGCAGGTGAATCTTCAGGCTGGTGGCGAGCGTGGGATCGGGTTTGCCGAAGAAACGATCGGCCTCGACCGGGGAGAAACCCGCGATCTGCACTGCCTCGAGCCATGCCGACAGGCGGTCCGCCTTCTTGATTGCCCGTTTTACCTTGACGGGAATCTGTGCAGGGAGGCCGAACCGCAGGTGGATTGCGGCCGCGAGCCGCTCGTCGAGTTCGCCGTAACCAGGCCCGATGGCCGCCTTCACCGGCGAGATCATGTCGCCGATGACGTATTCCGGCGCGTCATGCAGCAGCGCCGCGAGCCGCCATTTCGTCGGCGCACCGGGGTCGAGACGGTGGAAGATGTCCTCGACCAGCAGTGAATGTTCGGCCACGGAATAGGGGTGGTCGCCCAAGGTCTGCCCGTTCCAGCGGGCGACGAAGGCAAGGCCATGGGCGATGTCCTCGATCTCGATGTCGACGGGAGTCGGGTCCAGCAGGTCGAGCCTGCGCCCCGAAAGCATCCGCTGCCATGCCCGCGGTTGCCGTGTCATCGCGCGGAGCCCGCACTGGCGGAGGATGGGATGGAGTCGGGGTTTTCTGTCATCGCTTCCTGCCATTGCCGCCTTTCGGCTGCCCTGCTATCCCACCCGCGCCTTACGGGATCAAGGAGCGCTGCAGATGACCGTGGATCATGTCGTCAAGGATATCGGGCTTGCCGCTTTCGGCCGCCTCGAAATCGGGATCGCCGAGACCGAGATGCCCGGCCTCATGGCGCTGCGCGCGGAATACGGACGGTCGAAGCCGCTGAAGGGCGCACGGATCGCCGGCTCCCTGCACATGACCATCCAGACCGCGGTGCTGATCGAGACGCTGGTCGAACTGGGTGCCGAGGTGCGCTGGGCATCCTGCAACATCTTCTCGACCCAGGATCACGCGGCTGCCGCCATTGCGGAGAGCGGCGTGCCGGTCTTTGCGGTCAAGGGCGAGACTCTCGAGGAATACTGGTCCTACACCGACCGCATCTTTGCCTTCGGTGGTGGGGACGGGGTTGCCAACATGATCCTTGATGATGGCGGCGACGCGACGCTTTACATCCTCATCGGTGCGCGGGTCGAGGCGGGCGAGACCGACCTCATCGCCGTGCCGACGAGCGAGGAGGAAGAGGCGCTTTTCGCCCAGATCCGCAAGCGGATGGAACAGAGCCCCGGCTGGTTCACCCGCCAGCGCGCGGCAATTCGCGGCGTGTCGGAGGAGACGACGACCGGCGTGCACCGGCTCTATGCGCTCCACAAGGAGGGTCGCCTGCCGTTCCCGGCCATCAACGTGAATGATTCGGTCACCAAGTCGAAGTTCGACAACAAATACGGCTGCAGGGAATCGCTGGTCGACGGCATCCGCCGCGCCACTGATGTGATGATGGCCGGCAAGGTCGCCGTTGTCTGCGGCTATGGCGATGTCGGCAAGGGTTCGGCGGCGTCACTGCAGGGTGCGGGGGCGCGGGTCATTGTCACCGAGATCGACCCGATCTGCGCGCTGCAGGCGGCGATGGACGGGTTCGAGGTGACCACGCTCGAGGACGTGGTCGCGACGGCCGACATCTTCGTCACGACCACGGGCAACCGCGATGTGATCCGCATCGAGCACATGCGCGAGATGAAGGACATGGCGATTGTCGGCAATATCGGCCATTTCGACAATGAAATTCAGGTCGCCGCTCTGCGCAACCACAAGTGGACCAACATCAAGGAGCAGGTGGACATGATCGAGATGCCCTCGGGCAACCGCATCATCCTCCTGTCCGAGGGACGGCTCCTGAACCTTGGCAATGCGACCGGCCACCCGAGCTTCGTCATGTCGGCGTCCTTCTCGAATCAGGTGCTGGCACAGATCGAGCTCTGGACCAGGAGCGAGAACTACACGCCGGGCGTCTACATCCTGCCCAAGGCGCTGGACGAGAAGGTCGCCCGTCTGCATCTGGACCGGATCGGGGTGAAACTGACTGAACTGAAGCCGCAGCAGGCGGATTACATCGGCGTCACCGTCGACGGGCCGTTCAAGCCCGAACACTACCGCTACTGAGTGAAGGCGGCGCAGATGGCACAGGGGTGGCCGAATGGCATCCGGGGTCAGCTTGGGCCTTTACCTGCCGCCGCCGCTCCTCTTTACTCGGATCGCTGACTGCGGCACGAACCGCACGGAACTGCCTGAACAGGGGGATGGTATGGGCAAGAGAGACGACCTCATCGCGAAATACGCCGACGACCTGCGCAACAAGTTCAAGGTCGAGCCGGACATGGACCTTCTCACGAAGGTCACGATCGGCTGCGGTCCCGCGATCTACAACGCCGATTCCGAGACCATTGCGGCAAGCGACTCATCGGAAGTCGAGACGGTGAAGAACAACTTCCTCATCAAGAAACTCGGTCTGTCCGACGGGCCGGAACTCGATGCCGCGCTTGACAGCGTATTCGACGCCTATGGACGTTCCGAGCGCAACAAGTATCGCGCTGTGGTCTACTACATGCTGACCAGGCATTTCCGCAGGGAATCCGTCTACAACTGACCAGGCAACGTCGTTCCTTCCTGAATTTGCAATGACGGGGCAAGGGGCGCGAGTCCCCTATGCCTCGTCATTGCGAGGTGCCGCAGACAGTCTGCTTCGCTGACGCTCGTCACGACGGCGAAGGGCCCGTTGCCATTTGTCGCAGGCCGCGCGAAGGTGCGCGGCAACTTGCGGCAGGCAGCATGACGACCCAGCCAGATTCAACCCGGTTCGATACGGGCCGATCCGACGCGGGCGGTATCGACAGCACGGTGCTGCCCGTCATTCTTGCGGTGTCGTTGGGACATTTCCTCAACGACCTCATGCAATCGCTTATCCAGGCCGCCTACCCCCTGTTCAAGGAGAACATGGGGCTGAGCTTCATGCAGGTCGGTCTCATCACTCTGGTCTTCCAGGGAACAGCCTCGATCCTGCAGCCGCTCGTCGGCCTGTATACCGACCGCAGGCCGTTGCCCTATGCGATGGTTCTGGGCATGGCCTCGACCGGATCGGGCCTCATCGTCATGGCCCATACGACGACTTTCGGTGCGACGCTCGCCGCAGTGGCGATGATCGGGCTGGGGTCCGCGATCTTCCATCCCGAGGCCTCGCGCATCGCCCGGCTGGCGGCGGGAATGCGGCCGGGAATGGCGCAGTCGATCTTTCAGGTCGGCGGGAATACCGGAACGGCGCTCGGGCCGCTGGCGGCGGCCTTCATCGTCGTCGCCCGCGGGCAGGTCGCGATCCAGTGGTTCGCGGCGGTGGCGGCGCTGGCGATGCTCACGCTCTGGGGTGTCGGGCGCTGGTATGTGTCCGAAGGCGCGCAGCGTGCCCGGGCGCGGCGAACGCGGGCCGATTCGGCGGACGAGGTGTCCCCGGCCGCCGTTCGGTTCGGGATGTTCCTTCTTGTCGTCCTGATGTTCTCGAAGATGCTCTACCAGGTGTCGTTCTCGAGCTATTACACTTTCTTCGTCATCGAGGAGTTCGGCCTGACCATCGACCAGTCACAGATCTGTCTCTTCATCTTCCTCGCGGCGGTGGCGGCGGGCACGGTGATCGGAGGGCCGATCGGCGACCGGATCGGGCGGCGGCGGGTCATTCTCTGGTCGATCCTCGGCACCCTGCCGCTGGCGGCGGTGCTGCCCTGGCTGCCGCTCGTGCCGAACGTGATCTTTGCTGCGCTGGCGGGGCTGGTCATGGCCTCGGCCTTTCCGGCAATGGTGGTCTATGCGCAGGATCTGATGCCGAAAAGCACAGGCATGGTGGCCGGTCTGCTCTACGGCCTTGCCTTCGGCATTGCGGCGGTTGGCGCGGCAGCGCTGGGGCATCTGGCCGATCTCTGGGGGATCGTCGCGGTCTACAAGATCTGCGCCTTCCTGCCGGCACTGGGTGCCGTCGCCGTCTTCCTGCCCGATCCGAAGATCGATCCGCGCGCGGAAGCGGCGGGCGGTTGAGTCAATTTCAAGGTATTTGCCGTTTGGCGGTGCTTCCGCTCCCGTGCTAGGCATGATGCACGGTCAGGACGGCCCTTCTTGTCAACTGCACCGCGTGTGGGAGCGCGGGGTGAGTGAAGGGGGTCGTCGCATGATCGGCGGCCCCCTTTCTCTCAGGGCTCGACACCACCCATCCGGCAGATGATCGTCCATTCCTCGTCGCGTACCGGCTGCACCGACAGGCGCGAATTGCGCACAAGCACCATATCCGCCAGTTCGGGCACCTGCTTGATCTCGTCCAGGGTCACCGGCCGCGCTAAGGGCCGCACGGCTTTCACGTCCACGCATTCCCAGCGGGGATCATCCGTCGTCGTGTCCTGATGCGCGGGTGCGATCACCTCGACGATGCCGACGATCTCGAGCCCCTGGCGCGAATGGTAGAAGAATCCCTGATCACCGACCTTCATTTCCCGCATGTTGTTGCGGGCCTGATAGTTGCGCACGCCGTCCCACTGGTCGCCCTTTTCACCCAGGGCGACAAGGTCGTCCCAGGAAAAGGCGTCGGGCTCGGATTTGAACAGCCAACGGGCCATGTCAGATCACCTTCTTCCATTCTTCGATTCGCACCTTGGCGAAAAGCCCGGCCATCGCATAGGGGTCGTTGGCGGCCCAGTCCTCGGCGGCGGCGCGATTCTCGACATCAAGGACGACGAGTGATCCGCACATCTGGCCGCCCTCGTTCAGGAACGGGCCCGCCTGGGTCACCACCCCGGTTGACCTGATGTAAGCCAGATGCGCCTCGCGGGTATCGAGGCGGAGTTGCAGAGCTTCGGCCTTGTCGGTGCAGATGACGGCGAACAGGGGCATTCATTCCTCCTTGAGCGGACGGTTGAGCAGTTCGTGCATGGCGCCGGTGACGCTGATCGTCCCTTCGGTCAGGGTGGCGACCGTGGCAGTCACCGGCAGGTCGAGGCCAAGGTCGGCGGCCAGACTGCGGGCGGCGCGGGCGGTCGGGGCACCTTCGACGGTCACCCCGGGGTCGAACGGCCTGCCGCTTCCGAGTGCCTCGCCGTAGCGATAGTTGCGCGACTGGTCCGAGGTGCAGGTCAGCACGAGATCGCCGAAACCCGAGAGCCCGGCGAGCGTGTCCTCCCGCGCGCCCAGGCGCACGGCGAGGCGGCGCATCTCGGCAAAACCGCGCGTCATGAGGGCGGCCCGGGCCGAATGTCCCAGCCCCGCGCCCATCACCGCGCCGCAGGCGATGGCCATGACGTTCTTGAGCGCGCCGCCGAGTTCCGCCCCGGTCACATCAGTCGTGCGGTAGAGCCGCAGGGTCGGGGAGGACAGCGCATGCTGAAGCGCCTCGGCCTGTTTCTCGTCGGTGCAGGCCAGTGTCAGAGCGGTGGGCAGGCCACGGGCGATTTCATCCGCAAAGCCGGGTCCGGTCAGGATTGCGGGTGTGGCCCCCGGCACCTGTGACAGGATCGCGGCCGGTCCCTGCAATGTCTCGATGTCGATCCCCTTGCCGCAGGCGACAAGCACGCGTCTGGCGAGGGCGTCGCCCTGCTCGGCGAGCCACGGGCGCAGAACCTGGGCGGGCAGGGCAAGGAGGAGAGTCCCGGCCTCGGGCGGGATCTGTGCGCTTACGCCGATCGTCGCGGGCAGGGGCACGCCGGGGAGGCGCGGGCTTTCGCGGGTGTCCCGGATGATCCGGGCAGCCTCTCCGCGCGCCACGAGGGTGGGGCGGTGCTCTGCGAATGCGACGGCCAGCGCCGTTCCGAAAGCACCCGCCCCGATAATGGCAACAGTCATGCCTTGGCTCCCTTCCTGCCCGCCCCGAGCATTGCGGGGGCCTGCGAATCCAGCGGCCAGCGTGGCCGGGCCGAAAAGTCGAGCCCATCCGATTCGCCTTGTTCGAGCCGCAACAGCCCGGCATAGGCGATCATCGCCGCATTATCCGTGCAAAGCGAGAGGGGCGGGGCGGTGAAGGCGATAGCCTGCGCCTCCGCTACCCCGGACAGCGCCGCGCGGATAGCCGCGTTTGCCGCCACGCCACCGGCGACGGCAACGACCGGCTGCGCGGGGGAAAGGCCAAGATAGGACTCCAGCGCCCGGCGGGTCTTTTCCGCCAGCACATCGACGACTGCGGCCTGAAACGAGGCGGCCAGATCGGCGCGGTCCTGTTCCGTCATCCCGCCCTTTTCGGCCACCACGCTGTCGCGCGCACGCAGGACGGCCGTCTTGAGGCCGGAAAAGGACAGGTCGCAGCCCGCGCGGTCCAGAAGCGGGCGGGGCAGGGTGAAGCGGGTCGGCTCTCCCTTTTCCGCCGCGCGCTCCACCTCCGGCCCGCCGGGCTGCCTGAGGCCCAGAAGGCGGGCGACCTTGTCGAAAGCCTCTCCCGGCGCATCGTCGATCGTGCCGCCGATGCGGTGGAAGCGGTCCGGACCCTCGACGATCAGGAACTGGCAATGGCCGCCCGAGACAAGAAGCATGAGATAGGGATAATCGGCCTCGCGCGTCAGGCGCGGGGTCAGCGCATGGCCCGCCAGATGGTTCACGCCGACGATGGGCAGGCCGCGCGCGGCGGCGATACCCTTGGCGCACATCACCCCGGCGAGCACCCCGCCGATCAGGCCTGGGCCCGCTGTCACTGCGATTCCGTCGATTCCGCCCAGCCCGATGCCGGCCTCCGCCAGCGCCCGCTCGACGCAGAGGTCCACGCGTTCGGCATGGGCGCGGGCGGCGATCTCCGGGACCACGCCGCCGAATGTGCCGTGCAGATCATCCTGGCCCCAGACATGCGAGGACAGGATATCCGCCCGCTCGCCTGTTCCGCGCAGGACGGCGGCGGCGGTATCGTCGCAACTCGATTCGATGGCAAGGACGGTCAGGGACATCGGCGCCTCGGGACAGGTTGCGCTCCGTGGCCCGGCAGGTAACATCGTGCACCGTGCCGCACAATGCCGACCCCGTCCTGCTTCTGACCCGCCCTGCTGCCGCGGGCGAGCGGTTCCTTGCCGAGATGGGCGCGGAACTGGCGGGTGTCGACATCGTGAAAAGCCCGGTGATCGGCATCGAGCAGCTTGCCCCCGCCCTGCCCGACATACGGCCCGAGGCGCTGATCCTCACCTCCGAGAACGGGGCCGAGGCGGCGGCGCGGCTGGGTCTCGCCCCGATGCGGGCGCATGTGGTGGGGCCACGGACAGCGGAAGTGGCGCGCGGCCTCGGGTTCGATCCTGCCCCGCCGGTTCCTGATGCCGAGGCCCTGCTCGCGCTGCTCCTGGCGCTGCGGCCAAAGGGCCCGCTTCTTCATGTCCGGGGCAAACATGCGAGTGGCGCGGTAGGCCCGCGTCTGAACGAGGCGGGAATTCCCGTGGTCGAGCTTGTCGCCTATGCGCAGCATGCGCTGGCACCCAGTGACGAGGCGCTTGCCCTGCTTGCGGGCGGCAGGCCGGTTGTCCTGCCGCTGTTCTCGCCCCGGAGCGCGGTGCTGGTGGCGGGATGGGCAACGCCGCACGCTCCGGTCCATGTCGCGGCGATCAGTGCGGCTGCGGCCGGGCGGTCGGCCGGAATACGCCCGTCTTCGATGACCATTGCCGAGACGCCGGACGGGCCGGGCATGGCTGCGGCGACCCGCCTCGCCCTTGTCCGGGCACGTGAGGGTTGAGGGCGTGAGCCGGCGCGATTAGCTATGGTGCCCCGAAGGTCGATTCGGCGGGAGGCTGGCGATGGCCACAGGCAGCAAGGGCGATGATCCGGTCCCCGAGGGGCGGGAGACGGCACCGGATCAGGGCGCCGGGCCGCTGACATCCGAAACGCCGGACCTTGACGCGCTCGCCACCGGGGCGGGCAACCTTCCCGAACCCGAACCCGAACCCGAACCCGAACCCGAAC
>CAYUBT010000044.1:0-16031 GCA_964443055.1 uncultured Rubellimicrobium sp.
GGCCGCATTGCGGTCGGCAGCGGTGATTGCACTGGCGGTTGCGGGGGGCGAAGCCTTCGCCCAGGGGGTCGAGGTAACCGTCGTCTCGGGTGCCGTCGGCAATGCAGTCGCGAATTTCGAGGCGCTCGTCGCCCCGTGGGAGGAGGCGACAGGCAATACGGCGGTGCTCGTGCCGATGCCGGCCTCCACGACCGACCAGTTCGGACAATACCGCCTCTGGCTCGCCGCGCAGAACGGCGACATCGATCTCTACCAGACCGACGTGATCTGGGCACCGCAGCTCGCCGATCATTTCGTCGACCTGCGCCCGGCCGCCGAGGAGGCCGGGCTCATCGAGGCCAATTTCCCCTCGATCATCGAATCGCAGACGGTGGATGGCCGCCTCGTGGCGCTGCCGATCTTCACCGACGCGCCCGCGCTCTACTATCGCACCGACCTGCTCGAGAAATACGACGCCGAGGTTCCGACCACCTGGGCGGAGATGACCGAGACAGCGCAGCGCATCATGGAAGGTGAGCGCGCGGACGGAAATTCCGACATGTGGGGCTTCGTCTTCCAGGGCAACGCCTATGAGGGGCTGACCTGCGATGCGCTCGAATGGGTGAAGTCCTACGGCGGCGGCCAGATCATCGAGGCCGATGGCACGATCTCGATCAACAACGAGAATGCCGCCGACGCGCTGACCATGGCGGCCTCCTGGGTCGGCACGATCAGCCCCGAGGGCGTGCTCGCCTATATGGAAGAGGAATCGCGCGGCGTCTGGCAGACCGGCAATTCCGTCTTCATGCGCAACTGGCCCTATGCCTATCTTCTGGGCAACAGCGACGACTCGGCCGTGAAGGATCTCTTCGACGTGGCCCCGCTGCCCGCCGGGCCCGAGGGCACGTCCGCGGCCACTCTGGGCGGCTGGAACATTGCCGTCTCGAACTATTCCGACAACCAGGAAGCGGCGATCAGCCTCGCGCTCTATATGGGCTCGGCCGAGGCGCAAAAGCAGCGCGCGATCAACGAAGGCAACCTGCCGACGATCCAGTCGCTCTACGAGGACGAGGATGTCCTCGCCGCCAACCCCTACATGGCCCGCTGGCAGGACGTGTTCCTGAACGCCGTGCCGCGCCCGTCCGCACCCGCCGGAGCCGCCTACAACGAAGTCTCGACGCTGTTCTTCACGGCTGTTCACAGCGTGATCTCGGGCGAGGCGGACGCAGCGGATGCACTTGCCGATCTGCAGATGGACCTCGAGGATCTGCTCGAGGACTGATGCACCCGATCAGGAACGGCCTTTCGGGGCCGTTCCGTGCCCTGCCTGCATGGGGGCGGCCTCCCGTTTTTTTGATGGCCGGAAATGGTGAGTGGCAGGCAGGGCATCCCTACCCCTGAACGGAAGCGAGGGCAGGCGGCAGGATGACGACATATCCCGCAAGCCACGGCGCGCGTGCCGGAGTCAGCCTGCAACAGCAGCGAGCGCGCGCGGCCTTCTGGTTCCTCGCCCCGATGCTCGTCATGCTGGCCTTCGTCGCCGCCTGGCCGCTGTTCCGCTCGATCACCCTCTCCTTCACGGACGCGAGCGCGGACACGATCTTCAACGGCAACTGGGACTGGGTCGGCTGGAAGAACTACGCCGAGGCCCGGGTCCGCTCGAACGGCGAGATCCGCTGGCGCGGGGTGCTGGTCGATGCCAAATGGTGGAATGCCGTCTGGAACACCCTGCGCTTCTCGGTGATGTCGGTCGCGCTCGAGACGATCCTCGGCCTTCTCGTCGCACTTGTGCTGAACGCCGAATTTCGCGGCCGCTCGCTCGTGCGCGCCGCCGTACTCGTCCCCTGGGCGATCCCGACCATCGTTTCGGCCAAGATGTGGGGATGGATGCTCAATGACCAGTACGGCATCATCAACGACATGCTGCTGCGGCTGCATCTCATCGCCCAGCCCATCGCCTGGACCGCCCGGCCCGACACGGCGATGACCGCCGTCCTGATCGTCGATGTCTGGAAGACCACGCCCTTCATGGCATTGCTGATCCTTGCCGGGCTGCAGATGGTCCCGCGCGACATGTATGAAGCCGCGCGTCTCGACGGTGTGCATCCGATGCGGGTCTTCTGGCGCGTGACCCTGCCGCTGATCCGCCCGGCGATCATGGTGGCGGTGATCTTCCGGCTGCTGGACGCCCTGCGCATCTTCGACCTGATCTATGTCCTGACACCGCGCTCCGAGGGAACGATCACCATGTCGGTGATCGCCTTCCAGAACATCCGCGAATTCGGCAGATATGCCGAAGGCTCGGCACAATCCTCGATCCTGTTCCTGATCATCGCGGTCTTCGTCACGCTCTATATCTGGATCGGCAAGGTCGACCTGACCGGGGAGCGCAGCCGGTGACCGCCGCTATTGCCGCCGTCCTCTGGGTGCTGGTGAAATTCGCGATCTTCCTGATCGTCGCGCTCGGGCTGGCCGTGCCCTTCTATTTCGCCGTTCTGGTCAGCACCGAGCGCGAAGGCAGCACGCGCGGGGTCGGTACGGTGCTGTGGCGCGTGGTCTTCTGGCTGATCGTCGCGGCGATCGTCTTCGCCTCGGTCTTTCCCTTCTATTACGCGATCCTCTCGAGCCTCAAATCCGGCACCGCACTCTTCCGGGTGAACTACCTGCCCGAGAGCTTCAACCTCGCCAATTATCGCCAGGTCCTGACCACAGCGAGTTTCCTTGCCTCGATCTGGAACTCGATCTTCATCGCCACGATCACCGTGGGCGCGGCGCTGCTGCTGGCGGTCACCGCCTCCTACGCGCTGGCGCGTGTGCGGTTCAGGGGGCGCGGGCTGCTCCTGATGACCATTCTCGCCGTGTCGATGTTCCCCCAGATTGCGGTTTTGTCGGGACTCTATGAACTGGTGACATGGCTCGGCCTCTACAACCGGCCCTGGGCGCTGATCCTGTCCTACACGATCTTCACCCTGCCCTTCACCGTCTGGGTGCTCACCACCTTCATGCGCGACCTCCCCGTCGAGATCGAGGAGGCCGCGATCATGGACGGGGCCAGTCCCTGGATCATCATCACCCGCGTGTTCATGCCGCTGCTGTGGCCCGCACTGGTGACGACCGGGCTTCTCGCCTTCATCGGTGCGTGGAACGAGTTTCTCTTCGCACTCACCTTCACCATCTCCGAGAACCAGCGCACCGTGCCGGGTGCCAGCGCGCTGTTCAGCGGCGCGAGCGTGCAGGAGATTCCCTGGGGGCCGATCATGGCGGCAAGCGTGATCGTCACGGTGCCGCTCATCCTCCTCGTCCTCATATTCCAGCGCAAGATCGTGGCGGGCCTCACCGCCGGCGGCGTGAAAGGCTGATTGTCCATGGCCCGAATCGAACTGAAGAACGTGAAGAAGAGCTTCGGCTCGGTCGCTGTCATCAAGGGCGTCGACCTGACCATCGAGAAGGGCGAATTCATGGTCTTCGTCGGCCCCTCGGGCTGCGGCAAGTCGACGCTGCTGCGCCTCGTCTCGGGGCTCGAGACGATCACTTCGGGCGATCTCTTCTTTGACGGCGAAAGGGTGAACGATGTCCTGCCCTCGCGCAGGGGCATCGCCATGGTGTTCCAGTCCTATGCGCTCTACCCGCATATGACGGTGAAGCAGAACATGGAATTCGGCATGAAGCTGGCCGGATCGTCAAAGGGCGAGGTCGAGGCGCGCGTGCAGCAGGCGGCGGAACTGCTGCAGATCGGCCATCTGCTCGACCGGCTTCCGCGCCAGCTTTCGGGCGGGCAGCGCCAGCGCGTCGCCATCGGCCGCGCCATCACCCGCGACCCGCGCGTGTTCCTGTTCGACGAGCCCCTGTCAAATCTCGACGCCGCCCTGCGCGTCACCATGCGGCTCGAGATTGCCAAGCTGCATCACGACATGCAGGATGTGACCATGATCTACGTGACCCATGACCAGGTCGAGGCAATGACGCTCGCGGACCGCATCTGCGTTCTGCGCGACGGGATGGTGATGCAGGTCGGCACGCCGGAGGAGCTTTACGAACGGCCGAATTCGACCTTCGTCGCGGGGTTCATCGGCAGCCCGAAGATGAATTTCCTCGAAGGCAGCATCGCCGCCGACCATGGCGCGCATACGATCGGGATCCGCTCGGAACATCTCGACGTGCTCGCGGAGGGCGAGGGCCCGTGGTCCGGCCCCGTGGTCCATGCCGAGAACCTCGGCTCGGACAATTACATCTTCGTCGATATCGGCGCAGAGGAGCCGGTGATCGCACGACAGGGAGGCGAGACCCGCATCCCGCTGCGCACCCGCGTCTCGCTGCGCCCGCAGGAGGGCAGGCTCCACCGTTTCGACGCCGACGGTCGGCCAGTCACGTGACGGCAGGCCATGGCTGAACCATTCGTTGCCGCCGTGGACGGCGGCGGCTCCAAGACGGCCGCAATCATCGCCTGGCGCGACGGCAGGTTGCGCCGCACGCCGGAACTGGGCGGTAGCAACCCCCAGGACAATCCCGAATGGAACCGTGTGCTCGATGCGGCGCTGGTGCCGCTGGCCGGGGCGGATCATGTCGCGGTGGGGCTCGGCGGCTTTGGCGAGGTGCCCGAGGTGGACGCCCGCATCCGGGCGCGGGTCGAGGCCATGCTCGGCAAGCGCGCCACGGTCATGAACGATGTGGCACTCGCCGCCCGGGCGGCATTTCCTGCGGGCGGCGGGGTGCTGGTCCTGTCAGGCACCGGCTCGATGGCGGTTGCGGCCGGGCCGAAGGCCGTCGTGCGCGCGGGCGGCTGGGGCGATCTCTTTTCGGACGAGGGTTCGGCCTTCTGGATCGGGCGCGAGGCGCTGGCCCTGGCCGGCCGCGAGCGCGACGGAGTGATCCCCGACCGGGGCCTTGCCCGTGCACTCGAGGCGCGGCTCGGGCTGACGGGTCACGGCCATTACGCACTTCTAGGCTGGGCGCTGGCGCAGCCCCACCCGCGTTCCGACGTGGCGCGGCTTGCCCGCATCATCGACGATCTCGCCGAGGACGGACTCGCACCCGCCCGCGACATCCTTGCGGCGGCCGCACGGGAACTGTCGCTCCTCGCCCATGCCGCGGCGCATCAGGCGGGGCTGGCCGGCCCCCGGCCCTGGGCACATGCCGGGTCGGTCTTCTACAGCCGGACCTTCTGCGACGCGATCACCCGCCATCTCGCCGCCCCGCCGGTGATGCCCGAGGCAGGTGCATTGGCCGGCGGCCTGATCCTCGCCGCCGAAGCGGCGGGCTGGACCGTGGGCGAGAACTGGCGGGCGAAGGTGCGGGGAGCGTTGCGCACGTCCTGAACCTTTCCGTTGCCCACACGCCGCGCCGCCATGTAATGAACGGCCAGAGAGGGGTCGGAGATGAAAACCGTCAAAGCAATCCCGCATCAGGAGAGGGATCGCCCCAGAGGTACGCCGCCCGCGTTTCGCGTGATCGTCACGCCTGCGGACCATTGACCGCCTTCACCATCCTTGCCGTCGCGCAGGCCGGGCGGCTGCAATATGAGGCGGTGCTGCTTGCAGCCTCCCTGCGCCGCGCCGCGCCGGGGTTTGCCGGGCGGCTGGTGGTGGCCGAGCCGCAACCGGGGCCGCGCTGGCCCGGCGATCCACGCCTGCCGGACGTGACGCGCGACGCGCTTGCCGCATTGGGGGCCGAGGTCGTCCCCTTCGAGAACCTCCATTTCGGTGCAAGCTACCCCCATGGCAACAAGATCGAGGCGCTCGCCGCCCTGCCCGGGGGCGAGCCGTTTCTCTTTCTCGACACCGACACGCTGATCCTTGGCGATATTGGCGCGGTTCCGTTCGATTTCACCCGCCCCGCCGCCTCGATGCGGCGCGAGGGGACCTGGCCGAAACCCCTGCCCGGCTGGCCGGGTCATGCGGCGGTCTGGGGTTCGCTTTACCGGCGGTTCGGCCTGGATTTTGACGGCTCGCTCGATATGGCCCACCCGCCGGACGACTGGCGGCGTTACCTCTATTTCAATGCGGGCTGGTTCTTCGGCCACGACCCGGCCGCGTTCGGCGCGCGCTTCGCCGGATATGCCACCGAAATTCGCGACGACCCGCCGCCCGAACTGGCCGGCCAGAAGCTCGATCCCTGGCTCGATCAGGTGGCGCTGCCGCTGGTGATCCATTCACTGGGAGGGGGGCGTCCCGGGCCGGAACTGACGGGCCTCGACGGCAATGCAACCTGCCACTGGCGGCTTCTGCCGCTGCTCTATGCGCGCGAGAGCGAGCGGGCGGTCGTGATGCTCGAGGATATCGCCCGCGACCCCGCGCTTGCGCCCGCATTCGAGGGGTGGGAAGCCCTGCGGCGCATGGTCCACGGGGGCGACGGCGCGCGGGCGCGGGCGCTCTTCGACCGCGCCGCCCTGCCACCTGAAGAGCGCGACATCCGCCAGCGCCTGCGCCGCGAGGGACTCTGGCTGCGCTGACAGTGTTCCGGCTCGAGAACACACGGGAGAACATTGTTCCGTCTTTCGGCAAGTACCGGAACACCTGTTTTCGCAATCCGCCCCCTCTCCCGGACCGATACTTATTTTTCATGCAGGGCCGGAGGTGATTGTCACCGCCCGCGCCCATCATAGAATGCGTGCGACCGCAGGAAAGGACGCAAAAGGACGCAAGATGACACGCGAACAAGGATTCGACACACTCCAGATCCATGCCGCCACCGAGCCGGACCCGGCCACCGGCGCGCGCCAGATCCCGATCTACCAGACCACCGCCTATGTCTTCAAAGACGCGGATCATGCCGCACGGCTCTTCAACCTTGAAGAAGTCGGCAACATCTATTCACGCCTGACCAACCCGACCGTCTCGGCGCTGGCCGGGCGCATCGCCGCACTTGAGGGCGGGGCAGGTGCGTTCTGCTGCTCCTCGGGCCATGCGGCGCAGATCATGGCGTTCTTCCCGCTGATGGAGCCGGGACGCAATGTCGTCGCCTCGACAAGGCTTTACGGCGGCACCGTCCAGCAGCTCACCAACACGTTCCGCAAGTTCGGCTGGAGCGCGAAATTCGTCGACATCGACGACACCGACGCCCTGCGTGCCGCCATCGACGAGGACACCCGCGCGATCTTCTGCGAGTCGATCGCCAACCCTGGCGGCCATGTGGCCGACCTGCCCGCACTCGCGAAAATTGCCGACGAGGCGGGTGTGCCGCTGGTGGTCGACAATACCTCGGCCTCGCCCTGGCTGTGCCGCCCGATCGAACATGGCGCGACCATCGTCGTGCATTCGGTAACGAAATATCTCACCGGCAACGGCACGGTCACCGGCGGTGTCGTGGTTGATTCGGGCAAGTTCGACTGGTCGGCCTCCGACAAGTTCCCCTCGCTCTCGGGGCCGGAACCCGCCTATCACGGGCTGAAGTTCCACGAGGCGCTTGGCCCCATGGCTTTCACCTTCTGGGGCATCGCCATCGGTCTGCGCGACCTCGGCATGACCATGAACCCGCAGGGCGCGCATTACTCGCTGATGGGGATCGAGACGCTGTCGCTGCGCATGGAGCGCCATGTCGAAAACGCCGTGAAGGTGGCGACCTGGCTTGAGGGCCACGCAGGTGTCGAGGCGGTCACCTACGCGGGTCTGCCGTCGTCCCCCTCGCATGCGCGGGCGGAAAAGCTCCTGCCACGGGGCGCGGGCGCGCTGTTCACGGTGGCGCTCAACGGTGGCTATGATGCGGCTGTGAAATTCGTGGGCGCGCTGGAGCTGTTCAGCCATGTAGCCAACCTTGGCGACACCCGCAGTCTGGTCATCCACCCGGCCTCGACCACCCACCGGCAGCTTTCGGCCGAGGGCCGCGCGGCTGCGGGTGCGGCGGATAACGTCGTGCGGCTGTCCATCGGGATCGAGAATGTCGAAGACATCATCGCCGATCTCGAACAGGCGCTTGCGGCCGCTGCGGCCTGACCGGACCCGCCCTCTCGCGGTGAGGGCGAATCCTTTCCTCCGGTCGCGCGCGCCCCGCGCGGCCTGCGCCCGCCCCGCTCCGGGGGGCGGGCGCCCGTTTCCGCCTCACTCGATGGCGTAGACGATGGTCACGCTCATGCTCACCTCGATCTCGCCCGCCGCCACCGGCACCGACGCTTCGCGCATCGCATAGGCCATGGGCGCAGGCCCGCCGCCGATGCCTGATTCGCTGATCGACAGCACCTCGCCCAGGCTGACCCCGGCGGCTTCGGCATAGGTCTCGGCCCGCGCACGGGCATCGGCGACAGCGGCCCGCCTTGCCTCATCCTCGGCGGCGGCAGGATCGGCGAGCGTGAACCTGATTCCCGACAACTCGTTCGCGCCTTCGCCGACGATGGAATCAAGCACCGTACCGACCGTGTCGAGATCGCGCAGCCGCACCAGGACGGTGCTGCTGGCGGCATAGCCGGTCAGACGCGGCGGCTCGCCCTCGGGGTAAACTCGAACGGGGTCAAGCGACAGGCCGCTGGTCTGGATATCGCGCTCGTCCACGCCGGATCCGGACAGATGGGCAAGGACGGGGCCAAGTCCCTCGCTCATCTTCCGTAGTGCCTCCTGCGCGGTTGCGGCTTCGTGACGCACGCCGAGCGTGATCGTCGCCATGTCGGGCGCGAGCGCGACACTGCCCAGCCCGCTCACGGTCAGGGTGCGGGGGGTGTCATCGGCCAGCGCAAGCCCCGGAAGGGCCAGCGCCATCAGCGCGAAGGCGGGGGCGAGAAGGGGGCGTGTGGGCAGGGTCATCGGTTTCTCCTTGAAGCCCGGACAATTCCGGATTGCATGATTGTGACGCAGATGCCCGCGCGTTTCTTGGGTGAAACCCGGGCGCGCCCTTCATTTGCGCGGGATTATGCCGTAACCTCGCCCGACCCAAGGGAACGTGTCTGTCCTGCCCCGGCGGGGAATGCTAAGGCCGCCTGCATGAAACCGGATTTCGCGCTTTCGCTCTCGCAAGAGGGGATTGTTCTCTTTCATCGGGCCCCGGACGGATGGGACGAACTGGGGACCGTAGCCGTCGATTCCACCGATCTGCTGGCCGAGCTTGCGACCCTGCGCGAGAAGGGACTCGCGGCGGCAAACCTCGGCCGCGCCGCCGCCCTGCCCTGCAAGATCGTCCTGCCGAACGATCTGGTCCGCTACATCGCGCTGGACGACCCAAGGGCGGGCGAGACCGAGATTCTGGCGGCGCTCGACGGCACGACGCCCTATCGCCTGACCGAGCTTGCGCATGACCACCGCACCGGCGGCGGGCGGACGCATATCGCCGCCGTGGCGCGGGCGAATCTCGACGAGGCCGAGGCCTTCGCCATCGAGCACGGCTTTGCCCCGGTCGCCTTTGTCGCCACGCCCGAACCCTTCACCTTCCCGGGCGAGGTGAACTTCGGCCCGACCCGCATCGCCGCAACGATCCTGCCTGCAGGCGAGACCTTCGAGCCCGATGACGAGGGCGTGCCGATCACCCCGGCTGCCTTTGCCGCCGAAATCCGCGAGCCCGGCCCTGCGACGGCGGGTGTCGTGACCGATGACGGCACCCTGCCGGAGCCGCCGGTTGCGGAGGCGCAGCCGCCTGCCGATGCAGGTGCCGAAGACATGCCGCCAGTTCCCGCCCCCGAGCCCGGGGAGTCAGAGGCGAGCGATCCGGCGCCCGCCACAGAGCCCGCCTTCGGCGACGCGCAGGCCCCGCTGCCGGATACGGATGACACCCGCGAAGACGAGGCGGACAATCCCGCGACAGAGGAAACCCCGGGCAAGGAAAGCGCTGACGCGGCGAGCGGCCCGCCGCCCGTCTTTGCCTCACGCAGCCGCCCGCAGGGAATCGCGCCCGCGCTGCCGCCGCTGGTTCACGCCCCGGCGCGCCCCCCCGCCCCGGAGGTAGGTGAGAGGACCGGCGAGCCGGTCTTTTCGCGCCGCAGCCTGCGTGCAGTTCCCGCAGGCGAAGGCACCCGGCAGGACTCCCCGCTGGCCACCCCGGCCACGCCGCCGGAACCCGCTGCCGACGGCGACAGAATCACCCCGCTCGCCGCCCCCGCGCGGCCTGTCACACTGCCGAAAATGCCGGGGCAGCATGCGGCCCGCGACGTTGAACCCGCGCCCGAACCCGCACGGCCGCATCGTCGGATCGGCCTTGGCCTCGTCCTTACGCTCATGCTGCTGGCCGTGCTCGCGGCCGTCGCCCTGTGGTCTACCACGCTCGAAGGCGGGCTCTCGGCCTTCCTCGACCGCGAGACGCGCCCGACCGCCGCGACGACGCCCACCGACGCACGGCCCGCCGATCCGGTCGCCGCCGCAGGCGAGGCCGAGCGGATCGCCACGACAGGCCTTGACCCGGCAGCAGGACCGGGGCCCGAAGCCGCCTCGCTGTCGCCCGAACTCCCCGACGGCCCCGGACCCGACGCGGAAACGCCCGGCGCGGCCACCCCGGACGCGAACGAGCGCGCGCCGGGACTGCCCGACCTTGCCCAGCCCGATACGGACGGAACAGGCGGCACCGACCTGCCCTTCGCCGCGACCGAGCCCGATGTCTCGGGCCTTCTGGCCAGGGGCGAGGCGCGCCCGGAGACCGCCCCTGACGCCGCCGATCTTCTGGCCGTCGCGGCCGGGGCGGCCGTTGTCGGCACGCTGGTGGCACCGGAAGAGGCCGATCGGGTCTATGAGGCGACCGGCGTCTGGCTGCGCGCGCCGCGCCTGCCGCTCCTGCCCCGGGGCGAGGCGCTTGACGAACTGGCCCTCAGCGCCGCCGATCCCGCGCGCGACAAGGTCGCACCCGTCGCACTGGCCGAGGGCCCCGGACTCGCTCCCGATCCGGGCCTGCCGATGCAGCCCGATCCGCCGCCCGCCGGCACGACAATCACCCGCGATGCACGTGGGATCATCGTCGCCACACCGGACGGCGTGCTCCTGCCCACCGGAATCACGGTCTTCGCGGGCGCGCCCCCCGTCGTTCCGCCGACCCGGCCCGGCACCCCGCCGCCGCCCCCGGCCATCGAGGCGGCCGCCATGGTCGAAGCCTCGGGCATCCGCCCGCCCGCACGGCCCGAATCCGTTCTTCAGGCAGCCATCGCCGCAGGCGCGGTCGAGGCGGAGGAGCAGCCGGAAGAGGCGGTCCTCGAAGACGCGAGCGATGATGACGACGGCGCGGCCATCGAGGCCCCGGCAGGCGGCGTCGCGCTCGCCCTCGTCGCACCCGCTCTGCGACCACAGGCACGAAGCGAATCAGCCGTTCCCCCGCCCTCATGGGAGGGAACCCCGCCGCCCAACCGGCCCGCCTCCTTCGCCTCTCTTGCCGCGCCCGAAGCGCAGCCCCCCGAACCCGCCGCCGAAGACCCGCTCGCCGAGACATTGAGCGCCATCGTCGCGGGCCCGGACCCGCTGCAGGGCGTCACCGCAAGTGCGGTGCCGCAGGCCCAGCGTCCCGACGCGCGCCCGCGCAACTTCAACCGGGTGGTGCAGACACAGACCGAAATCCTCGCCCGCGCCTCTACGGCAGCACCTGCCGCAGCACCGGCCTCCGAACCTGCTCCTGCGGCCCAACCGGCAGCAGGCCCCGCCACAAGCGGCAACCTGACTCGCGAGGAGGAGGCCGAGGCCGCCACCGAGGTGAGCACCGTCGCCGCCCCCGCGACAGGCCCCACGCCGGGCGGCGCAGCACAGGCGGCGACCGTCAGCCGCGCCATCAACCTGCGCGAGATCAACCTGATCGGTGTCTTCGGTCCGCAATCGGCACGCCGGGCACTGGTCCGGCTCGCCAATGGCCGCCTCGTGCGGGTGGGCGTCGGCGACAGCCTTGACGGCGGACAGGTCGTGGCGATCGGTGACGGATTTCTCAACTACGCCAAACGCGGCCAGACCTATTCGCTGCAGGTCCCCGGCTGACGGGCTTTTTGCTGCGACCCGGCCGGGGCAGCCGACGAAACGCCGAGCCTGCGCGCAATCGGCCGATTGCGCCGCTGCAGGCGGGCGGATAGCCTCGCCGCTACAGACATGAGGATGCATCCATGCGCGATTTCAGCCCCAACAGCTGGGAAGGCCGGGCCGATGCCCATTCCTTCTACGGTTTCACCGATCTGCCCACCGTCCACGAACGCGGCACGGTTGTCGTCACCCACGGCACCGGCCCCTATGTGCATGACGTGCACGGGCGCTCCTATCTCGACGCCAATTCCGGCCTGTGGAACATGGTCGCGGGCTTTGACCATCCGGGCATGATCGCCGCCGCGCAGGAACAATATGCCCGCTTCCCCGGCTATCACGCCTTCTTCGGCCGCATGTCCGACCAGACGGTGATGCTGTCGGAAAAGCTGGTCGAGGTCTCGCCCTTCGAGAGCGGCAAGGTGTTCTACACC
Organism: uncultured Rubellimicrobium sp.; assembly: GCA_964443055.1. Classification (GTDB taxonomy): domain Bacteria; phylum Pseudomonadota; class Alphaproteobacteria; order Rhodobacterales; family Rhodobacteraceae; genus JADYZU01. The sequence continues at coordinate 12,308 of CAYUBT010000044.1, forward strand.
AACTCGGGCTCGGAAGCGAACGACACGATGGTCAAGATGCTGTGGTTCCTCTTCGCCTCCGAGGGCCAGCCGCAGAGGCGCAAGATCCTCACCCGGGTGAATGCCTATCACGGGGTCACGGCCGTGTCGGCCTCGATGACCGGCAAGCCCTACAATTCGGTATTCGGCCTGCCCCTGCCCGGCTTCATCCACCTCACATGTCCGCATTACTGGAGGAACGGGAAGGACGGCGAGACCGAGGCGCAGTTCACGGCGCGCATGGCGGCCGAACTCGAGGCCACGATCATCAAGGAAGGCCCCGAGACCATCGCCGGCTTCTTCGCCGAACCCGTGCAGGGCGCGGGCGGCGTGATCCCGCCTTCGGACGGCTATTTCCAGGCGGTCGTTCCGGTCCTGCGCAAATACGGGATTCCGGTGATCTCGGATGAGGTCATCACCGGCTTCGGCCGCACCGGCAATACCTGGGGCTGCGAGACCTATGATTTCATGCCCGATGCGATCATCTCGTCGAAGAACCTGACGGCAGGATTCTTCCCGATGGGCGCGGTGATCCTTGGTCCCGATCTGGCCGCGCGGCTTCAGGAAGCGACCGAGAAGATCGCCGAATTCCCGCATGGCTTCACCGCCTCGGGCCATCCGGTAGGCTGCGCCATCGCGCTCAAGGCCATCGACGTGGTGATGAACGAGGGGCTGGCAGACAATGTGAAGGCCCTGACCCCGAAATTCGAGGCGGGGCTCGCGCAGCTGGCCGGAAAGGCCAATATCGGCGAATGGCGCGGCAAGGGGCTGATGGGCGCGCTCGAGGCGGTGGCGGACAAGGCGACCAAGTCACCCTTTGCCGACGATATCCAGGTCTCGGAACGGATCGCCAATGCCTGCACCGATCAGGGGCTGATCTGTCGGCCGCTCGGGCAGTCGATCGTGCTGGCACCGCCCTTCATCATGACCGAAGCGCAGATGGACGAGATGTTCGACAAGCTGGACACGGCACTCGACAAGGTCTTTGCCGAAGTCGCCTGACCATTTCGTTGCGTTGAGCGCGCCACGGTCGGGGCATGATGATACATGCTCCGATCCGCCAACTCCCTCATGTCCGGGCCGGCTTGACCCCGGCCCGTGGCGGGGTGCCGGGCTTCAGTTCCCCGCGCCCTGCCCCAGCCGCGCACTGATCCACGGCCCGGGCTCACGATCCGCCGGGCCCCAGACCAGCGGCACCGCAGCCCCGCCCGGCAGGCCGAGCGTGCCGTCGCCGCCGGGGGCGAGATGGAACACCCGTCCGTGCAGCCCCGTGACAACCATGTGATCACGCGTCGTACTCACCGTGCCTGCGGGTCCCGAAAGCGAGTCAGCACAGACCGCCGCCCCCCCGCGACAGGGGACCAGAAGCCAGCTCCTGAGCCGCCCGCCCTCGCGGGCAAGCACGCTGACAGGGCCCTGCGCGAAGGGCATCCAGCCGCTCCCCTCGCCCCAGGCGCGTTCCGAGGCGGCGGTGATGTCGTCCCATTCTGGCGCGGGCGCAGCGCAGGAGGCCAGCGTCAGCGCTGCCAGCAGGGCGGTTGCGGTGCGGATCATGTGCTCACTTTCATTCCGTTTCCATCAGCGCCGGGCAAACAGCCGTTCGATATCGGACAGTTTCAGTTCCACCCAGGTGGGCCGCCCGTGATTGCACTGGCCCGAATTGGGCGTGGCTTCCATCTCGCGCAGCAGCGCGTTCATCTCGTCCCCCCTGAGGCTCCGCCCCGCACGGACCGAGCCGTGACAGGCCATGCGGCTGAGGATCGCGTCGATCCTTTGCCCCACAAGCCGCGTCTCGTCCTGATCGACGAGTTCGTCGAGAATGTCACGCAAAAGCGCGGCGCAGTCCACCTCGCCAAGCGCTGCAGGCGTCTCTCGGACCGCGACCGCACCGGGGCCGAAGGGTTCGATCACGAGGCCCATCTGCGCGAAGTCTTCCACATGCTCCAGCAAAAGCCCCGCCTCATCCGCCGCCAGTTCGACAATCTGCGGAATGAGGAGCGCCTGTGCGGGCACGCCCCTTTCGGCCATCTGGCGCTTGAAACCTTCATAGACCAGCCGTTCATGCGCGGCGTGCTGGTCGACAATCACCATCCCGTCGCGTGTCTGGGCGACGATATAGGTGCCATGCACCTGCGCCCGCGCCGCCCCGAGCGGGAGAGCCTCGCCCGTCTGCGAAGGTTCTTCCACCCGTGCGGCAGGTGTGAACCCGGCGGCAGCTTCGGCAAAGCCCGGGGCCTGCGCGGCATAGGCGGTGCGAATCGCGCCCGGGGCGGGCCGCCCGCCGTGCCAGCCCTGCGCTGCCGGGGAGGACGCCGGGGCAGACATGGCCCCGAGTGCCGCACCCGAGAGCGTCGTCGCGCTGCGCATTCCCTCTTCGGCCAGCGCGTGGCGGATCGCCGTCACGATCAGCCCGCGCACGAGGCCCGGATCGCGGAACCGCACCTCGGTCTTTGCCGGATGCACGTTCACGTCGACCTCGCGCGTCGGACTGGCGATATTCAGGACCGCCGCCGGATGGCGGTCGCGCGGCAGAAGATCGCCATAGCCCGCGCGGAGCGCCCCCAGAAGCTGCCGGTCGCGCACCGGGCGGCCGTTCACCTGCAGATGCTGCGCCACCGCCGCCCCGCGCGAAAAGGTGGGCAGGCTGACGTGGCCCGTCAGATGCAACCCCTCGCGACCCGCGTCGATGGCCACAGCGTTCCGGGCAAAATCCCCGCCCATCACCGCGCCGATCCGGCGCAGGCGGGCGTCGAAGAGGTCGCCCTCCTCGGCCTCGAGCCGCAGCACCGTCCTTTCACCCCCACCGCTGGTGTCACGCAAGGTGAAGGCGACGCCGGGTTCGGCAAGCGCGAGGCGGCGGATCATCTCGGTGACGGCTTGGGATTCGGCCCGCTCGCTGCGCAGGAACTTGAGCCGCGCGGGCGTGGCGAAGAACAGGTCGCGCAACTCCACCACCGTCCCGCGCGTGAGCGCCGCGGGCCGCACCGGGCCGATCACGCCCCCTTCGGCCGTGATCGCCGCCGCCTCATGGCCCGGGCTGCGCGAGGTGAGCGTGAGCCGTCCGACCGCCGCCAGCGACGCCAGCGCCTCGCCGCGAAAACCGAAGGAATGGATGTCGAGCAGGTCGCCCCCGCCCAGTTTCGAGGTCGCATGACGGGCGAGGGCAAGCGGCAGGTCATCGGGCGCGATGCCGCAACCGTCATCCGTGACCCGGATGAGCGAACGACCACCTTCCGCGATCACCACCTCGATCCGCCGTGCCCCCGCATCGAGCGCGTTCTCGACCAGTTCCTTCACCGCCGAGGCGGGGCGTTCGACTACCTCGCCCGCCGCGATGCGATTGATGAGGCCATCGTCAAGCTGGCGGATGACGGGGAGGGATGCGGACATATGGGGGGCGGGCGCGCTCATGACGCAATCCCTAGCACGAGGCGAGGTGATTCGTCAGGGGGAAGTGACCTCGGCCCCATCGGGTGCCGCGCGGGGATCGAGGCGGATATTCCGCACGCGCGTCACGCCAAGCAGGGTCGTCAGCGTCGGGCTGCCGCTCGGCGAGAGTGCCCTGTAAAGCACCTCGCGGCTGAGACCCGCCCGCGCGCGACCTGTGACATGCCCCGGGCGCGCACGATCACGCCAAGGGCATGGGCGATTTAGCCCGCATCCCCCCTCTCGAAGGCATCGTGCAGAAAGTCGGCTTGCCGAGATA
>CAYUBT010000045.1:0-16015 GCA_964443055.1 uncultured Rubellimicrobium sp.
GCAATTCAGCCAGCGCATAGACCGGCACGCGCTGTTCATAGAGCGCGGAGAGCGTGGCATGGGGGTCGGCGGTGCGCAGCAGCGGGCGCGTGTCGCGGTGGCGCACGCGCGACCAGAGCGTTGCAAGATCGGCGTCGAGCCAGAGCGCAACGCCCGATTCGCGGATCAGTTCACGCACACGTTCCTGCATGAAGGCCCCGCCGCCGGTCGAGAGAATCGCGGGCGGCCCCGACAGCAGCCGCGCGATCACCTCGGCCTCGCGCGCCCGGAAGAACGCCTCGCCGTCACGGGCGAAGATTTCGGGGATGGTCGCCTGTGCCGCTTCCTCGATGGCGGCATCGCTGTCGAGGAAGGGCACGGCCAGCCGTTGTGCCAGCACCCGCCCGACCGCCGTCTTGCCCGCGCCCATCATGCCGACAAGGGCCACGCCGCGCAGGAGATGACCGGGGCTGTTCCGCCCTTCCCGGCGCTCGTTGCGGACCCTGCCCATCCCGTTCCCCTGTCACATCACCCGAACGTGTTGTCCCGGGCGCATATCTGCGGCGGCCCGACGCCGATTGCGCCACTCAATGGCGTGATCTTGGCGCGGATGCCAGTTATAATCCCTGCAAGAAGCAGAACAACAACAGGCGGCGGGGCGCGATGCGGCGGTTGATCAAGGGGATCCTCATCCTTGCGGTGCTCGGGTTTCTGGCCTTCGTGGCCTTTGCCTATCTCGGCCCCCTCCTGTTCCCGGCCGAATTCGCGCCACCGCTGGAGGAAATCCGCCAGCCTGTCACCCTTGGCGGGAGCTAGAGCCATGCGCGCCGCAGTCCTCGCAGCCTCGCTTGCTCTCGCCACGCCCCTGGCTGCACAGGAGGGTGCGCCGCTCTCGGCCATCGACTGGCTGTCGCAAAGCGTCGAGGAGGCCAGTCGGGGTGGCGGCACGCCCGCCCCCGTGCGCGACCCGAACGAGACACCCATCACCGAAAGCGCGGCCATGCCCGAGGTCTCGGTGCAGTCACTCGATTCCGCGCCGCGCGGCGGGCTCGGTCTTCTGCCCCCCTCGGTCACCGGGCTGCCCCATGACCTGTGGTCCGGCAGCCGGGCCGAACTCCTCGTTGCGCTGGTGCGCGGCGAGGAGGCCGAAACCCTGCCCGCATTGCGCAGCTTCTTCACCACCCTGCTGCTGGCCCGTGCCGACCCGCCTGCGGGCGACGGTGCCGAGGCCGATTTCTTTCTGGCGCGCGTGGACAAGCTGCTGGAACTCGGCGCGCTCGAACCGGCGCAGGCGCTGCTTGAGGAGGACGGGCGCGAGGATGCCGAGACCTTCCGTCGCTGGTTCGATGTCTCGCTCCTGACCGGGACCGAGGATCACGCCTGTCACTTCATGGATAGCCGCCCGGCGCTTGCGCCCACGCTGCCGGCGCGCATCTTCTGCCTTGTGCGCAAGGGCGACTGGGATGCGGCGATGCTCACGCTGGGCACCGGCCGCGCGCTCGACCAGATCGGGGCGGAAGACGACGCGACGCTCACGCTGTTCCTCGATCCCGAAGCGGCCGAGACCTCGGGCCCCCTGCCCCCGCCGACGCGCCCCTCGCCGCTGATCTACCGCCTGCGCGAGGCTCTGGGCGAACCCCTCGCCACCGCCAGCCTGCCGCGCGCCTTTGCCCATGCCGACCTGCGCGAGATCGCCCCCTGGCGCAGCCGGATGGAGGCGGCCGAGCGACTCGTGCGGGTGGGAGCGGTGTCGCCCAACGTGCTGTTCGGGCTCTACATGCTTCAGACCCCCGCCGCCTCGGGCGGCGTCTGGGACCGGGCACGGGCGATCCAGGACCTCGAAGCCGCGCTGGACGAGGGCAGCGAGGCACTGGCCCGCGCCCTGCCCCCCGCCTGGGAGGCGATGAGCGCGCGCGGCGCGGGCGTGGCCTTTGCCGAGACCTATGGCGCAAGGCTGATGGAGGCGGGGCTTTCCGGTGACGCGGGCGCGCTCGCATGGCGGATCGCACTCCTGTCGCCGGACTATGAATCCGTTGCCCGGACCATTCCCGAAGGCGCGGGGAACGCGCTTCTCGCCGCCGTGGCGCTTGGCGACGCCCCGGGCGCCTCGGCCCGGAATGCGCGCGAAGCGGCGGTGCTGGCGGCCTTCTCTGCCCCGGACCTGCCCGAGGCGCTTCTCGAGCTTGCCGCCAACCGGCGGCTGGGCGAGGCGCTTCTTCGCGTTCTCACCCAGATGGCCGCCGGCCTCGAGAGTGATCCGCTGGCCATGACCGAGGGGCTCGCCTTCCTGCGGCAGATGGGGCTCGAGGATGTCGCCCGGCGTGCCGCGCTGCAATATCTGATCCTCTCGCCATGAGCGCTGACGACATGCCGATGGGTCGGTGGATTTCCAACTTCCTCGAGGCGGCGGCAGCCGAATCGGGCGCGGCTCGCAACACGCTTCTGGCCTACGGGCGCGACCTGCGCGATCTCGAAGGCTGGCTGCTGCGGCACGGCCTGCATGCCGCGCGTGTCGGCGCGCCGGAGATCGAATCCTATCTGCTCTCCTGCGAGGAGGCCGGGCTGTCGCGGGCCACGCGGGCGCGCAGGCTCTCGTCGCTCCGGCAATTCTTCCGCTTTATCCACGACGAGGGCTGGCGCGACGACAATCCGACCCTGCGCCTGAGCGGCCCCGGCAAGGCGCGAAGCCTGCCTCAGACGCTCAGCGTGAGCGAAGTCGAGGCCCTGCTCGCGGCCGCAAGGACCGGAGGGCGCGACCGGCTGCGCAACATCTGCCTGATGGAACTGCTCTATGCCACGGGGATGCGGGTGAGCGAACTCGTCTCGCTGCCCGTGGCCGCCGTGCAGGGCAATCCGCGCATGATCCTCGTGAAGGGCAAGGGCGGGCGGGAACGCATGGTTCCCCTCTCGCCGCCCGCGCGCGCCTCGCTGCGCGACTGGCTGAAGGAACGCGGGCAGCGCGAGGACGCGGCCGCTGAAAAGGGACGGGTGCCCTCGCGCTTCCTGTTCCCCGCGCGCGGGCGCGAGGGGCACCTAACTCGGCAGGCTTTCTTTCTGCTGGTCAAGGAGCTTGCCCGGCTCGCCGGAATCCCGTCGGAACGGGTGACGCCGCATGTGCTCCGCCATGCCTTCGCTACCCATCTTCTGGCCGGGGGTGCCGATCTGCGCGCGATCCAGACCATGCTCGGCCATGCCGATGTGGCGACGACCGAAATCTATACCCATGTCATCGACGACCATCTGCGCGATCTGGTGCTGACGAAACATCCGCTTGCGGAAAAGGGCTGATCAGCGGCCCCGCGTGATCGTGCCGAACAGCCCCCGGATGAGCCGCCGCCCCGTTGTTCCGCGCAACTCCTTCACCGTGACCGAAGCAAGCGCCTCGCCAACATCCCCGACAAAGGTTCTTGATGAATCGCGCCGGGACGATGCGGCGGGCGTGCTGCTGCGCGAGGCCGCACCCCCGAATCGCGTGGCGCGAGAGAATTCACGCTCGGCTTCAGGGGTGTCTTCTGCTGTCTCCTGCGCGGCCCTTGCGGCACGCGAGGACAGGATCTCATGGGCGCTCTCGCGATTGATGCGCCGGTCGTATTTCACACCCATCGGCGAGGCCGAAATGATCGCCGCGCGCTGCTCGGCCGTGATCGGCCCGAGCTGCGACGAGGGCGGGCGGATCAGGGTCCGCTCGGAGATGCCCGGTGCGCCCTTGCGGTCGAGGAACGAGGTCACGGCCTCGCCGGTGCCGACCTCGCTGATCGTCTGCGCGATGTCGAAACGCGGGTTGTCGCGATAGGTGCGCGCAGCCTTCTCGAGCGCGGCGCGGTCATTGGCGGTGAAGGTGCGCAGGGCATGCTGCACCCGGTTGCCGAGCTGGGCGAGCACCGCATCAGGCACATCCACCGGGTTCTGCGTGACGAACCACACGCCCACGCCCTTCGAGCGGATGAGCCGGGCAACCTGCACGACCTTGTCCACCAGCGCTTTCGGCGCGTCGTCAAAAAGCAGATGTGCCTCGTCGAAGAAGAAGACGAGTTTCGGCTTCTCGGGGTCGCCCACTTCGGGCAGGGTCTCGAAGAGTTCGGACAGGAGCCACAGCAGAAAGGTGGCATAGAGGCGCGGCGCGTTCATCAGCCTGTCGGCGGCGAGGATATTCACCATCCCTCGCCCCTCGGCGTCGAACCGCATCAGATCGGCAAGATCGAGCGCGGGCTCACCGAACAGAAGCGCGCCGCCCTCGTTTTCCAGCATCAGCAGCGCACGCTGGATCGCGCCGATCGAGGCGGTGGAGACATTGCCGTAGCGCAGCGACAGATCACGGGCGTTCTGGCCGCACCAGTGCAGAAGCGATTGCAGATCCTCCAGATCGAGAAGCGCGAGCCCCTCCTCATCGGCAAGGCGGAAGGCGACGTTCAGCACCCCTTCCTGCACCTCGTTGAGTTGCAGCATGCGGGCAAGCAGCAGCGGCCCCATCTCGGCCACGGTCGCGCGCACCGGGTGGCCCTGCTCACCGAAGATGTCCCAGAAGGTGACCGGGAAGGCCGAATAGCGCAGATCGAGGCCGATCCTGGCCGCACGCTCCATGAAGGCACCATGCAGCTTGCCTTCCGGGTCGCCCGGCCGCGCGAGCCCGGCCACATCGCCCTTGATGTCCGAAAGAAAGACCGGGACACCCGCCGCCGACAGCCCTTCGGCGAGGATCTGTAGCGTGACCGTCTTGCCCGTGCCGGTCGCCCCGGTGATGAGGCCATGACGATTGGTGAGGGCGAGCAGAAGATCCTGCGGCACGGCGTAGTCCACGCCGCCCCCGCCCACGAAGATCGACCCGCCCATCGCCCGCTCCGTCATCTCAACCCGGCCTCGCGGCACAATACAGTCTTAACCTCCCTGTGCCAGACCGAATGCGTCAGCCCTTCGGGGCCGGCTCCTCCCTGTCAGACTGCCGCGCCTCCGGGCGCGGCCTTTTTGGTTGACGCAGCATCATCTGCGCGGGCGTCCGGCAGAGGGCTTTTCGCTGTTGACGGTTCCGTTACCATTTTCTACTGTCGCGGCAATGGTCGGCAAAGTCCGGCAGGGAGAAGTTGAAAAGGGGCCGGTTTTCGGCCTCTTTTCTTTACGAGACAGTCTCCGTTCCCTCTGGAAATCGCCCGCTTTTGACCTGACACATGCCATGCGGCGTGCTATGCGCGGCGCAGGAAAAACAGGGACTTCAACCATGCGTCTTACACTTGCCCTCGCCGCTGCCGCGCTGGTCGGCCTTGCGTTCCCTCTCGCGGCGCAGGACGCCGAGCCCGAGGCGGAGGACACGACCGTCACCGAGGTCCCGGCCGAAACCTCCGGGGAGGAGGACCAGGCCTCTCCGGTCGACGATCTCGGCCTCGACATGGGTGCGGAGCTGAACGAGGGCCCGCGTCCGGGCGAATTCTACATCCGCGAGGAATTCGGCGATTGGGCGATGCGCTGCATCTTCCTGCCCGAGCAGAATGATCCTTGTGAATTGTACCAGCTTCTTCACGGGCCGGACGAGTTGCCAGTCGCCGAGATCACGGCCTTCCCGCTGCCGCCCGGAGGTCAGGCGGCGGCCGGGCTCACCATTGTCGCCCCGCTCGAGACTCTGCTGACCGAAGGCGCGGTGATCTCGATCAGCGGACAGAGCGCGCGCCGCTACGAGTTCAGCTTCTGCAACCGCGCCGGCTGTGTGGCCCGGATCGGCCTGACCGAGGCGGATGTGACGACGCTCAAGCGCGGGAGCGAGGCCGGCTTGCGCATCGTGCCTGCCGCCGACCCCGCGCAGCCCTTCGACCTGACCATCTCGCTCATGGGATTCACAGCCGGGATGGAGAGCAGCACGGCCTATGACCCGGCGCTGGTCGACGAGGACGGCACAGGCGCGGAAGAAACCGCCGCCGAGTGATCCGGCTCCTCGCAATGACGAACGACCACCCCTCGTCATTGCGAGCGCCAGCGAGGCAAAGCCAGAGGCCCCAACGCTCTGGCTTGCCGCGTCGCCTTCGGCTCCTCGCAATGACGGTTTGAACTGGTCAGGCGCGGCGCAGTGCCAGAACCGCATTCAGCCCGCCGAAGGCGAAAGCGTTGGACAGGACCGCCTCGACCCGCGCCTCTCGGGCAACATTCGGCACGACATCCAGCGCGCATTCGGGATCGGGTTCCTCATAGCCGATGGTCGGCGCGATCACGCCGTCACGCAGGGCCATGATGCAGGCCAGAAGCTCCACCGCCCCGGTGCCGCCGATCAGGTGGCCATGCATCGATTTCGTCGAGGACAGCATGACCCGGTCGGCATGGGCGCCGAAGACATGGCTCACGGCCGCGCATTCGGTGCGGTCATTGGCGGCGGTGCCGGTGCCATGGGCGTTGATGTAGCCCACCTCCTCGGCGGTCATCCCCGCATCATGCAGGGCCCCGGCGATCGCACGCTCGGCCCCGGCCGCCTGCGGCATGACGATGTCGGCCGCATCCGCGCTCATGGCGAATCCCATGACCTCGGCCAGAATATCCGCACCCCGCGCGGTCGCATGGTCCCAGTCTTCGAAGACGAAAACCGCACTGCCCTCGCCCTGGACCATGCCGTTGCGATTGGCCGAGAACGGACGGCAGCCGTCGCGCGACATGACGCGCAACCCCTCCCAGGCCTTGATGCCGCCAAAGCAGAGCATCGCTTCGGAGCCGCCCGTCAGCATGACCTCGGTCGCCCCCGAACGGATCATCTGAAAGGCGAGCCCCATCGCGTGATTTGAACTGGCGCAGGCGGTCGAGACCGTGAAGGACGGGCCGCGCAGGCCCCATTCCATGCTCAGGTGGCTGGTGGCCGCATTGTTCATCAGGCGCGGCACGATGAAGGGATGGACTCGGTTTTTCCCTTCTTCATAGACCGCGCGATAATTCTCGTCCTGTGTGCTCAGCCCCCCGCCGGAAGTGCCGAGGATCACGCCCGCACGCAGCGAGAGTTCCTCGCTGAAGGTCAGCCCCGACTGCTCCACCGCCTCGCGCGCGGACAGGAGCGCAAATTGGGTGAAGCGGTCGTAGAGCGCGATCTGCTGGCGGTTGAAACGGGTGCCCTCGTCGTAATCCCTCACCTGCGCGCCGATCTGGACCGAGAGCCGCTCGACATCGCGGATCTGCAGCGGCCCGATCCCGCAGCGCCCCTCGCGCATCGCGGCGAGCGTCTGCGGCACGTTCTGCCCCAATGCGTTGATCGTGCCCGTGCCGGTGATGGCGACGCGCCTCATGCGCGCGCAGCCTCGTCATTGCCCGCGATGAGGGATTCGACGGCCCGGATGATGGTCGCGACCGAGGAAATGTCGAAATCACCCGAATCCGGGTCGTTTGCGTTGAAGGGCACCGAGATATCAAAGGCTTCCTCGATGGCGAAGATGCTTTCGACCAGTCCGAGGGAATCGATGCCCAGATCGGCGAGCGTCGCCTCGTCACGCACATCCCTCACATCCAGCATCGCCTGACCGGCGATGATCTCTCTCACCCTGTCTCTGACCGTCATGACTCTCTCCTGAGCGGACCCGTCGCTGGGATGACGTTCCTCTAGTCTGTCTCGCCCGGATTTGGAACCTTCCTGTCGCCGTCGCGACCGAGCCTTTGCAGGAGGCGCGGCAGTCGGCGCAGGGCCTTGTAGGCTGCCACCTGGACCTGCATCGGCATTGCGGGATAGCCCAGCATGACACGGCCTGCGGGCACATTGGCGAGGGCGATGCTGCCGCCGCCCATCACGACATCGTCACCCACCCTGATATTGTCGGCCAGCCCGCATTTCCCCCCTGCGACCACCCGGTCGCCGACAACGGTCGAGCCGCCGATCGCCGCCTGCGCCGCAAAGAGGCAATGCTCGCCGATGACGACATTGTGGCCAAGCTGCGAGAGATTGTCGATTTTCGTGCCCCGCCCGATCCGCGTCGCCCGGATCGTGCCGGCATCGACGCAAGCATTCGCGCCGATCTCGACATCATCGCCGATCACGACCCCGCCAAGGGAATGGATGCGGTGCCAGCGCGGATCGTCGGGGGGCGCAGACGTCTCCCCGCCGAGGCTCTTGCCTGCAGTTTCGGCGCGCGACGGCGTGGCGGTGACGAAGGAAAAGCCGTCGCCGCCGATCACCGCGCCGGGCTGGAGAATGACATTGTCGCCGATCACGACGCGCGGGCCGATGCGGACGCCCGCATGGATGAGGCAACCGGCCCCGATCCGCGCTCCCGGCGCGATGGTGACCTGCGGCCCGATCCGCGTGCCCGCCCCGATCCTTGCGCCCTGCCCCACGACGGAAAGCGCCCCGACCGAAGCGCCTTCGCCTGTCTCGCCCTCGATCACGGCGGAAGGGTGCGCGCCCGGTGCGAAACCGGGCCCCGGATCGAGAAGCTGCGTCAGACGCGCCATCGCCAGACGCCCGCGCGGTGCGAAGATCGCGCCCTTCAGCCCCAGTTCCTGCCAGTCGGCCCCCGGCCAGAGCAGCGCCGTCCGTGCGCGGCCTTCGGCAAGCCCCTCCCCCCAGCGGGGCGCAAGGGCGATGGCCAGGTCCTCCGGCCCCGCCCCGGCGGGCTCGGCCGCGCCGGTGATGCGCAGGTCCGGGTCACCGGCGCATTCCGCGCCAAGTGCGGCGGCGACCTCGGCCAGCGACCAGCTTTCAGCCCTGGACACCGGGTGCCTCGACCCCTTCCGCCACCAGCGCCTCCCAGATCCGCGCATCGCGCCCGTAGACATCGCGGCGAAACTGCAGACGTCCGTCGGCATCGGTGAAGGCGGTGCGATAGTCGAGATGGATCGGCACGGGCTCCTCGAGGTCGACCCGCGTCTCGGCCCCGGTGTTCAGGATCGTGTTGAACATTCCTACCGGATCGTCCGTCTGGCGCGCCAGAAGCGCATGAGCGAAGTCGCGCGGATCCTGCAGGCGAATGCAGCCATGCGAGAAGGCGCGCACCTCGCGCCCGAAAAGACTGCGCGAGGGCGTGTCGTGCAGATAGATCGCCCAGGGATTGGGGAACATGAACTTCACGATGCCGAGCGCATTGCCGGCCGACGGCGGTTCAACCATGGAATAGGGGAAGCTGCGCGCGCTGTATTGCGAGAAATTGGCGGCGCTGCGGTTCACGATCCGCCCGCGGCTGTCGATCACGCGGATATGGCCCACCGCATGGGGATTGCGCTGCAGTTGCGGCAGATATTCGCCCACGACAATGGACCGCGGCACGTACCAGCTCGGGTTAAGGACCAAATACTGCATTTCGTCGGAAAACTCGGGGCTCTGGCGGTCGCTCGCCGTTGCCCCGATGACCGCGCGGGTCTCGAAGGTGATGACATCCTCATCCACGATCCGCGCGGTGAAATCGGTGAGATTCACCCAGATATGGCGTTCGCCCCGTTCGGGACCGAGCCAACGCTCGCGCTCCATGGCCACGGTGACTGCGCGCAGGCGCTCCTCGGGGCTGCGGTTGATCTCGGCGATGGTCGAAGCCCCGGCAACGGCGTCGGGTTCGAGCCCGTGTGCCTCCTGGAAGCTGCGCACCGCCTCGGCAATGGCACCGTCATATTCGGCGGTGACCGAAGGCGCGAGATAGCCCATCGCCGCCAGCCGGTCACGCAAGGCCACGACCTGCGTGCCCTGGTCGCCGGGCGCGAGCCGCTCCGCCTGCACCTGCTGCCCCCAGCCGCCCGCCGCGACGCTGTCCAGAAGCGACAGCCGCGCCGCCATCAGCCGCGCATATTCGGGCGAGGCCGGGGCGAGGCCCTGCAGGAACGAGACCGGATCACGGCTTTGCGCGAAATCCTCGAGCAGCGCCGTAACATCCAGCGCGCGGCGCTCTCGCTTGTTCATGCCATAGATCGAGCCGGGATCCAGAATCCCCGTTCCGACCGCGCGTGCCCAGGCGGCGAGCATGCGGCTCATCTCGACATCCATCGCCCCGCGTTCGCCCGCGCCGGTTGCCGCCTGCATCCTGGCCATGAGGGCAGCCGGGTCGAAGCGGTCTCCGGGGAGCGCGTGGGCGGGCGCGGCCGCAAGCGCACCGAGAAGGGCATTGCGCCGCGCCATGGCCTGCGCATCGACCCCGGTCCAGAGCCCGGCAAAGTCGCGGGCGCGATAGAAGGCTGCAATCGCGTCGTCCTCCGCGGCCGCCTGGGCCACGCCCAGGGCGAAACCGCTTACCTGCGCGGCGGAAGGCACGGCAGCGCCCGCAAGGAGCACCGCGAGCGCGAGGCCCGGGAGACGGCGTGAGATCGAGACAGAAACCATGAGAAGATCCGGCATTGGCAAGCGCATGTCAGGAGGCCAGCCTAGAAGCCGGACCCGCCCAAGTCCACCGGATCATGCCGCCCGCACACACCGTCGCGAGGCAGGTGTTGCAGGGAAGGTTCCCGGGTGTCGGGCCGCATTGCTGTCGTTGCAGGGGCGGCCAGGCGTGATCGTGCATCAATCACTGGCCTCGCTCTCGTCCTTGTGATGGCTGCGGTTCCTGTCGGATACACGACGTTCGTCTGGAAATCGTCAAGATCGGGCCGGTATGGCGGGTGGGCCCCTCCTCGCGACACTAGCGTTTGCGCAGGTGCTTCGCCACCCCCCAACCCCTTGACCGGCCTGCCGGTCCGCCTGCCGGTTCCGGCAGAATCCTGCCGATCAGGCCCTGTTTACGGGTTTCTGCGAAAAGCGGGTTGGTCAGGGGGGCGGCACATGCCATAGTCCCGGCACATCTGGGGAGATGAAGAACAACAGGCCAGACAGATATGGCCGGGACAGGCGAAAACATGACGCAAATGCTTGATTCCGGGACAACCCGGCGTGGTATCCTCGGTGTGTTTGCGGCGCTGACCGTTGCTGCGGCGCCAACCTATTCGAACGCCTTCGGCGTCTTGCGCGGCGCAGGCGACGTGCGCAGGCTCAAGATGTACAACGGCCGCACCGGCGAGAGCCTCGAGACGGTCTACTGGATCGACGGCGAATATATCGGTGAGGCCGTGCGCGAGGTCAGCCTCTTCATGCGCGACTGGCGCAATGGTGAGGCGGTGGCGATCGACACCCGAACGCTCGACATCATGGCCGCCTCGCACCGGCTGCTCGATGTCAGGGCACCTTACATGCTCCTGTCCGGCTACCGCTCTCCGGCGACCAACGCGATGCTGTCGCGCACCTCCTCCGGCGTGGCCAGCAACTCGCTCCACATGCGTGGACAGGCTGCCGACCTCCGGGTCGAGGGGCGCAGCGTGTCCCAGATCGCGCGGGCTGCGGCCTCGTGCCAGGCGGGCGGCGTCGGGCGTTACTCGGGATCCAACTTCGTCCATATGGATTGCGGCGCGGTGCGCCAGTGGGGCGGGTAAGCGGGCCTTTTCGTCGTCATTGCGGCAAAGGGAAGCGATCTGACCGCTGCCGGCAGGTTGCCGCACCGGCTGTCGCCTTCCTTCAGTGACGGGATAACAAACGCCCCCTCGGCCCTCAGTGATCGTGCGGCCCGAGCTGGCGATGAAGCCGCGCGTCATGCGTGCGGAAATGGTCCGTGAACCAGGCTTCGAGCACCTTGGTCAGCCGGTCGGCCGCAGCCGGGGCCGTCAGATCCTCGTCATCCATGATGTCCCGCAATGCGTCGATCAGGCGCTCGTGATCGTCCTTGTGATCGGTGAGCTGGTCATATCCCGCGGCGCGCATCTGGTGTTCCTCATGCGCGAAATGCGACGAGACCGAGCGCAGGAGATCGCCAAGGGCACGTTCGACATCAGCCTCGGGGCTGCCGTCGAGGATCTCGGCCGCCGCCACATTGACCAGGTCGATCAACTCCTTGTGCTCGAAGTCGATCGCGGGATCGCCCACACTGAATTCGGGTCGCCATTCGATCGCCATTGCATCCTCCCTCAGCGCAGCACGAATTCCTCGGCCGTTGAATCGAAATCTATCGCCGCGCTCGCGCCCGGAGCAAGGGAAAGCGCGAATTCGGCCTCATGCGTGATCTCGTCGCTGTTTCCGTCGGCGCGCAGACTGACATGGATGCCATGGTCGCCCGCAGGCAGGACGAAACGCTCGTAAAGCCGCGACGGCCCCGAACCGGCAAGGCCCGAGGGCTTCACCGTCTCGTCATAGAGCGGGCGTCCGTCGATCATGATCGCCACGCCGATCGGATTGCGGCGGCGGCTGCATTCCTCGGCAAGGCGCATGTTGCGCGGGAGCGCGGCGAGTTCCTCCTCAGTGCGGGTGCGGCAGTCGCGCTCGCCGCTGTACTGGAAACTCACCCGCAGGACCGTGCTGCCCTCGGGCAGGCTTTGCCAGTCGGGCCAGGCCGAAAGGACGGCCGTTCCGACGACCACGGCGACCGTGACCAGCCCGCCGCCGAGCAGCCGCGCCCAGTCGTGCCTCCAGTCGATATCGGTCCTGGGATCGGGAGCCTTGGACGGGGCGTCTTTCGGGGCCTTCATCACTGATCCTTTCTGCGCCGCGAGGTCGAGAGCGCTTCCTGCATCTCGTCGTCGGCCAGCGGGCGAACGCCCGCGAACGGGCCCATCCCGGCGAGGCTCGTCCGGAAGGCACCGAGTTCGAAGCCCAGCCGCGCGCCCTCGGTCGGGCCGGCCCAGATCGTGTGCAGCCGCTCGCGCGGGACGCGTTCGCGCAGGTAGGGATCGCGTTCGCGGGCGATGCGCTTTTCTGTCCATTCATGCCCGAGGCGATGCTGGCAGTCGCGTTCGGCGCAGCCGGCGATGGCCACGCCATCAGCCAGATCCTTGCTGATGATGTAGTCGAGCAGCGAAGGCGGCACCATCGCCACGCAGGGCAGGACCACCCTGCCCGGCTCTTCCCTGGCCGCAGCACCGAAGCCGCAGGCAAGGGTAAGGACGCGGCCCGCCTGTCCCTTCAGCGCCTCGGCCGCCTCGATCACCTCGGCACGCAGGCCCGCAAGCGAGCGGTCGGGCAGGTCGATCCCGGTGAGAAGTTCGCCGGTGCGCCGGAACGGGGTCGAGGACGGGCAGGACCCCATGCAGATGCCGCAGGCGACGCAGCGGTCCGGGTCGACCACGACCTCCTGCGCGAAGGGCAGATCGTCGGTGCGCGGTACCAGCGTGATGGCGCTGTAAGGGCAGTCATCGACGCAGCGCCCGCAGCCGTTGCAATGGTCGAGCGTGACCTCGGCCGCCGTCAGCTCCCTCCTCGGTGGCAACCAGGGCAGGCCGATGAGCAGGACGCCGAACACGCTCACCAGCGCCCAGGTGACACCATGGGGCAGCGCCTCGATCAGCGGGTAGACCGGCAGGATGATCCAGTCGAGCCCGACCGAAAGCGGTGCCTGCGCGAGGTCCGCCGGGGGCTGCGAGGTCGCAGGCCAGATCAGCGCGCCGACCACCGCGGCGCCGATCATGATGATCGACAGACCGCGCGGCGGCCGGGTGCGTGCCGAGGTGATGCGCTGCACATGGACCCACATGAGCATGAGCAGGATCAGCGGAATGGCGATATGCAGGAACACCATCAGCGTGAAGAACCGGCTCGAGAGCAGGTCCGGCGCCAGAAAGTTGCGGGCGATGGGTTCGGCGAAGATGCCAAGGCTGTCGAGGAATTCGGTCGTCGTCGTCGCGACATATTGGGCAAGCGTGTCCCAGACCAGCCAGTAGCCGGTGAAGCCCGACAGATAGATGAACCAGATCGCGATGGCACCCGTCACCCACGAGAACCAGCGGCTGCCGCGATAGCGGTCGCGCGACCATTCGCGGACCAGATGCACGAGCACGACCAGCACCATGAGGTCCGAGGCGTAACGGTGGACGCTGCGCGCCACGCCCGCATGCCACCAGTGGGCACCCGAGATCCGCTCGACCGACTCCCAGGCCCGCGTCACGCCGGTGTCGAAGAAGAAGAACAGGTAGACGCCGGTGATCGTCACCATCCAGAACAGCAACCAGCCGAGCGGGCCGAGATTCGCAAGCGGGTTCCATTGCGGCCCGAACACGCGATCGAGCGCGCGCTCGGCGCGGTCAAAGCCGTTTCTTACAATCTTCTGCATTGATTATCCGATTTCCTGCCGTCGCCGTCCCTGCCCGTGTCCCTGCGCGCGGACCATGGCCCTGCGGCTGTCGAGCCAGAGCTTGAGGATCACCAGCCCGGTGAGGATCAGTGAAAGACCTCCGGCGAAGATGCCGAAGAAGATGCCGTAGTCGAACCGATAGGCTCCGGTGGCAGGATTGTAGACGGTGCAGAGGAAGGAAAACCGGTCCCAGAGCGCCGCGGGATCGAGGCCTCGCGTGCGCGTGCCGAAGACGAGATCCTTCATCGGCTCCATGAGCACCGGAAGCGGGAAGGCCTCGCCATAGACCTGGCGATAGACGCGGCCCTCGGCATCGAGGATCGAGGTCTGGGTGATATGGTCGAACCCGCCCGCGCCGGCGCGATAGGAAAAGCCGAGTTCGTCGAGGAAGGCTTCGGTCGTCCCGGGGTCGGCACTGGCGATATACCAGTCGCCCTCGATCAGGATCTGATGGGTGCTCGCGAAACCCGCAAGCTGCGCGGGCCGGTCGCCGGTCGCGTCGAAACCGAAGGTCAGGACGTTGAACTTGTCCGTGCCGAGCGAGCGGCGCACCTCGGCGACCTGTTCGCGCAGGTGGTCGGTGGTGATCGGGCAGACGGTCGCGCAGCTCGTGAAAATGAGCGAGACGATCAGCGGCTTGCCGCGCAGGTCGGCGAGCGCAAGGGGCGCGCCGTTCTGGTCGCGGAAGACGTGCTCTCCGGTCATGTTGCCGATGGCGGCCTGGCTGGCGGCGAGAACCGCCTCGGGTTCGAGCGACTGTGCGGCCGTGGCGACCGGGGAAGCGAAGAGAAGCGCGAGGAATGCGGCAAGCCGCGTCAGAGATACCATGCCACCAACCGGTCAAGAATGACGCCGAACGAGAGCGCGGCGAATTGCGCGAGAGAGGCATGGAAGACGCGTCGCGCCGCCTCTTTCGACGGATCGGACATGAGCTTCCAGCCCGTCCAGGTGAACCAGGCTCCGGAGCCGAGCGCGATCACCCCGTAGATCACGCCAAGGCCGAGTCCGAGCGGAAGGATGGAGATCGCCGTGAGCGTGGCGATATGCAGGAAGATCACCGGCCCCCAGACTTCGGGGCCATGGGTCACCGGCAGCATCGGCACGCCCGCCCTGCGGTAATCCTCGGCCCGCACGACAGCGAGCGCCCAGAAATGCGGCGGTGTCCAGAAGAACAGCATCACCGCCAGCGCCATGGGCACCGGACCGACGGGAAAGGCACCAGGGGCCGCGGCTGCCGCCGCACCGGCCAGAAGCGCGAAACTCCCGGCCGCACCGCCGATCACGACATTCCAGACCGTGCGGCGCTTCAGCACCAGCGTATAGAGAATCCCGTAGGTGAAGGCCCCCAGAAACACGAGCAGTGTCGGCAGCCAGCCCGATACCGACCAGGCCATGAGGAGCGAGGCCAGGAGCAGCATCGTGAAGGTCGCGGGCCAGATCCAGCCCTCCTTCAGTTGCCCGCTCGCGAAGGGCCGCGCGAAGGTGCGGGCCATCAGCCTGTCGGTCTTGCGTTCGAAATACTGGTTGAAGGCCCCCGCCGCGCCGGACGCGCCCAGCACGGCGAGGGTGAAGACCAGCGCCTTCACCGGCGAGAGCGTGCCTCCCCCGGTGACGATGCCGACCAGCGCGGCCAGCGCGATGAAGCTGCCGATCCTGAGCTTCAGGATGGAGATCGTGGTATCGACAGCGTTCTTCATCGCACTGCGCCTTTCAATGTCTCAGCGGAACAGCCAGAGTTCCGAGAGATACTTCCAGTTGACGAAGTAGTAGAGGACGAAGGCCGCGAAGAAGATCGTCACGAGGATGATCGTCCCCGGCAGCTTCAGCGTCCCTTCCGAGCCGTATTTCGACACGGACTCACGCGCGCGGTCGTGCAGCGGGAAGGCAAGCCTGGCGTTCGGTCCGTCGAGTCTCGGCCCCCAGAGGATCGAGCCGACGATGATGACGATGAACATCACCCCGCCGATGGCCGCCAGCACGCCGGAGATCCCGTTCAGCCCCATCATCAGATAGGCGGC
>CAYUBT010000046.1:0-15872 GCA_964443055.1 uncultured Rubellimicrobium sp.
CGGCTGCGCCGCCTGCCCCAGGCGGTGCCGGTCGCGCTCGGTCCCAGGATCCTGCGCGCGGATACGGCGGCAGTGGCGGCGCTGACGCTCTGGCAGATCACCTGCGGGGACTGGTGATGAGGGGCGGGGCGAAGGGCCATGGCTGAGTTCATCCGCCCCGAGGTGACGGAGGCCCTGTTTCGCTGGCGCGGCGAGATCGGTGCCGTTGCGGTCGGTCTCTTCGGCGGATGGCTTGGCCTCGCCGCCTTCGGAACCCTTGCGCTTCTGGGCTGGGCGCTGCTGGCCCTCTCGCCTGTCCTGCTGCTCATCGCCGTGCAGCGGCGGCGCTTTGCCGCAGCCGGGGGCGAAGGGCCGGGCGTGGTCGAACTGGTCGAGGGGAGGATCGGCTATTTCGGCCCTGCGGGCGGCGGGTTCGTGGCGCTGGATGACCTGACCGAGATCGGGCTTGTCCCCCATGGCGGAGGCCGCGCCTGGCTTCTGCGCGCGCGCGGCAGCCCCGATCTTGTCGTGCCGCTGGGAGCGCAGGGGGACGAAGCACTTTTCGACGCGTTTGTCACGCTTCCGGGCCTGACGGCGGCCCAGCTTGTTTCCGCCGTGACGGAGGAGGCGGGGCGGTCGAATGTGACCGCCCTGATCTGGCGTCGCCCCGCTCCGGCCGCCTGATCCGTGCTCCTGCCCGCGGCCTGTGCAGATGCGCGCCGTTCCGGGCGTTGACTTCCCCCGCGCCGGGAAGCATGGCCTGTCGTCGTCACGATTCCACCGAACGGAAAGCGGCCAGACCATGTCCATCCCCCAGTCCGGCGGCGGACCTATCGAAGACCATGCTCAGCTTGCCGGCTATCTGGCGGATGGCGTGAAGCCCCGCGATGCGTGGCGGATCGGGACCGAACACGAGAAGTTCGGCTTTCTCACCGACAGCCATGCGCCGCTGCCCTATGACGGCCCCCGCTCGATCTCGGCGATCTTCGCCGCGCTGATCGAACGCGGCTGGACACCGCAATATGAGGGTGCGCATGTCGTCGGGCTCGAGAAGGGCGACGCGAACATCAGCCTCGAGCCCGGCGGCCAGTTCGAGCTTTCAGGGGCGCCGCTGGCCGACCTGCACGCGATGTCGGCCGAGCTTGAAGCGCATCTGGCCGAGGTCAACACCATCGCCGCCCCGATGGGCGTGCGGTTTCTGGGCGTCGGTGCGGCCCCGTGCTGGACCCATGAGGAGATGCCGGTCATGCCCAAGGGGCGCTATCGGCTGATGACGGAATATATGGGTCGCGTGGGCACGCATGGCACCCAGATGATGTATCGCACCGCGACGGTGCAGGTGAATCTCGACTTCGGCTCCGAAGCGGACATGGTGCAGAAGATGCGCGTCGCGCTCGCGCTCCAGCCGGTGGCGACCGCGCTGTTTGCGGCCTCGCCCTTCTTCGAGGGGCGGGTGAACGGGCACAAGTCCTGGCGTTCGCGCATCTGGCGGTCGCTTGACGACGACCGGACGGGGATGCTGCCATTCGTCTTCGAGGACGGATTCGGCTTCGAGCGATATGCCGAATGGGTCCTCGATGTGCCGATGTATTTCGTCTATCGCGACGGCAGCTACATCGACGCCCGCGGCCAGAGCTTTCGCGATTTCCTGGCCGGTCGCCTGCCCGCGCTGCCCGGCGAGAAGCCGACATTGTCGGATTGGGCCGACCATCTGACTACGGTCTTCCCCGAGGTGCGGCTGAAACGGTTCATCGAGATGCGCGGTGCGGATGCGGGGCCGCGCGGGATGATGAAGGCGTTGCCCGCCTTCTGGGTGGGATTGCTTTACGATCAGGGCGCGCAGGATGCCGCCTGGGAACTGGTGAAGGGTCTGGATGCCGAAACCTGCGAGGCGCTGCGGGTCGCCGCCTCGGAACAGGGGCTGGCGGGCGAGGCGAATGGCCGGCACCTGTCGGTGCTTGCGCGCGAGGCGGTGAAGATCTCGCAGGCGGGCCTCCGGGCGCGCGCGCGACGCGACGGCTCAGGCGCGGACGAGACGCATTTCCTTGCGCCCGTGCAGGATGTCCTTGATCGCGACGAGAGCCCGGCCGACCGGATGCTTGCGCTTTATCGTGGCGAATGGGGGGGCGATCTGGACAGGGTCTATCAGGACTACGCCCTCTGAGCCTTCGCTCCTGTCGTCATTGCGAGCGACAGCGAAGCAAGCCAGCTTTCCGCCGTTCTGGCTTGCCGCGTCGGCTTCGCCTCCTCGCAACGACGGTTGGGGAAGAGGCGGCACTCTGCGCTGACCCGGGAGGTCAGAACAGCCACAGGATCAGCCGCGCCCAGATCACCGTTCCAGCCAGCGCCATCGGGATGATCCACCAGCCCGGTGCCGCCTGCCGCCCCCTGCGGCCGGGGAGGTCGGGTGTGGCGGTGCGAGTCTGTGTATCCGTTGCCATATGCGACATGGCTGATCCTGCAATAAATCCGGTGTCAGGACCGGATTACGCGGGCAGGGTTAGGAAGCTCTCAACGAAAACAGGGAAATACCGACAATCCGACCTATTGTCCCCCGATCCTCGGTTCCTCGCCCCGGTGCAGGCGCATGATGTTCCTCGCGTGGCGGATATAGATGAGAATGGCGAGCGTGAGGGTAATGACCAGGACCTCGCCCCGGCCGAGGACCAGGGCCCAGACCGGCGACAGCCCCGCCGCCAGGAGTGCCGCCGCGCTCGAGTAGCGCAGCGCCGCCGCCGTCGCGAGCCAGGTCGCACAGGCGGCCAGCCCCACGGGCCAGGCGAGCGCCAGCGTCATGCCCAGAAAGGTCGCCACCCCCTTGCCGCCGCGAAAGCGCAGCCAGACGGGGAAACAATGGCCGAGGAAGGTGAATCCCCCCGCGATCTGCGCAGCAGCCTCGTCCGCCAGCCATCGTGCCAGAAGCACGGCAAGCGCGCCCTTGGCCGCATCGAGCAGCAGCGTCGCCAGCGCCGCGCCCCTGTTTCCGGTGCGCAGCACATTGGTCGCGCCGATATTGCCCGAGCCGATCCGGCGCAGATCGCCGAGCCCCAGCAGGCGTGACAGGATCAGCCCGAACGGGATCGAGCCGAGCAGATAGCCGACGGCGGCCCAGAGGATCAGCACGTTCTGGCTCGAGACGATCTCAGGCATCATGATCTCCGAACACGCGGCGCCCGGCGACCCAGGTGCCTTTCACCTTGCCCTCCATCCGCGCGCCGTCAAAGGGTGTGTTGCGTGATTTCGAAGGCAGTGTGTCGCGATCCAGAACAAACGGTGCATCCGGGTCGAACAGCACCAGATCGGCGGGCGCGCCCTTCACGAGCCGCCCGCAACCAAGCCCGAGCCGCCGCGCCGGATTCAGCGACAGCGCCCGAAAGAGCTGCGGCAGGGTCAGATAGCCTCCGTGGACGAGCCGCAGCGCGGCCGGAAGCAGGGTCTCGAGTCCGATGGCACCGCTTGCGGCCTCCTCGAACGGCAGGCGTTTCGATTCCTCGTCCTGCGGCGTGTGCATGGAGCAGATCACGTCGATCTCGCCCCGGGCCACGGCCTCGACCATCGCCATGCGGTCGTCTTCCGGACGCAGCGGCGGTGTCAGCTTGAAGAAGGTCCGCCAGTCGCCCACGTCGAATTCGTTGAGCGTCAGGTGATGGACCGAGATTCCGGCGGTGATGTCCAGCCCGGCGGCGCGGGCGCGCGCGAGGCGGGGCAGGGCGCGCGCGGTGGTGATCTGGTCGAGATGGAGCCGCGCGCCGGTCATCTCGGCAAGTGCCAGGTCGCGGTCGAGCGCGATGCGTTCGGCCAGCGGGTGGACCGAGGGCAGGCCGCGCAATGTCGCGAATTTCCCATGCGTCGCCACCGCACCGGCCGACAGCGACGGATCCTGCACATGGGCTACGACAAGTGCATCCATGCTGCGCGCATAGGTGAGTGCTCTTGCATAAATGCGATTGTCACCGACCACGCGCAGCCCGTCCGTAAAGGCCACGGCGCCCGCGTCTTTCAGAAAGCCGATCTCGGTCATCTCGCGCCCCTGGCGGCCCTTGGTCAGGGCGGCCATCGGTCGGACATGGACGGGGCTGTCCTCCTGCGCGCGGCGCAGGTGGAATTCGAGCGTCTCGGGCGTGTCGATGGCCGGGTCCGTGTCGGGGCGGGTCACCATCGTCGTCACCCCCCCGGCAGCGGCGGCAAGACCCGCCGAGCGGAAGCTTTCCCTGTGCCGCCCGCCCGGCTCGCCGACCTGCACGCCCCAGTCGACGATGCCGGGCGCGAGGCACAGGCCGCGCCCCGCCACCTGCCGCAGCGCGCGGAAGCGCTCGGTCGGGTTGGGGACGGTCTCGGTGATGATGTCGTAGATCAGCCCGTCACGGATGATGAGATGGCCCTCGCGAGTGCTGTCCGCTTCGGGATCGACGAGCGTTGCGCCAAGGATGATCGTGTCGCTCATGTCAGCGCCCTCCGGCGGGCGGTGCGCAGATTCTCGGCCAGAAGCTCCATCGCTGCCATGCGCACGGCCACGCCCATCTCGACCTGTGTCTGGATCACCGAGCGGTTGATGTCGTCGGCAATGACCCCGTCGATCTCCACCCCGCGGTTCATCGGGCCGGGGTGCATGACGATGGCGTCGGGCTTCGCATGCGAAAGCTTGGCCGCATCAAGGCCGTAGCGATGGAAATATTCGCGCTCCGAGGGGATGAACCCGCCGTCCATCCGTTCCTTCTGGAGGCGCAGCATCATGACGACATCAACATCCTCCAGCCCTTCCTCCATGTCGTGGAATACCTCGCAGCCCATGTCGGCAATGCCCGGCGGCAGGAGCGTGGGCGGGCCGATCAGGCGCAGGCGGTTCTCCATCTTGCCGAGCAGCAGCAGATTCGAGCGCGCCACCCGCGAATGGGCGATGTCGCCGCAGATGGCGATGGAGAGACGATGCAGCCGCCCCTTCGCGCGCCGGATCGTCAGCGCGTCGAGCAGCGCCTGGGTCGGGTGTTCATGACGCCCGTCGCCCGCGTTCAGGACTGCGCAATCCTGCACCTTCTGTGCCAGCAGGTCGACGGCACCCGAGGAATGATGCCGGACAACCAGCAGGTCAGGCCGCATTGCATTGAGCGTGAGCGCGGTGTCGATCAGCGTCTCGCCCTTGGTGACCGATGACCGCGCCATCGCCATGTTCATGACATCCGCACCAAGACGCTTGCCGGCCAGTTCGAAACTTGCCTGCGTGCGGGTCGAGTTCTCGAAGAACATGTTGATCTGGGTGAGCCCGGCCAGCGTGTCGCGGGGCGGACGGCCCGCACGGTTCGACTCCGCATGGGTGTCGGCACGATCGAGCAGCGTCGTGATCTCGTCGGGGTCCAGCGTCTCGATCCCCAGGAGATGCGCGGCGCGAAATGACATGGGAGTCCTCCTGCGGGTTCGCGGTCTTTTAGCGCGCGGCGCGCGACAGGGATAGGGGCGGCGTCGTCATTGCGAGAAGGTGCCGACTGGTGCCGCAACCCGGAACGCCGGGTTGCCTCGCTGGTGCTCGCAATGACGGGGAACTCAGCCGCGCCCCCGCCTTCGCGCCAGCGCACTCGCCCCCACGGCAACGAGGATGATCAGCCCGACCAGCACCTGCCGGACATAGGAATCGACCCGCATCTGCGTCAGTCCGTTGTCGAGCGCGCCCAGCACGATCACCCCCGCCACCGTCGCGAGCACGCGCGGCTGGCCGCTTTCGGTCAGGCTCTGGCCAAGGAAGACGGCGGCAATGGCGGTGAGCATCAACCCGTCGCCCTGGATCGGATTGGCCGAGGCCACGCGCGAGGCATACATCAGCCCGGCAATCGCCGCACCAAGCCCGGTGAAGACGAAGGCCGACAGCCGCAGCCCCACCACCCGCACCCCGGCCAGCCGCGCCGCTTCGGCATTGCCGCCGATGGCATAGAGGCGGCGGCCGTAATTCGTCTGTTCGAGCACCAGCCAGACCGCCGCCGTCACCGCCACGGCAACGATGGTCAGCGACGGGATGCGCAGCACCCGATTGCCGTCCTGCCCGACGGGGATGCCCGAGCGCGCGAAATCGCCGAAGGCCGCCGGAATGTCCGCGCCCGAGATTGTCCGGCCATCGGAAACGATAAAGGCTACGCCCGAAAGCACGGTCATCGTGGCCAATGTCGCGATGAAGGGCAGGATTCCCGCCAGTGACACCAGCATCCCGTTTGCCACCCCGGCGGCCACGCCCACTGCCAGTGCCGTTGCCAGCGCCGGAACCATGCCGAAACCCGCCTTGAACATCACCGCCGCGACCACGCCGGCAAGGCTCGCCATGGCACCGACCGACAGGTCGAAATCGCCCATTGCCATGACCACTGTCATCGCTACGGAAACGACGAGCAGCATCGACACCTGCTGGCTGATGTTCAGCCAGTTGCCCAATGTCGGGAAGGTCGCGGGTTTCATCACCGCAAAGAACAGGATGATCCCGACCATGCCGATCAGGCTGGCCGAACGGCGCAGAAGGGTCATGCCGCTGCCTGATCGTAGCACATGGTCAGAAGATCACCCTCGGCCAGCCCCTCGTTCGCAACCAGATGCGCGACGCGCCCCCCTTGCAGCACGATGATGCGGTCGGCAAGTCCGATGATCTCCTGCAGGTCGGACGAGGCGAGGATCACCGCCACTCCTTTCGCCGCCAGCGCCCGGATGACCCGGTAAAGATCATGCCGTGCGCCGACATCGACGCCGCGGGTGGGTTCGTCGAGCAGCAGGCGACGCGGCGCGCCGCCCACGGCGCGGGCGAACAGCACCTTCTGCTGGTTGCCGCCCGAAAGCGTGACCGGCGAGGCCTGCGGCCCCCCGGACTTGAGCCGCACCTCGGCACCGCGTTCGGCCAGAAGGCGGCGCTCGGCAGGACGATTCTGGAACAGGCGCGCCAGCGCCAGACGGTCGAGATGCGGGAGGGATACATTCTCGACCACCGGGCGCAGCATCATCAGCCCCTCGGCGCGGCGTTCGCGCGGGACATAGGCCACGCCCGCCGCCCAGGCGGTGGCAGGGTCGCCTGCCGGCAGGGCCTTGCCCGCCAGGAATACCTCGCCCTTGCGCGGAATCGCACCGATGAGCGCGCGCAGAAGCTCGCCGCGCCCGGCACCGGCGAGGCCCGCGAGCCCCAGCACCTCGCCCGGCGCGACATCGAGGCTGACATCCCGCAGCGGCCCGGCCGTCAGCCCGCTGATCCGCAGTACGGGCGGGGCCGCAGCCGAAGCCTCGCGCGGCGGGTAAAGGTCGGACAGGTCGCGCCCGGTCATGTCGTGGATCAGCCGCGCCGCATCCGTCTCTGCCCGCGTGCGCGAGGAGATGAGCGCACCGTCGCGCAGCACGGTGATGCGGTCGGCCAAGTCCATCACCTCGGCCATGCGGTGGCTGACGTAAAGGATACCCGCCCCCCGCGCACGCAGGTCGCGGATCACGGTGAAAAGCCGTTCCGATTCCGCCCCCGTCAGGGCGGCGGTGGGCTCGTCCATGACGAAGAACGCGGGTTCGCCCTCGCCGATCAGCGTCGCCGCGATCCGGGTGAGCATCCGGTCCCCGAGCCCCAGCCGCAGCATCGGCGTGGCCGGGTCGATATGCGCAAGCCCGAGCGTATCGAGCGCCAACCGCGCCCGGCGTCGCAATTCGCGCCAGTCGATCAGGCCGAACCGGCGCGGGAAGGGCAGGTGCAGATGCATGTTCTCGGCCACCGAGAGCGAGGGGACGACCTGCATCTCCTGATGGATGAATCGCAGCCCCTGCACCTGCGCGGCTTCGGGGCGGCTGAACGCGACAGGCTGGCCCTGTGCAAGAATCCAGCCGGCATCCGGCTGTTCGAGCCCGGCAAGGATGCGGATCAGGGTCGATTTGCCTGCGCCGTTCTCGCCCATGAGCGCATGGACCTCGCCCCGTCGCAGCATGAGAGAGACCCCGCGCAATGCCTGCACGGGGCCGTAGTTTCGACTCACATCCTCGAGGGCGAGCGTCACTCTGCCGCGTTGTCGGCGGTGATCAGGACGGTCGGCACGAAGATCGAATCTGACTCGAAGCTGCCGCCTTCAAGCAGGGTCGCCACGGCATCCGCCGCCGCTGCGCCGATCCCGGCAAAGTCCTGTGCGACCGTGGCCTTGAAGTTGCCGCCCTTGGCGACTTGTTCACGTGCCTGCGGGTTGGCGTCGATGCCGGTGATGACGATGCCTTCACCGTCACGCCCCGCGGCCTCGATCGCCTGCAGCGCGCCGAGTGCGGGCTGGTCCCAGGCCGCCCAGACGGCGCTGATCGAGCCGGGTTCCGGGTTCGCCGCCAGAACGGCCTCCATCTGCGCGCGTGAATCGGCGATGCCGCCGTCCGAGACATCGGGGGTGATCCGGTCGATCACGGTGATGCCGTCATGTTCTGCAAAGATGCGGTCGGCCTCGGCCCCGCGAATCTGCACCGGCGGGAACGGGTCGAAGGTGAACATCACCACATTGCCCTCGCCGCCGATGGCGTCGATGACGAAATTGACGGTCTCGGCCGCCATCTCGACCCCGTCCGAAGTGACGTTGACGGCAAGCAGCGGATCGCTGCCGGCATCCATGCCCACGACCGGGATGCCCGCATCGGCGGCGGTCTGCAGCCCCGCGCCGACCTGCGATGGATCGACATTGATGACGATGGCGTCGACGCCCTGGGTCACCGCATCCTCGATCCGGCTGATGACGGCGGCGACATCGCCTGCCGTATCGACGACATTGACATCCCAGCCCAGTTCGTCGGCGCGTTCGGAGAAGGCGTCAACATAGAATTGCGTCCCCGGCTGGGCGAGATAGGGTGTGATGACCGCCACGTCCTGTGCCAGTGCAGGCAGGGCGAGCGTGACGGTCGCGGCGGTGGTGATGAGCAGTCTTTTCATGGCGGTCCCTTCCCCGGGGGTGTGATGCAGGCTTGATCGGGGCATGATTGGCAGGGCAGAGCGTGACTGTAAAGAACCGGGGGCAGTGATGCGGGCCTTGATCGGAATCGATATCGGCACCACCGCACTGAAGGCGGTGATGACGGATGACGGGGGCGCAAGGCTCGCCGAATACCGTGCGGACTATCCGCTCTCGCGCCCGCATCCGGGCTGGGCCGAACAGGAACCGGACGACTGGTGGGCGCATGTGCTGGCCGCGCTCGAGGATTTCGCGCACCACGCGCAGGCAGGCTCGGTCGCCGCCATCGGCATCACCAGCCAGGTGAACAGCCATGTGTTCACGGATGCGGACCTTGTGCCCCTCGCCCCGGCGATCATCTGGCAGGACGTGCGGGCGGGGAGGGAGGCGGCGGCGCTCGATGCGCAGTTGAGCGAGGCCGGGAAGGTCGCCGCCCTTGGTGCGCCGATGCCGATCGACGCCAGCCATGCGCTGGCGCGGATGGCGTGGATGGAGGCGCATGAGGCCGATCTGTGGCGGCAGACGGCGCATGTCTTCGCCCCGACGGACTGGGTAATTGCCCGGCTTGCGGGCAGGGCGGTGGCGGACCCGGTGGCCTCGGTCGGGCTCGTGGGCACGGATCTGGCCTATGCGGGGGCGGTGCTTGCCCTCGTGCCGCGCGCGGGCGAGGTGCTGCCGCCCCTGGCTGACCCGCTCGATGTCGCGGGGCCTGTGCGGGAGGGTCTGCCCTTCGCCGGTGTGCCGGTGGCGGTGGGGACGATGGACGCCTGGGCCTCGATGTTCGGCGTGGGTGTTGCGGGCGAGGGCCAGACAATGAACCTCTCGGGCACCTCCGAGGTGCTGGGCCTGATCTCCGCCACCCGCAACAATGTGCCCGGCGCCATCACCTTCGCCCCCTGGCGCGGGATCACGCTCCATGCGGGGCCGACGGCGGCGGGGGGGGCTGCGCTCGACTGGGTGGCGCGGCTGACGGGACGGAGCGCGGCCGAGGCCGCAGCGCTGGCCGAAGGGGTGGCGTTGCATCCTGGCAGCCCGCTGTTCCTGCCGCATCTGAACGGCGAGCGCGCGCCCCTGTGGGACGTGCAGGCGCGCGGGACATTCGCGGGGCTCACGGCTGCGCACGGGCCCGCGGAACTGGTGCTGGCGGTGATGGAGGGGGTGGTGTTCTCGGCCCGTCTCGCGCTCGAGGTTCTGGAACAGTCGGGCGGCATGCGTTCGGATATGGTGCAGGGCGGCGGGGGAGGCACGGCGTCCGACCGCTGGTGCCAGCTGCGCGCCGATGCTTTCGCCCGGCCGTTCCTGCGCATGGCGGCACAGGATGCGGGCGCGGTGGGTGCCACGGTCATGGCCGGGGTCGCGGCGGGGCTGATCCCCGATCTGGCAGAGGCCGCCGCCGCACTGGTGCCCGTTGACCGCGTCTTCGAGCCCGCGCCCGAAGGCATGGGGCTCGCCGAACGCCGTTTCGCCCTCTGGCGCGAGCTTTACGCGCAGATTCGCCCGATCAATGCGGGGCTGGCCAGGTAGCCCGCCTGCTCACGCGTGGATGGGCCCGTCGCCGCAGGCCATTGCCGCCTCGCGCACCGCCTCGGAGACGGTCGGATGCGCGTGACAGGTGCGGGCGATGTCTTCTGCCGCAGCGCCGAATTCCATGGCGACGCAGACCTCGTGGATCAGCTCTCCGGCCGAGGGGCCGATGATGTGGCAGCCGAGGATGCGGTCGGTCTCCTTGTCGGCAAGGATCTTCACGAAACCGTCGCCCGCGAACATCGCCTTGGCGCGGCCGTTGCCCATGAAGTTGAACTTGCCGGTCTTGTAGGCGCGGCCCTCGGCCTTGAGCGCCTCCTGCGTCTTGCCGACCGAGGCCACTTCGGGGGTCGTGTAGATGACCGAGGGGATCAGGTCGTAATTCACCGCCGCCTTGTGCCCTGCGAGGATTTCCGCCAGCGCCACGCCCTCGTCGCTGGCCTTGTGGGCCAGCATCGGCCCCTCGCGCACATCGCCGATGGCATAGACCCCGGGAATGTTCGTGGCGAAACCGGCATCCGTCCCGATCTGCCCGCGCTCGGTGAGTTTCAGGCCGAGGGGCCCGGCCGCCACGCCCGCCGTGACCGGGCGCCTTCCCGTTGCCACCAGCACGCAGTCGGCGGTGATTTCATGCTCGCTGTCGTCCTTGCGCAGCTTGTAGGAAAGCGTGGCCTTGCCGCCCTTCACACTCGCCCCCTGCACCGCCGCGCCGAGGGTGAAGTCGATTCCCTGGCGCTTCAGCAGCCTTTGCAGCGTGCGCGCGATTTCCGCATCCATGCCCGGCGTGATCGTGTCGAGATATTCGATCACCGTGACCTTGCTGCCGAGGCGTGCGTAGACCGAACCCAGTTCCAGCCCGATGACGCCCGCACCGATGACGGCAAGGGTCGCGGGGATCTTCGCCAGTGCCAGCGCCCCGGTGGAGGTGACGATGACCTTCTCGTCCACCTCGACGCCGGGCAGGGTCGAGGGTTCGGAACCCGAGGCGATGACGATGGATTTTGCCTGATGGGTCTCTTCGCCGACCCTGACCTGGCCCGCTGCGACGATCTCGGCCCAGCCTTTCAGCCAGGTGATCTTGTTCTTCTTGAAGAGAAACTCGATTCCGCTGGTGTTCTGGCCGATCACCTCGTCCTTGTAGCCGCGCATCCCGGCCCAATCGACCTTCGGTTTCACTGAAAGCCCCATCTTCGCGAAATTCTCTTCGGCCTCGCGCAGGGAGTGGGTGGCATGCAGCAGCGCCTTGGACGGGATGCAGCCCACGTTGAGGCAGGTGCCGCCCAATGTCTCGCTCCCCTCGGCCACTGCGACCTTGAGGCCAAGCTGCGCCGCCCGGATCGCGCAGACATAGCCGCCGGGCCCTGCGCCGATGACGATGAGGTCGAATTCTGCCATGGATTGGCTCCTTGTTCAGCCGGGGCGGGGGGCTGTCTGCCCCCGTCGCCCTGCGGGCGACTCCCCCGAGGGTAATTGGGCGAAGATGAAGATCAGATCAGGGCGAGGATGAGTATTGCGAGCGTTGCGAGAAAACCCGCCGCCCAGACGAGCGAGCGCCAGGGCGAGAGGCCGTAGATATAGGCCGGAACATAGAGCACCCGCGCGGCAAGATAAATCCAGGCAAGCGAGGCGGTCAGGCCCGTGGTCTTGTCGGCGAGCGTGAGGGTCAGGCAGGCGATGGCGAAGAGGACCAGCCCCTCGAAATGGTTCTGGAACGCGCGCTGTGCCCGGCCCGCGCGGCCGCTGAGCGTGACGGGTTCGTCGCGCGGCGAGACATGCCAGTCAGGCGGCACCTGGGCCCTGCCCAGAAGGGCCACCGGAAGCATCTGCACGATCAGCAGGAGGGCCGCGAGGATCAGGGTCGTGAGTTCGGCGGTCATGGCGGTCCTTCATGGAGTGGTCACGCTTCTTCAAGGGTGGCGGCTTTCGTGAAGGGTGGCAAGGCCTGCGACTGCATGTTGCAGTGAGGTTCATATCCTCTCCTGAACGGATGTGGTGCCTTCGAACGGGGTCACGGGCGGGCTTTCAGGCCGCAGGACGCCCGCGATCTCCGTCATTGCGAGGAGCCGCAGGCGACGCGGCAAACCAGGACGCCGGAAAGCTGGGTTGCTTCGCTGTCGCTCGCAATGACGATAGGCGTCGGGGCCTCGTCGGGTGACGGGCCTCCGCTGGATGACGAAGTCCGGTATTGCCAGCCATGTGCGGCGCTGTCAGCCTTTCGTCACGGGACCGGAGGCGGGAATGACACGATGCGGAGTGATCCATGTGGCGAGCGGCGCGGATTACGTCGATCTCGCCTGCGCCTCGGCCCGGAGCCTGCGGGCGCAGGAGCCCGGCCTGCCCATCGACATCTTCACCGACGACCCGGTGCCCGACGGCCTGTTCGACCACGTCCGCCCCCTGACGCGGCCGGGACCACGGGCGAAGCTCACCTCGATGCGGGAGACGCGGTTCGAGCGCACACTGTTCCTCGATGCCGACACGCTGGTCGTCGGGCCCCTGGGCGACCTGTTCGACATCCTGGAACGGTTCGACTGCGCTGCCGCCCATGACATGCGCCGCGCCTCACCCCTGATCCGTGAGGGGAGCGTGCGGACGCCCTATGCCTTCCCGCAGCTCAATTCCGGGGTGTTCCTCTACCGGCGCAGCGCGGCGATGTGGGCGCTGCTGGCGGAATGGGAGCGGCGCTTTCATGCGGGTGGCGGAGGTCGCGACCAGCCGATCCTCAAGGATCTGCTGTGGGAGTCGGATATCCGTTTCCATGTCCTGCCGCCCGAATTCAACCTGCGTCGCCTGACGATGCTCGACGCCTGGGAACCGCTCGACGCGCGCCCGACGGTGATCCATTCGCATCGGCTGATGGACCACATGGATGCGGGCTATCGGCCAAAAGGCCCCCGCCTGTGCGAGCCCGCCGAACTGGTTGCCGCGGAACGTGACGCACTGGCCGGAGAATGGGACGGCGTGGAGGAAAGCGATCCGGTCGCCCGCTTCAGCGCGGCGCAGGGCCGCGAGTGAGGGGCGGAACGCCGACAGGGCCCCGGATCCATCGCTCCTTCCGTCATTGCGAGCGAAGCAACCCAGCTCTACCGTTCTGGCTTCCCGCATCGGCTGACGCCTCCTCGCAATGACGGGATGTGCGGGAATCCCGCGGACCGAACGCCCGTCCGTGACCCTGTTCGAGGGCATCGCATCCGTTCAGGGGGGTACGAGCCTCACCGCAACATGCGCCCGGAGCCCCGCCCCCGCACGGCCCCGGCTTGCACCTGCAGGGCACCTCTGTATTCCTGATGCCGTGGCGAGGGGTGAAAGGGCGGATATGGACAACTGGGACGAAATCCGCACGGCCTATCAGGTCGCGCGCCTTGGCACGGTCTCGGGCGCGGCCGAGGCGCTGGGCGTGCACCACGCGACCGTGATCCGCCATGTCGACGCGCTCGAGGGGCGGCTCGGGGTCAAGCTCTTCCAGCGCCACGCGCGCGGCTATACGGCGACCGAGGCGGGGCGCGACCTTCTCCAGGTCGCGCAGGTGACGGACGACCAGTTCACCCAGCTCTTCGGCCGGATCCGGGGGCGCGGCGACGGGGTGACGGGCGATCTGGTCATCACCTCCCTGGCCGATCTGTCGCCGCTCCTGACGCCCGTGCTCGTGGCCTTTCAGCGCGAGAATCCGGGACTGATCGTGCGCTATCTGACGGGCACGCGGGTCTTCCGCCTCGAATATGGCGAGGCGCATGTCGCGATCCGGTCAGGCTCGATGCCCGAACAGCTCGACAATGTCGTCCAGCCGCTCGGCAAGCAGGGGATGGTGCTGGTCGCCTCGTCCTCATACGCCGAAGCCTACGGACTGCCCGCGAGCGAGGCGGATCTGCCCGAACACTGGTTCGTCAGCGACGACGAGAGCACCAGTCGCGCCCCCTTCAATCGCTGGCTGGCCGATCTGGTCCCGCGCGAGCGGATCATCTTCCGATCGGTCGAGGCAACGGGGATCCGTGATGCGATCCTTGCCGGGGCCGGGATCGGCTTCATGCCGCGCTGGGATGTCGCCATGCGCGACGATCTTCACGAGGTCGCCACGCCGCGCCCCGAATGGGAGGGGCCGCTCTGGCTGGTCACCCATGTCGACCTGCACCGCACGACCAAGGTGCGCGCCTTCACGGCCTTCCTCAAGGAAAGGGCGAAGTCCTGGCCCGCATAGCGCCCAGCCAGGTTGAGGGCCATGTGGCGATGCTGGCTTTCTCGGCTTTCATCGGCGGTTCCTTCACGCTTGGTGCCCTGGCTGCGCCGCATATCGCGCCGGTCGCGCTCAATGCCGTGCGCTTCTGGATCGCGACCGCGATTCTGGGAGCCATGGCCCTGGGCCTGGGACAGATGCGGCGCGACTGGTTCCGCGCACCCTGGCGGCACGGGGTGCTGGGGTTTCTCTATGTCGTCTATTTCATCCTGATGTTCGAGGCCCTGCGGATCGCCCCGCCCGTCAGCCTTTCGGCGGTCTTCACGCTGACGCCCCTGATCGCCGGGTTTTTCGGCTGGTGGTTCCTGCGTCAGCGGATGACCTCGCGGATGCTGACGGCGCTCGTGATCGGCGCGGCGGGGGCTCTGTGGGTGATCTTCGACGCGGACTGGCGCGCCGCACTGGCCTTCCGCATCGGGCGCGGCGAGACGATCTATATCGTCGCGGTCGTCGCACATGCGATCTACACGCCGGGCGTGCGGGCGCTGAACCGGGGCGAGCCTGCACTGGTCTTCACTTTCGGCGTGATGCTTGCGGCATCCCTCATCGCCACGGTCGGCGGCATCGGCCCGATCCTGGCGACCGACTGGACAGACCTGCCGTCGATCGTCTGGATCACCATCGCCTATACGGCCGTTTTTGCCACGGCGGCCTCGGTCTTTCTCATGCAGGTGGCGTCATTGCGCCTGCCGGCGGCCAAGGTCATGGCGCATACCTATCTCGTGCCCGGCTGGGTCGTTGCCTGGGAACTGTCCTTCGGCCATCGCCCGC
Organism: uncultured Rubellimicrobium sp.; assembly: GCA_964443055.1. Taxonomy (GTDB): domain Bacteria; phylum Pseudomonadota; class Alphaproteobacteria; order Rhodobacterales; family Rhodobacteraceae; genus JADYZU01. The sequence continues at coordinate 15,427 of CAYUBT010000046.1, forward strand.
CCTCGGCCCTGATCCTCGCAGGGCTGCTTCTGTCGGTCGTCGCCCTCATCCTTCTTCTGCGCGACGAGGAGGTTCCCCTTCCGGCACGCTGAGCTCGACTGCGAGGAACCGCTCGAATGCGTCGAGGTCGATCTCCTCCATCATGCCGAACGCATGCATCCAGATGCTCGCCTCGCGCAGGGCGTCAGGTTCGAGCCTGCACCATTTCACGCGGCCCCGCTGCTCCTGCGAGATGAGCCCCGCCGCTGCCAGCACTTGAAGATGGCGCGAGATAGCGGCGAGCGAGATCGGGAACGGGGCGGCGACATCGGTCACCGCCATGTCGTCCTCGAGCAACATGGTCAGGATCGCCCGCCGCGTCGGATCGGCGAGCGCCGCAAAGACCTGATCGAGGGGATTGGCCATCCTGCTCCCGCCAAAGGTCAACCGAATGGTTGAATATACCG
>CAYUBT010000047.1:0-15811 GCA_964443055.1 uncultured Rubellimicrobium sp.
CGCTTGTCCGCAAAAGAGATTGCTCAAAACCAAGATCACCACGATGCGGCGGCACACCGTCAATGCCAAAGGCGCGCAGCACGCGGATCAGCACCCGTTCATCGGTGGTCTCGTCCAGGCTGATGCCGATCCGGTCCAGCCCGATCTTGCGGAAGTTCAGCCCCTGCTCACGCGCAGCCGCCAGAATCCCGGCCTGACCGACCCCGACCTCGACCGTGATCGTGTCGAAATAGGCGTCGGGGCTGACCTTCGCACCGGCGGCCTTCAGCGCCCGCGCAAGCCGCTGGGTCAGAAAATGCACCCGTTCGGCGATGGCGCGCAGGCCCTTTGGCCCGTGGAAGACCGCATACATCCCGGCCATGACCGCCAGCAGCGCCTGCGCCGTGCAGACATTCGACGTGGCCTTCTCGCGGCGGATATGCTGCTCGCGCGTCTGCAGCGCGAGACGGTAGGCGCGGTTGCCGCGCGCGTCGACCGAGACACCGACCAGACGGCCGGGCATCTGGCGCTTGTGCTCGTCCCGCACGGCCATGAACCCGGCATGTGGCCCGCCATAGCCCAGCGGCACGCCGAACCTCTGGGCCGAGCCGACTGCAATGTCGGCCCCCATCGCGCCCGGCTCCTTGAGCATGGTGAGCGCGAGCAGGTCCGTCGCCATCACCGCCAGCGCCTTGTTTTCATGCAGCGCGGCGATCAGGTCGGAGAAGTCGCGGACATGGCCGTAGGTGCCCGGATACTGGAAGATCGCCCCGAAGACCAATGCAGGATCAAGCGCCTCGGGCGCGCCGGTGATGATCTCGATTCCCAGAGGCTCGGCGCGGGTGCGGATCACCGCGATGGTCTGGGGATGGCAGTTCTCGTCCACGAAGAAAGCCCGGGCCTTCGAGCGCGAGATGCGCTCGGCCATGGCCATTGCCTCGGCCGCCGCCGTCGCCTCGTCGAGAAGCGAGGCATTGGCGATGTCGAGCCCGGTGAGGTCGCTCACCATGGTCTGGAAGTTCAGGAGCGCCTCGAGCCGCCCCTGCGCGATCTCGGGCTGATAGGGGGTATAGGCCGTGTACCAGGCGGGATTCTCGAAAATGTTGCGCTGGATCGCGGGCGGCGTGACGGTACCGTAATATCCCTGCCCGATCAGCGAGGTCATGACCTTGTTCTTCGCCGCCACCGCACGCAGCCGCTCGGTCAGTTCCCATTCGGTAAGCGGCAGCCAGGAAAGCGGTTTGTCCTGACGGATCGAGGGGGGAACGGTCTCGTCGATCAGCGTGTCGAGAGATGGCGTGCCCACGACCTTGAGCATCGCCTCGATCTCCTCGTCGGAGGGGCCGATATGGCGGCGATTGGCGAAATCATAGGGATCGTAGTCGGATTCCGAGAAAGTCATCGCAGATACCTTGGTCAAAGGGCAGGCAGCGCCCCGGGCGGCGGCACCGTCCGGGGCATGTGGTTCGGGAAGCGCCGTTTACTCGACGAGGGCCTTGTAGGCAGCCTCGTCCAGAAACTCGTCGACGACGGAGGTATCGGCAACCTTCAGCTTGAAGAACCATGCGTCGAAGGCAGATTCGTTCACAAGGCCCGGGTTGTCCACGAGCGCCTCGTTCACCTCGACGATCTCTCCGGCGATGGGCGCGAAGATGTCGGAGGCGGCCTTCACGCTCTCGACCACGGCGACCGCGTCACCCGCGTCACATTCGAGCCCCGCCTCGGGCAGTTCGACGAAGACGACATCGCCCAGTTGTTCGGCCGCATGTTCGGTGATGCCGACGGTGACGACATCGCCGTCGACGCTCAGCCATTCATGATCTTCGGTGAAACGCATAACATCCTCAGCGCTTGTAGGTTGGGGTATGGAACGGGAGTTTGACGACGGTTGCGGGCAGGCGGCGATTGCGCACCTCGCCTTCCAGGGCGGTGCCGGGCGCGGACAGCGCTGGAGGCACATAGCCCATGGCCATCGGGGCCTCTATCGAAGGACCGAAGCCGCCCGAGGTGACACGGCCGACCTCCTGGCCATCGTGGAACAGGACCGTCCCCTCGCGCATCGGCGCGCGACCTTCCGGGGACAGGCCGACACGGATGCGGGCAGCACCATCCTCGATCTCGCGCAGGATGCGCCCGGCACCGGGGAAGCCCCCCTCGCGCGCGCCACCCCTGCGACGAACCTTCTGGATCGCCCAGTTCAGCCCGGCCTCGACAGGGCTCACCGTCTCGTCGATGTCGTTGCCGTAAAGGCAGAGTCCGGATTCGAGACGCAGCGAGTCGCGCGCGCCAAGACCGACCGGCGCAACACGCTCGTCACCCAGCAGCGCACGGGCGAAATCCTCGGCACCCGCATCGGGAACCGAAATCTCGAACCCGTCCTCGCCGGTATAGCCCGAACGTGAAATCCACAGTTCCCCGAAGGCGGAGTCGCGAATCACCGAATCCATGAACTTCAGTTCGCCCGCATCGGCGACATGGGCGGCCAGCACGGCTTCGGCCTGCGGCCCCTGAAGCGCGAAGAGGCAGCGCCCCCCGACCATCTCGATTTCGGCTGCATCCGAAAGATGCGCCTGAAGATGAGCCAGATCTTCATGCTTGCGGCTTGCATTCACCACCAGCAGGAAATGATCCCCGCGATTGGCGAACATGAAATCGTCGAGAATGCCGCCCTCGTCATTGGTGAAGATGCCGTAGCGCTGGCGATTTTCCTTCAGGCCGGCGACATCGGCGGGAATGACGGTTTCGAGGGCCAGTGCCAGCGCCTCCATATCCGTCTTCGGACGCAGGATGATCTGGCCCATATGGCTCACGTCGAACAGGCCCGCAGCGTCGCGGGTGTGCAGATGCTCCTTCATCACCCCGGCAGGATATTGCACCGGCATGGAATAGCCTGCGAAGGGCACCATGCGGGCCCCGAGTTCCCTGTGCAGATCGTCAAGGCGGAGTGTCAGCAAGTCTCCGGTCACGCGGTTCTCCTTCTCGCCGGGCCGCTCCGGCCGGGCATGTACCGGGGGCGTGTCCGCCCCCCGAATGCCCCCTCTGTCCCTGCCCCCGCGGGGGCGCCTGAGATCGTTATCCCTTCGGCGGGCGCATGAAGCGCCGCTCTCCAGAGTGTCCGACAGGACGGTCCCTTGCGCCTGAGAGTTTACCGGGGCGGTTGCTCCTTCGGCACCGGCCCCCTCCGGGGCCGGATTCTCCCGAGCCTGTCCGCGATTGCCTAGCCCGGGGCGGGGGCGGATGGCAAGTGAAAGGTGGCCGGGCGACGGCTCCCGGGCTCCGAAACGCATGATGCAGCGGGGTTCGCATCCTCCCGGGAACGGATGTAGTGGCCTCGAACGGGCTCGCGGACGGGTGCTCGGTTGGCAGGGTTACCAAGGAACCCCCGTCATTGCGAGGAGCCGAAGGCGACGCGGCAAGCCAGAACGTCGGACATCCGGGTTGCTTCGCGGACCCTCTCAATGACGGCAGGCGTGATGCACCGAAGCCCCGGCGCTTTTGATGGACAACCGGCTGCGCTGCCGTCAGCCCTCGCCCAGCCCCTCGAAAAGCGCGGTGGACAGGTAGCGTTCGGCGAAATCCGGCAGCACGGCGACGATCATCTTCCCCCGGTTCCCGGCCCGAAGCCCCAGTTCGACCGCAGCCTGCAGGGCCGCGCCCGAGGAAATGCCTGCAGGCACACCTTCGAGCCTGGCCACTTCGCGCGCGGTGGCGATCGCGTCCTCGTCGGCGACGGTCACCACCTCGTCATAGACACCGGTATCCAGCACGGCAGGCACGAAACCCGCACCCAGCCCCTGAATCCTGTGCGGCCCCGGGTCGCGGCCCGACAGGACCGCCGAGGCCGATGGCTCGACCGCCACGACCTGCAGCCCGGGCTTGCGGGCCTTGAGGACCTGCCCCGCCCCCGTCACCGTGCCGCCGGTGCCGACGCCCGAGACGAGGATATCGACCGCGCCGCCGGTATCGCGCCAGATTTCCTCGGCGGTGGTGCGGCGGTGGATTTCGGGATTGGCGAGATGTTCGAACTGGCTGACGATCACCGCGCCGGGTGTCGCGGCGGCGATCTCCGCGGCCTGCGCCACCGCTCCCTTCGTGCCCTTCGCGCCTTCGGTCAGCACCAGTTCGGCACCGAACAGCGCCATCATCTGCCGCCGTTCGACGGACATCGTCTCGGGCATGACGACGATCAGCCGATAACCGCGCGCGGCGGCGATGAAGGCCAGGGCGATGCCGGTATTTCCGGACGTCGCCTCGATCAGGACATTGCGTCCGGGCGCGATCCTGCCCTCGGCCTCGAGCGCGTCGATCATCGCCACACCGATCCGGTCCTTGACCGAACCGAGCGGGTTGAACCCTTCGAGCTTGGCCACGATCTGCGCCTCGACCCCTCGCGCGGCGGCGAAACGGTCAAGCCGGACGAGGGGCGTGTTGCCGATGGTCTCGGCAAGCGAGGCATGGATTCGGCCGCCAGGGGCCTCATGGGTCGCGGACATGGCGGGGGTTCCTCTCCGGGTGCGAATCTGCTGCGAAATGCCGTCAGTTTATTCCACCATGGGGGAGAGGCACCATAGGGCCGCGCGCAATGACGGGGCGGCCGCACCCTTCCCCCACCGTCATTGCGAGGAGCCAAAGGCGACGCGGCAAGCCAGAACGGCGTGAGGACCGGGTTGCTTCGCTTGCGCTCGCAATGACGAGGTGAGGCAAACCCTGCGCGCAACTGTCGCACTCACAGGGGTGCACAGCTTTCGCTCAGCACGATGTCGAACGGAGTCTCGCCCTCCGCGGGCGCGCCGGGCGCGGCCCGGTTGAAATGGCCCGCGATGATGTCGAGAGCGCGGCGCGCCTCGAGTGCGGGATTCTGGTCGAGCACCGCGTCGATCTCGCCCGCGCCGAGCATCTTGCGGCGGATGCGGGTCAGTTCATGGGTCACCAGCACGACCTCGCCCGCACGACTGCGCGCACGGAGTTCGGCCATGATCCCGCGATTGCCCCAGGTGGTGTTGTAAATGCCGCGCACGTCGGGGTGATGGCCGAGCGCACGCGCCACGACCTGAGCGGCGCGGCTGTCGTCCTCCTCGCTCTCGAGCGGGTCGAGCACCCGGCAGGCCGGAAAGCGTGTCTCCATGACCCGGCGAAAGCCGATGCCCCGCTGGCGATGCCCGGCGAACAGGCGCATCCCGAGCAGGATCAGCACCTCCCCGCCCGCAGGGCCGATGAAGCGGCCCATGAGTTCCGCCGCAACCCGCCCCATGCGCAGATTGTCCGGCCCGACATAGGCGATCCGTCCCGAGGACGGCAGGTCGTTGACGATGGTCACGACCGGAATGCGGGCGAGAGCCTCGTCGACGGCGGCACTGACCTCGGGGTGATCCGGGCTGCAGATGATGAGACCGTCATAATCCTGCGCCAGATCCCGCACCCGTCGTGCGGTGGCGGAGGCTTCGCGCGGAGCGAGATGATGGATATGGCAGCGCATGCTCATCTCTCGCGCGACCGGATCGAGCGCCTGGAAGGAATCGCGCAATGCCTCGAAGAAGGGATTGGCCGGGCTCGGCATGAGAATGCCGATCCGCAGGAGCCGCAGATGTGCGCGCGGCATCCGTCGGTCGAGATCGAGCTTCACGCACCATTCCAGAACCCGCGCCTCGGCCCGGGCCGACACCCCGCCGCGCCGGTTCACCACCCGGTCGACCGTGGCGAGGCTCACCCCCGCCGCGCGGGCAATATCCTCCAATGTGGTCTTGCGTGTCATGGCCGCAGTCTGAGGGGAATCCGTCAAATTGCAAGATGAAGCGGCGTGGGCAACTGGCTACTCCTGAGATGGGGGAGGCCACGATGTCAGACACGGTCCGGAACATCAGGCTGGCGGTCAGTCCGCTGTCCTGGGTGAACGAGGTTCTCCATGACCTCGGCGCGGGAACCACGCCCGGCCAGGTTCTGGGCGAGGCCGCCCAGGCAGGTTTCGAGGGGGTCGAGACAAGCCGCATCTTCCCGCACGAGGCGGAACCCCTGCGCATGCTCCTCGATGCGCACGGCCTGTCGCTCGCCTCGGGCTGGTTCAGCGGCACGCTTGCCGAGAATCCCGTCGCCCATGACATCGAGACCGTGCGCGGCCACGCGGCGCTCCTGCGCGACTGCGGTGCCCGGGTCCTGGTCTATGGCGAGACTGCCCATATGGCTGCCGACGCGCTGGATGTGGCCCTGTTCGCACGCCGCCCGCTGTCCGGGATCGACATCGCCGCTTACGGGCAGAGGCTCACGGCATTCGCGGATCACCTGCAGGCGGCCTACGGGCTTGCGCTGAGTTTCCACCACCATCTGATGATGATCGGCGAGACCCTCGACGAGATCAGCGCGATCATGATGGCCACCGGGCCGTCGGTGGGCCTCCTGCTCGACACCGGCCATGCCGCGGCGGCGGGCTTCGACTATGCCGACCTGATCGCGGCCTTCGGCGACCGCATCAACCATATCCACCTGAAGGATGTCCGCCGCCCGGTTCTGGACCGGCTGCACCGCGAGGGTGGCAGTTTCAACGCGGGCGTCCGTGCGGGAATGTTCACGGTACCGGGCGACGGGGATGTCGATTTCACCCCGCTCGCCGATTTCCTCGCGTCGGGCGGATATGAAGGCTGGCTCGTGGTCGAGGCGGAACAGGACCCGGCCAAAGCACCGCCACCGGAAACCGTAACCCGCGCCGCACGGTTCGTGCGCGAACATGTCATGAGGGGCGCGCAATGACGCAAGGGGTGCTGAACATCGGCCTGATCGGCTCGGGCTTCATGGGACAGGCCCATGCCGACGCCTACAGCCGCGCCGCACTTCTCTATCGCAACCTGCCCTTGCGGCCCGTGCTCCACACGCTGGCCGATGCCACCCCCGAAATCGCCGCCGATGCCGCCCGGCGCTTCGGCTTCGCGCATTCGACCGGCGACTGGCGCGCGATGGTGGCCGACCCCGGGATCGACGTCGTGGACATCACCACGCCCAACGCCATGCATTTCGAGATGGCGCTCGCCGCCATCGAGGCGGGCAAGCATGTCTATTGCGAAAAGCCGCTGACAGTGACGGTGGAGGATGCCGAAACGCTCACTGCCGCCGCCGAGGCAAAGGGCGTCAGGACCATGGTCGCCTTCAACAACATCAAGACCCCGGCCGCACTGCTGGCAAGACAGCTGATCGAACGTGGCGACATCGGACGGCCAACCCGGTTTCGGGGCTGGTTCGATCAGGGTTTCTTCAACGATCCCGACATGCCCTGGTCCTGGCGCTGTTCGCGCACGGAGGCGGGCACGGGCTCGCTCGGCGATCTGGGCAGCCATGCGATCAGCGTTGCGCAGTTTCTCATGGGACCGGTCGAGAGCGTGGTCGGACAGGAGCAGACATTCTTCCCGACTCGACCCGCCTCCGGCGGCGGCTCGGGCTACGGGGCAAGAGCCACTGCTGATGCTCCGCGGCGCGAGGTCGAGAACGAGGACCAGTTCCAGGCGCTGGTGCGCTTTGCCAGCGGCGCGGGCGGCACGATTGAAAGCTCGCGCATCGCCGCCGGCCGCGTGTTCGGCGTCTGGTGGGAGGTTTCGGGAACCGAGGGCACGATCCTCATGGATGGCGAACGCTTCAACGAACTGAAAATCGCACGCTACAGCGACGACAAGGCGGATCGCGGTTTCAAGACGATCCTCGCAGGCAGCCAGGTGCCGCAGTTCGACGCCTTCTTCGGCTTCGATTTTGCCGGAGGGGGCCTGGGATATTTCGACGTGAAGGTGATCGAGGTGCATGACCTGATCCAGGGCATCGCCGGAGAGTCCGGCTGTTTCCCCGACTTCCGCTTCGGGCTTGAAAACCTGCGCATCATCGACGCGATGGCGCGTTCGGCCGCCGGGGACCGGCGCATCACTCTGGAGGCCGCACCATGACCGGGATCGCATTGATGGGCGCGGGGCGGATGGCCAGGGTCCATGCCGCCTCGATCGCCGAGGCGGGCGCGCATGTCGCGACGATCTACGACCCGGTGGATGCCGCCGCCCGTGCGCTGGCGGCAACGGCCGGCGCGCGCGTCTGCGCCAGCGCCGCCGAGGCCATGGGCGACAGCGCGGCGGATGCGATCATGATTGCCACGTCGTCGGACACGCATGTCACGCTCCTGCTTGAGGCCGTGCGCACCGGGAAGCCGATCCTGTGCGAAAAGCCGCTCGCCTCCAGCTTCGAGGAAGCGCGCGGTTTCGTGGCCGAGGTCGGGGAGGAGGCCGCACGGCGCATCTTCCTCGGCTTCAATCGCCGCTTCGACCGTGGCCATGCCTCCCTGCGCGAGGCGGTGAAGGCGGGGCGGATCGGCAGGCTCGAGCAGCTCACCATCACCAGCCGCGACCCCTACCCGCCACCGCTGGAATATATTCCCCGTTCGGGCGGACTCTTCCGTGACATGATGATCCACGATTTCGACATGGCCCGGTCCATCGTCGGGCGCGACATCGTCTCGGTCACCGCGCATGGCTCCTCCGTGGTCGATCCCGAGATCGGCAGGCTGGGCGATGTGGACACCGCTTCGGTGACGATGCTTGCCGATGACGGCACGATCATCACCATCCTCAATTCCCGCCGCTCCGCCTTCGGCTACGACCAGCGGATCGAGGCCTTTGGCGCGCTCGGCATGGTCCTGTCGGACAACCCCCGCCAGTCGGGTTTTCGCAGGTTCACCGCCGAAGACCCCGGCACCGATGCGCCTATCCTCGAATTCTTCATGGAACGCTACGGGCCGAGCTACACCGCCGAGATCCGCAGCTTCATCGCCTGCGCCAGCGAGGGGCGCGAGATGCCGGTCAATGCCGTGGACGGGCTCATGGCGATCTGGCTCGCCGAGGCGGCAACGATCTCGCTGAAAGAGGGACGCACCGTGCGCCTGACCAGACCTGAGGACGGGTTCTGACATGATCGACTGCGCCACCCGCCACCGCGATACCATCGCCCTCGTCACCGGCGGCGCGCAGGGCGTCGGCCTCGCCATCGCCACACGGCTCGCGGACGAGGGCTGCACGCGGCTGCTCCTGACCGGACGCAGCGCTGGCAAGGGTGCGCGGGCGGTGGCAGACTTCGCTGCGCGCGGGGTCAGCGCCGTCTTCGTGCCGCTCGACCTTCAGGACACGGCAGGCTGCCTCGCTCTGATCGAGCGCGGCATGGCCGAATTCGGCACGCTCACCGCGCTGGTGAATGCGGCAGCGCTCGGTGCACGGGGGACGATCACCGACACCTCGCCCGAGCTTTTCGACGAGATGTTCGCCACCAATGTGCGCGGGCCGTTCTTCCTGATGCAGGGCTTCGTACAGCACCGGCTGGCGCAGGGCGGCGGCGGTGCGATCCTCAACATCCTGTCGAACTGCGCGCATTGCGGGCAATCCTACCTCGCCGCCTATTCGGGCTCGAAAGGGGCGCTTGCGACGCTGACCAAGAATGTCGCCAACGCCCACCGTTTCGACCGCATCCGCTGCAACGCGATCCTGCCGGGCTGGATGGACACGCCGGGCGAGGATGCCACGCAACGCAGATACCACGGCGCGACCGATGGCTGGCTGGAACGCGCCGAGGCTGCGCAGCCCATGGGGCAACTGGCCAGACCCGGCCAGCTTGCCGCGCTTGCCGCCTATCTTCTGGGGCCGGAGGCCGGCGTCATGACCGGGGCCCTCGTCGACTACGACCAGAACATACCGGGTGCCTATCCCGAATAGAGACCCGGATGCACCGCTCGCAAGAGCATTCACCAAGGGGAGACCACAATGAAGAAGCTGATGATCACCGCCGCAGCCATCGCCTTTGCAGGCACCATGGCCCAGGCCGAGCGTTACGTCATGATCACCCACACCCAGGGGACCGACCCGTTCTGGCCCGTGGCCGAGAAAGGCGCGCGCGACGCGGCCGAGGATGTGGGGGCGGAGTTCGAATACAACTTCCCGCCCACGGGCGACATGGCGGACATGGCCCGTCTGATCGAAGCCGCAGCCGCAACCCAGCCTGACGGCATCGTCGTCTCGCTGCCCGACCCGGATGCACTCGGCGGTGCGATCCGGGCGGCGGTCGATGCGGGGATTCCCGTCATCACCATCAATTCGGGGCTCGAGGATTCCGCCAATGTCGGCGCGCTCATGCATGTGGGCCAGCCGGAAGACCTCGCGGGGCAGCGCGCAGGCGAACGGGCGCTGGCCGAGGGCGTGACCCATGGTCTCTGCGTGACCCAGGAATCCTTCAACGCGGGGCTCGTCTCGCGCTGCGAAGGCTATTTCGCGGGGCTCGGGCAGGAACTGAACATGCACGACGTCTCGAACGACGTGGCCGAGATCCGCGCCCGCACCTCGGCGGCGCTGCAGGCCGATCCCGCGATCGACGGCATCCTCGCCACCGGCCCGCATGTCTGCGAGGCGGCGGCAGAAGCCATCGCCGACGTGGGTGCCGAGGTCCATCTGTCCTGCTTCGACCTGACGCCGGGCATCATCGACCTGATCCTCGCGGGCGACGTGGAATACACCATCGACCAGCAGCAGCGCCTGCAGGGCTATCTGCCGATCATCTTCCTCCACCTCTACAACACCGGCGCAGGGCTCCTGCCGGGCGCGAACGTGCCCTCCGGCCCGGGCTTCGTCGATGCTTCGAACGCCGAGGGCGTCGCCGCGCTCGCAGGCGTGGACCGCTGATCGCGGCCCGAATGCAGGAAAGGGACCGGCCCGCGGGGGCCGGTCGGGGGTGGCCCGGACTCCGGGCCGCCCCGCCCCGTCATTTCATATCCTTCGCCTCCGGGAGAACATGACATTGGCCCAGGAACCCGTATCCCCCTCACCCGCCCCGCAGCGAAGCGAAGCCGACCGCCTCGCGCGGCGCGGCCGTTTCGATACGCTGGTGCGCCGCCCCGAGATCGGCTCGTTCCTCGTCATGGTCGCGGTCATCGTCGCCATCGGCTTCGCCTCGGGCGGGGTCGCCTTCAATCCGCTGGGCCTGAAGAACAATCTCGCGATCATCTCGCAATACGGGATCATCGCCGTAGGGGCGTCGCTGCTGATGATCGCCGGGGATTTCGACCTGTCCATCGGCTCGATGATCGGCTTTGCCGGCATGTGCATGGCAATGATGCTGAAATGGGGCCTGCCCTTCGGCCTCGGCCCGGCCACGCCCTTCACGGCCTTCGCCATCACGCTGGTGCTCACCCTGTCCATCGGCTGGCTCATCGGCACGATCGTCGTGCGCTCGGGCCTGTCGAGCTTCATCGTTACGCTGAGTTTCCTGTTCCTGCTGCGCGGCCTGACCGAGGTCTTCTTCCGCCTGATCAACCAGTCGACCCAGATTTCCGGCCTGCCCGATTTCAAGGAGGACTCCTGGTTCGCGAGCCTCTTCGGCGGCCAAAGCTTCCAGTGGCTCTATGACATCTGGTTCGCAACGGGCGGGAACATCAATCGCCAAGGCGAGCAATGGGTGACCGGCCTCGACGCGCGCGTGGCCTGGTGGATCGTCGTAGCGGCCGTGGCCTGGATCGTGCTGTCGCGCACCCAGGCAGGCAACTGGATCTTCGCCACCGGCGACAATTCCGAAGCCGCCCGCGCCAATGGCGTGCCCGTGGACCGGGTGCGGATCGGGCTGTTCATGACCACCGCCCTCTGCGCCACGATCTTCGCCGCCTGCCAGGTCTTCGACACCAACACGGCCGATGCGGCCAAGGGCAATCTCAAGGAACTCGAGGCCATCGCCATCGCCGTCGTGGGCGGCACGCTGATGACGGGCGGCTTCGGTTCGATCCTCGGCGTGATCTTCGGTGCCGTGACCTTCGGCCTTGTCGCCAATGCCGTGTTCTTCATCCCGGCGATCGACGGCAGTTATTACCGCGTCTTCGTCGGCATCGTCCTGCTCATCGCCGTCTTCCTCAACGAAAGCGTGCGCAAGCGGATCACGGGGGGAATCTGACATGGCCGAACCGATCATCCGCGCCGAGAATCTGGTCAAGCGTTTCGGCCCGTTCACGGCGCTCGACGGCATCGACCTCGAGATTCACAAGGGCGAGGTCCACGCGCTTCTGGGCGACAACGGCGCGGGCAAGTCCACACTCATCAAGATCCTCTCGGGCGTCCACAGGCCGACCGGCGGGCAGCTCTATGTCGAGGGACGGCCCGTCACCTTCCATTCGCCCCGCGACGCCACCGCACATGGAATCGGCACGGTCTATCAGGATCTCGCGCTCAATCCGCTCATGTCGGTGACGCGCAACTTCTTCATGGGCCGCGAGCTGAAGAAAGGACCCGGCGCCTTCGGCCTGCTCGACATGAAGAGGATGAACGAGATCACCCATGCCGAAATGATCAAGATCGGCATCAACATCTCGGACCCGGGCCAGGCCGTGGGCACGATGTCGGGCGGCCAGCGCCAGACCCTCGCCATCGCGCGCGCGATCCATTTCGGCGCGAAGGTGCTGATCCTCGACGAGCCGACCTCGGCCCTTGGCCAGAAGCAGCAGATGGAAGTGCTCAAGACGATGATGCGCGTGCGGAAGCGCGGCGACATCGCCATCATCTTCATCACCCATAACGAGATTCACTCGAAACTGGTGGCCGACCGCTACACTTTCCTTGCGCTCGGCGAGGTGATCGGCGGCGGAACACGCGAGGACCTCGCAGGCGAGGACATCCGCCGCCTGATGGCCGGAGGCCAGGAAATCGCCGATCTGGAACGCGAATTGCAGGAGGTGTAAACCGCCACTGGACGCGGGCTGCAGGTCTGCCTAGAAGCGCCCGGACACGCCCAGCGGTGGGTTGGCCGAGCGGTCGAAGGCACCGGTCTTGAAAACCGGCAAGGGGGAAACCCCTTCCAGGGTTCGAATCCCTGACCCACCGCCATTTTGGTCCACCTCTGGGCACGCCATCGGACCCGATGGAAACGACGATGCGCCGCATTGATACCGGACAGGGCGGCAACCGGATCATCACCCGGACCTTCGCAACCTACGAACCCGACATGGCCGCGAGCAAGGCCAGCCTTGCCCATGCGACCCGGCTGCAGATGCGGAAATTTTGGCACGCTTTCCTCAACTGGCCGGTATCCGGCAGGAATGGAGCTGGGCAGGCCATCTCTGCCTTTCGCGCAATGACGTCGCGATCATGCGGGAGCTAGACAGCGGGTTCTATGCGGCCTGTGTCTGCAACGGGCTGGGAACGACGCGCAGCACCCTGACCGGGATCGGTGCCGCCGAACTCGCCAGCGGCGCGACCAGCGAGGTGACGCGGCATTTCCTCGCCCAGAACCTGCCACCACACCTGCCGCCCCCGCCGCTCTCCACGATCGGTGCCACCCTCTACCTGCGCTGGAAGGAGTGGCGCGCGCGAGGAATGACGCGCGCCAGCTCTCGCGACCGCGATACTGTGGCCGCGCCCGGCCTCGCACCGCCCGTGACGGCTGCCGATCATGGCCGACCCCCGCACGGGCAGCCGCGAACCGGGACCGACAGTCGGTCAGTCGAGCACCCGCATCCGCACCATCACATCGGGCGCGCCCTGAACGGCACCCGAACGCGGGTCGCCGCGCCTGATCGCGTCGAGCACGTCCAGCCCGCCGGTCACTTCGCCCACCACGGTATATTGCCCGTTCAGATGCGGCGCGTCGGCGAACATGATGAAGAACTGGCTGTTGGCAGAATCGGGGTTCATGCTCCGGGCCATTCCGACCACGCCGCGCGTGAAGGGAATGTCGGAAAATTCCGCCGCGAGATCGGGCCGGTCCGAGCCGCCCGTCCCCGCCGCCGACAGATCGCCGCCCGCGCGGCCATATTGCACATCGCCGGTCTGCGCCATGAAGCCGTCGATCACGCGATGAAAGACGACCCCGTCATAGGCACCCGCGCGCGCCAGGTCGAGGATGCGCTCGACATGGTTCGGTGCGGCCTCCTCGTTCAACTCGATGGTGATGGTGCCATTGGCCTCGCCCTCGACATCGATGGCGATCCCGGCGGCAAGGGCCGGGCTGGCGGCGAGCGCCGCGAGAAACGCGAGATTACGCAACATCGGCGGCCACCTTTACGGAAACCATGCGGTCGGGGCTGGCTGGCGGCTCGCCGCGCGTAATCGCATCGACATGCTCCATGCCGGAAATCACCCGTCCATAGACCGTGTATTGCCGGTTGAGGAAATGGTTGTCGCTGAAATTGATGAAGAACTGGCTGTTCGCGGAATCAGGATTCTGCGACCGCGCCGCGCCCAATGTGCCGCGATCATGGGCAATGTTGGAGAATTCAGCCGGAAGGTCGGGCAGGTTCGATCCGCCGGTGCCCGCGCGGCGCAGGTTGAAGCCGTCTTCCATGTCGCCATGTTCGACATCGCCGGTCTGGGCCATGAAACCCTCGATCACGCGATGGAAGGCAACATTGTCATACTGGCCGGACCGGGCGAGTTCCTTCATCCTCTCGCAGTGTTTCGGGGCGATATCGGGCAGAAGCTCGATGACGACGGGGCCATCCTTGAGCGTGATGATGATCGTGTTCTCGGGGTCCTTGATCTCGGCCACGGGTTTTCTCCTGTTCGGGGCTGGCGGCTGACATAGGCAAATGGCATGGGAATGCCAAGAACCGCAGCCGGACGGAGGGGGCGATGGGCTGGAAGACGCTGGACGACATGGACCTTGCGGGCAGGCGCGTGCTGGTGCGGGTCGACATCAACGTGCCGGTCGAGGACGGGCATGTGACCGACGCCACACGGATCGAGCGGATCGTGCCGACCGTGCGCGACATCCTTGCCAGGGGCGGCCGGCCCGTGCTGCTCGCGCATTTCGGCAGACCAAGGGGCAAGGTCATGCGGGAAATGTCGCTGGCACAGGTGGTCCCGGCGCTCGGTGCCGCTCTGGAAGCGCCGGTGGCATTCGCCAGCGATTGCGTGGGCGATGTGGCGGCGGCAGCGGTGGCGGGGATGGAGGACGGGCAGGTGCTCTTGCTGGAAAACACCCGTTTCCACCCGGGAGAAGAGGCGAACGACCCCGATTTCACCCGGGCACTGGCCGAAAACGGCGACATCTACGTGAACGACGCCTTCTCGGCCGCCCATCGCGCCCATGCGTCGACGGAAGGGCTTGCCCGGCTCCTGCCCGCCTGTGCCGGGCGGCTGATGGAAGAGGAACTCTCGGCACTCGAGCGCGCGCTCGGCAGCCCCGAACGGCCGGTCATGGCCATCGTCGGCGGTGCAAAGGTCTCGACCAAGCTCGACCTGCTGCACAATCTCGCGGGCAGGACACAATTTCTCGTGATCGGCGGCGGCATGGCCAACACCTTCCTCGCCGCACAGGGCAAGCCCGTGGGAAAGTCGCTCTGCGAACACGACCTGGCTGCCACCGCCCGCACCATCCTTGACGAGGCGAAGACGCAGGGCTGCGAGGTGATCCTGCCCGTCGATGTCGTCATCGCCCGCGAATTCCGCGCACATGCGCCCAGCGAGGTGGTCGATGCGGATGCCTGTCCCGATGACGCGATGATCCTTGACGCAGGCCCGCTCAGCATCGCCCATGTCGCCAAGGCACTCGCCGCCTCGCGCACCCTGGTGTGGAACGGCCCGCTCGGTGCCTTTGAACTGCCGCCGTTCGACACCGCCACGTTGGAGGTGGCGCGCCAGGCCGCCGCCAAGACACGCGCGGGCAGGCTCGTCTCGGTCGCGGGCGGGGGCGATACGGTCGCCGCACTGAACGCCGCAGGCGTGGTGGATGACTTCACCTATGTCTCGACGGCGGGCGGGGCTTTCCTCGAATGGATGGAGGGCAAGACGCTGCCGGGGGTGAAGGCGCTCGGATAGGCGGGCTCCGGATCCATCGATCCGGTCGTCATTGC
>CAYUBT010000048.1:0-3265 GCA_964443055.1 uncultured Rubellimicrobium sp.
GATGGCGCGGTTGGCGATCACCTCGTTGACGTTCATGTTCGTCTGCGTGCCCGAGCCGGTCTGCCAGATCACCAGCGGGAAATTGTCGTCGAACCTGCCTTCGATCACCTCTTGCGCGGCGGCGGCGATGGCCTTGCCCAGCTTCGGGTCGAGGTCGCCCTGCGCCACATTCACCTCGGCGCAGGCCCGCTTGATGATGCCGAGCGCACGGATCAGCGGCACCGGCTGGCGCTCGTCGCCGATGGGGAAATTGATGATCGAACGCTGGGTCTGTGCGCCCCAGTATTTGTCTGCCGGAACTTCGAGCGGGCCGAAACTGTCGGTCTCGATACGGGTGGGGCTGGCGGCCATGGCATCCTCCGGAATTCGCTCGTGAGCCGTGTAGCCCCCCGGCCGGGGAGGGGCAATGCGCGGGGCCGCAACGACCGCCATTGCGAAGAGACGAAGCCGGTGCGGCAAGCCGGTAGCGTGAGGGCCGGGTTGCTTCGCTACGCTCGCAATGACGGGAGGCGGCCTATTTGCGGAACTTGTCGAGGCTCACGACTTCCGCCGATCCCTGCGGCGGGGCGGGGTCGGGGGTGACGACTTCCTCCATCGGTGCCTCTTCCGCCTCGGCGTCGTCATCGTCGTCGGGCTGGGATTCGAATCGCAGGCCGAATTCGACCGAGGGATCGACGAAGGTGCGAATCGCGTCATAGGGAATGTAGAGCGGCTCGGGATTTTCGACGAAATTCAGGGTGATCGCGAAGCCCTCGTCCACGACCGCGAGATTGTCGAACCAGTGCTGGATGACGATGGTCATCTCCTCAGGGTAGCGATCCGAGAGCCAGTCGGCCATTTCCGTGTGGGGATGGGTCGTGTCGAAGGTAATGAAGAAGTGATGCGCGCCGGGCAGCCCGTTCACCGAGATATCCGTGAGCACATTCTGGATGAGCCCGCGCATTGCCCGATGCATCAGATTGCCGTAGTCGATGCTGCGTGTCACTGAAGCCCCCTTCTGCTGCACCAAACATACGGCATTCGAGGGCGAGGGAAAGGGGGGTCGCGACCTGCGGTCCCGCCCGGCCGGGGTGGCCCGCGGGCAACCATGGCCTCGCATTCGTGAGCGGCCTCTTGACCGGGCGGCCGGGGAGGACGAGATCGGGCGCGAGGACGACCTCCCCGACATGGGTGCTGCCGCCGGGACGGCCCGGTCATTCGGAGGCGTCCCATGCCCTGGATCATTCTGTTTGTTGCCGGACTTCTGGAGATCGTCTGGGCCGGAGCGATGAAACAGTCGCACGGCTTCACCCGGCCGCTGCCGGTCATCATCATGCTGGTGGCGATGATCGGCTCGTTCTGGTTGCTGGCGCTGGCCATGCGGCACCTGCCGCTCGGCACTGCCTATATGGTCTGGACCGGCATCGGGGCCGTGGGTGCCTTTGCGGTCGGCGTCACGCTTCTGGGCGAGCCGGTGACGATGCTGCGGCTGGCGGCCGCGGGGCTGATCGTCTCGGGAATCGCACTGATGCGATTTGCGGGCTGACCGGGGAGGGGGAAGGTGCAGGATTCTGTTGCCAGGCTCCTGCGGGCCCCGCCTGAAGGGGCTAACCCTCAGGACTTAAGGTTCGGCAGGGCCGGACTGCTTAGGCAGCCAGAACCCGCGCCGGAGCATGGTTGTCGTTGGCAACTATGCAATGTGCACCGATAACGGTGGTCGCTCACCGGGACAAAGCCACATCTTTACACGTTCGTCGATCCTGTTTCGGCCCCCTCGTCCCCCAACGAAGGTTCTGGTGGAGCCGCCGGGTACCGCCCCCGGGTCCGATCCGCTTATTCCATGCGCGTTTATGTCCATAGCCCCCGAGAGGGCAGGCTGAATGTAGGATGGAGCGGGCGGTCGATCAAGGGGGAGCAGTGCTCCCCCGGGGCTCCGGACCCATCGCACTCCACCGTCATTGCGAGCGTCAGCGAAGCAACCCGGATCTCCCACGTCTCTGGCTTGCCGCGTCGGCTTCGCCTCCTCGCAATGACGGTGGGGAGTGACAGTTTCAGTATTGAGTGAGCCGCACGGATATGCGCCCTGATCGCCTGCGTCAGGAGCCAAAAGGTCGATGGCCCTCATCATCCGGGCTACGAATTTCATAGGCTCGTCAATGCCTGCCGTCGCCAAAATACGAGACGCCCGGCCGGAACCCGGCGGGGCGTCTTCCTGTCTGCGTGAGGGCGGCCCCCGGGCCGCCCTCTGACCCTCTGCCGGATCAGAAGCCCGACTTGATGAGTTCGAATTCCTCGGCAAGCCGTTCGCGGAGTTCCTGGCTCATCGGCAGTTGCGCGGCGATGGGGACGTCGATGTCCTCCATGCCGGCCAGGACGAGGTCTTCCTCGCTGATCTGGTCGGCCATGGCGGTGGCATTGGCGCTGCCATAGCCCTGTTCGACCAGTGGAACCGTCGAGGAGGGGTCGAGGAAGGCGTTGAGATAGTCATAGGTCAGATCCTCGGACCCGCTGCCATTGGCCATGTTCACCATGCCGCACAGCCAGATCGAGGAGCCTTCTGCCGCCTCGCGCTGGAATGCGACAGAGACACCTTCCTCACGGAGCGTGGGATAGGTCTCGTTCCAGGCCCAGGCGATGAGGATTTCACCCGTGGCGACAAGCTGGGCCAGTTCGGCCGGATCGGTCCAGTAGGTGCGCAGATTCGGATGAACCTCGCGCAGCCAGGCGGCGGCCGTCTCGATCTGCTCGTCGGTGGCGTTGGCCATGTCGGTCGTGCCGGTGGCGAGGAACGCCAGCGCCCAGGTGTCGTCCACGTTGTAGGGCACGGTCATGCGCCCGGCATATTCGGGATTGGTGAAGACCTGCAGCGAGGCGACATCCTCGGCCGGGACTTCATCGGGGTTGTAGATGATCGCGGTCGAGCCCCAGTCGGTGGGGATGAAATAGGTCTCGCCCTGCGAGGTGTCGGTGCCCATCAGATTGGTGTCGAGATCATCCCACCAGGTGATGCGGCTGGTGTCCCAGGGCTCGATGATGCCGGCCTCGGTCCATTTGGTCACCGATCCTGCGCAGATATGCGTCGTGTCGGGGCGGAAGCCCGAGGTGACTTTCTGGAATGCCTCGTCCTCGTCGCCGAAGAAGGCGAAGTCCGGGCCGGTGCCGTGGGTGTCGATATACGCCTGGTGGAACTCGGGAACCTCGAAGCCCGCATAGTCGAAGACCGTCATGCCGGCGTCCTGCGCCATGGACGCTGCGGCGGTGAGCGCAAGCGCCGAGGCGCCGGCGA
>CAYUBT010000048.1:3365-15725 GCA_964443055.1 uncultured Rubellimicrobium sp.
AACATGCTTTCCTTCACGAACATGTTGTCCCAGGCGCGGTCGATCAGTTCGGGCGTCATCTGCCGGGGAATGCCCTCGAAATCGCAGGCCGAGATCATCTGGTCGATCAGGAAGATCGGCTGATAATTGGCGTAGACATTGTCGATGGTCGGATATTTCACCTTCAGCAGGTGGATCAGGCTGGCCTCGTCGAGCGGCATCTGCCGCTTGCGGGCGACAAGGGCGAAGATCTTGAGGAAATCCTCCTGCTCGGGCCCGTCGATCCTGATCTTGAAGAAGATCCGCCTGAGCGCCGCCTTGTCGAAAATCTCGTTGGGGTGGAAGTTGGTCGAGAAGATCACGAGCGTGTCGAAGGGCACCTCGAACTTCTCGCCCGACTGCAGGGCGAGGATGTCGCGGTCTTCCTCGAGCGGCACGATCCAGCGGTTGACGATGGCCTGTGGCGGCTCGGTCTGGCGGCCGAGGTCGTCGATGATGAAGATCCCGCCGGTCGATTTCAGTTGCAGCGGTGCCTGATAGGTGCGCGCGACCGGATTGTAGACCAGATCGAGCATGTCGAGCCGCAATTCGCCGCCGGTGATGACGGTGGGCCGTTCGCAGCGGACATAGCGGCTGTCGAAACGCCCGGCGGTGCGGCGCAGGGAGTCGGGGTCTTCCACATCCTCCTCGGCGGCCGAGTGCACGATCGGGTCGTAGACGGTGATGACCTGGCCCGCATATTCGATGGCGCGGGGGATGTAGATCTTGTCGCCGAGCGCGTCCTTGATCCCGTTAGAGATCGAGCTTTTCCCGTTGCCGGGCGGGCCGTACATCAGGATCGAGCGGCCCGCGCTCACCGCGGGGCCGAGCTGGTCGATCAGGGTCTTGGGCAACACCAGATGGCCCATCGCCGCCGTGAGCCGGTCGCGCGTCATCTGGATGTTGCGAATCGACTGGCGTTCGACCTGCGCCCTGTAGTCGGCAAGAGGTACCGGCATCGCCCCGTAATATTCCGACTGCGAGAGCGCATCGAGTGCACGCGCCTTGCCGCTATCCGTCAACTGATAGGTCATCTCGTTGCCGGAATTGGCGTTGAGCGTGCCCATCGCCTCGAGAAGGCGCTGGCTGCGGGCAAGGTCGACGAGTTCCTGCGCCACGGGCACGGGCATGGAGATGGCGCGGGCGATCTCGCTCGTCCCGGAGACATTCATGCGGAAGATCGTCTTGAGCAGGATATCGCGCATCATGACCGCGGGAAGCCCCACGGCCGCGAGGCTGCGCGGGGGGGCGGGGGCCATGACGGTCGCCTGCATGTTCATGAATATGTCTCCGGTTCTGCCGCTCCCGGTCATGCGCGGGCAATGTGGCGAAAGGATGGACCGGAGCGTTCAGAGGCGCGGCAGATCGACCAGCGCGAGCAGGAAATAGAGCGGCAGGGTGACGCCGAAGGCGAGGCCCATCGGGAAGCGCTTGCCCGGCTCCCAGCTTGTCCAGCCCGGGGCGAGGTTGCGGATCGGCGTGGCCCTCGCGATGCGGTGGAGGATGAAGGTGACGATGAGAACGGCGAGATAGAGGATCGCCAGCAGCCCCAGGTCGCCGAGCGCAACGAAGGGTGCCGCGGCGGCCAGGAATTTCGCATCGCCCGCACCCATCAGACGCGCGGCGGTCATGGCCATGCCGATCACCAGCGCCACGGCGAAATGCGCATAGCGCCAGAGATAGTCGCTCCAGTTCCAGTCGGGATCGCCGCCCCAGAGCACGAGGCCCCCGCCTGCCACGACGAAGGCCGCGAACATGATGTCGTTGGCGCGGTTGGGGATCTTCATGCGGCGCATGTCCGACCATGCCGCCCAGAGGCATGAGGGCAGGGTAACGATCAGGAAGACGAGCGCCTGCGTGTCCGAGATGTCCATAGCGCGCCCCTACTGGTTTTCGAGGGCGCGCAGGGCCCGCACCGCCTCTTCGAAATGCTGCGGATGGGTATCGACCGCCTCGCGCAGGAGGCCACGGCCGATGTTGATGTCGTTTTGCCTGATTGCCGTCAGCGCCAGCGTATGCAGCAACTGCGCCCGCTCCGTCTGGGTCATGGTGATGACTGGCAGATCGTAATTGCGCTGCGCGCCGCGCGCCATGACAAGGTTGTTCTTGGCCGTGAACAGGCCCGGTTCGTAGCGCAGTGCGTCGAGGAACAGCCGTTCCGCCCCGCGATAGTCCCCGCGCGTGAGCTTCGAGAAGCCCCAGTTGTTCAGAACGCCCGCCGGTGTGGTGGTGAGCCCGGCGGCGATTTCGTAGAAACTGTCCGCCCGCGCCCAGTCCTCGTTCGCGTCGGCCACCATTGCCTCGAGCCGGTAGCGCTTGAAGGTCTCATGGGTGGGCGGGATGCCGTTGAGCACGGCCTGCGCCTCGTCCCAGGCGTTGGTGCGGATCAGTGCATCGGCAAATTCGACCTGGTCGTCGAGCGTCGCGTCCTGGTGTGCGGTCACCGCGCGCCAGGTGGAGACGGCCTGGGTCAGATGACCCGCGCGCACCTGCGAGGCACCGAGCCCCCGCATCAGGTCGATTCGGCCGGGCGCACCCGCGACGGCACGGGTGAAGTAGGTCACCGCTTCCTCGGGGTCGCCGACGGTGAGCATCACCTCGTTGAGATTTGATGAATCGATGACGTTGAGATCCGCAAGCGCCTGCCGGACTTCATCTTCGCCCGAAGGGGCACAGGCCGTCAGCCCCATGGCCAGAAGGGCCGTGAGAGTCACGAATAACGGCTGCCGCATCTGCCTCTTTCCTTGCCTGCTCTGCCCGTCAGAGGGGCTCGATGCCCGGCGGTTGACCCCGACCCTGACCCGAACCCGTCATGATAAGCTGGAACTGTTCGTTCTCTTGGCCTTCGCTATAGCCGGAATTGTCGAGCCGCGATAGCGCGAGGCGCAGATTGTCGCGGATCGTGTCGCTATTGCCGTTGTCCGTTGCATAGGCACGACGGAAGACCTCGGCCGCCTCGCCGGTCTTGCCCTGTTCCATCAGGACGACGCCGAGGTTGTTCTGGGCGGGCACGAAGGAGGCGTCCTCTGCCACCGCCCGGCGCAGCAGGCGTTCGGCCTGGCCCAGCCGCCCCAGCCGAAGATTGGCGGAACCGAGCGCCGAAAGCGTGTCGATGTTCAGCCCCTGCTGTCCGGCGGCACGCATATAGGCCTGCAGGGCCAGTTCGTATTCGCCTGCTTCCATCAGCCGGTGTCCGACGAGCAACGCATCCTCGGTCAGGTCGCCGGCGACGCCGGGCGCATAGACGCCGCCGGCCGGGCGGTTGAGCCCGTTCCCGGCGCATCCGGCCAGCAGAACCGCCATGACGATGACAAGACCCTTGCCGCGCACCCGTGACCGCCCCTCCGGGCGGCATGTCACATGCCGCCGTTCAACATCGTGTAGATGTCCCAGATCGACGGCCCGATCAAGATCACCAGCAGCGGCGGCACCGTCAGCATCATGGTGGCGAGAGTCATCTTGGTGGGCAGCTTGTTGGCCTTTTCCTCGGCCCGCATGACGCGCTTGTCGCGCATCTCGCTGGCGTAGACGCGCAGGGCGTCGGCGATCGAGGTGCCGAATTGCTGGCTCTGGATCAGGACGGTGACGAAGGACGAGATGTCCTGGACGCCACAGCGTTCGGCCATGTCACGCAGCACCTGGGTCTTGTCCTTCCCGGCCTTCATCTCGAGGCTGACGATCTGGAACTCCTCGGCAAGTGCCGGGAATCCCGCGCGCATCTCGTTGCTGACCCGCAGGATCGACTGGTCGAGGCTCTGGCCCGCCTCGACGCAGACGAGCATGAGGTCGAGCGAGTCGGGGAAGGCATGGGTGATTTCTTCCTCGCGCACCGCCTGCCTGCGCGTCACCCAGTATTTGGGCAGCATGTAGCCCGCGGCCCCGGGGCCGAGGATGCCGAGGATCAGCGTCTGCATCGACGGATCGCCGGTCGTGGACAGAAGCAGCACATAGGCACCGCCGATGCCCAGAAAACCGAGCCCCAGCGCGAATTGCGCGAAATGATAGATGCGCACCGCGTTCTTCGAGCGATAACCCGCCCGCAGAAGCTTCAGCCGCGCCGCCGAATATTCTTCCTCGTTCTGGGGCTCGAGAAAGTTCGAGAACTTCTCGAGCTTGTCGCCGGGGTTGTCCTGGCGCAGGTGATCGTGGCGCTGGCCTCCGGCGACGGGCCGGGTCTGTTCGCGCAGCCGGTCGAGCGGGTCCCTGCTCTTCTGAAGCAGGAGCGGCAGCGCCAGTAGGATGAGGAGCACGCCGAGCATGCCCACGGCGATCAGGGGGCCGAAGGGGCCGAGCAGATCCTGCAGGAACTGGTTGATGCTGGCGAGCATGAGTCCTCCTTCAGACCTTGATGTTCACAAGGGCTTTCATCACGAACCAGTTGGCGATCAGAAAGCCTGCGACGACGAGTGCTGCGGGAATGAACACGGGCGTGTCGATCACCTTGTCGTAATAGTCGGGCTGCAGCATGTTGATGCCGACGAGCGCGAGGATCGGGAAGAACGACAGGAAGGAGCCGGACCACTTCGCCTCGGCGGTGATCGCCTTGACGCGGCGGAACAGCCGGAAGCGCGAGCGGATCACCTGTGACAGCCCGTGCAGGATCTCGGCCAGGTTGCCGCCCGATGTCTGCTGGATCGACACGGCCACTGCAAGGAAACGCAAATCCTGGAGGTCGATCCGTTCGGCCATGGCCTTGAGCGATTCGCCCATGTCGCGGCCATAGGCGGCCTCGTCCGAGATGATGCCCATTTCCGAACCCAGCGGATCGGGAACCTCATTGGCGACAATGGCCACGGCGGACGAGAAAGGATGCCCCACGCGCAGGCTGCGCACCATCAGCTCGACCGCGTCGGGAAGCTGTTCCTCGATCATGGCGAGCCGCTTCTTCGCCTTGCCGTTGACCCAGATGAAGACGCCGCCCACGCCCATGACGACCGAGACCAGCAGCCGCAGCGGCGCGGCGGCACCTGTGCCGATGCTCAGCGCGACGAAGGCCACGGCAGAGAGGCCGATCATGATCATGATGAGCTGCACCGGCGAGAAGGCGATATTCGCCTTCTGCGCCCGATCGGCGAGGATCGAATAGAGCGGGATCTCGCGCGAGCGGATGTGCTGCGACATCTCCTTGCGGAGCTGTTCCAGCACCTCCTCGCGGCGGTTGCCCTTCTCGAGCAGCGTCAGCCGCCGGTTCACGCGGGCGTTCAGGCTGATCGACTTGCCGAAGACCGTCAGATAGAGGCCCTCGACGATGGCGATGACGGCGATGAAGATGAGGCCGTAGATCAGGGGTTCGATGGAAAGGGTCATGGCACCTATCCGTTGAAGGGCTCGAAGATCGAGGCGGGCAGGTCATAGCCCCAGAGCCGGAACCGCTCGGAGAAGTGCGAACGGACGCCCGAGGCGGTGAAATGGCCGATGATCTTGTTGTCGGGGGTCAGGCCGGTGCGCTGGAAGCGGAATACCTCCTGCATCGAGATGACCTCGCCCTCCATCCCGGTGATCTCGGTGATCGAGACCATGCGCCGCGAGCCGTCCTGCAGGCGGCTGGCCTGGACGACGATGTTGACGGCGCTGGCGATCTGGGCGCGCACGGCCTTCACCGGCCTCTCGATCCCCGCCATGGCGACCATGTTTTCCAGACGGCTGGTTGCGTCGCGGGCCGAGTTGGCGTGGATCGTGGTCATCGAGCCGTCATGGCCGGTGTTCATGGCCTGCAGCATGTCGATCACTTCCTCGCCGCGCGTCTCGCCGACGATGATGCGGTCGGGGCGCATCCGCAGGGCGTTGCGCAGACAGTCGCGCTGGGTGACCGCGCCGCGCCCCTCGACGTTCGCCGGGCGGCTTTCCATCCTGCCCACATGTGTCTGCTGAAGCTGCAGTTCGGCCGTGTCCTCGATGGTGAGGATGCGTTCGTTGTTGTCGATGAAGGAGGACAGCGCGTTCAGCGTCGTCGTCTTCCCCGAACCCGTCCCGCCCGAGACGATGATGTTGAGCCGCGTGGCCACGGCCGCCTGCAGATAGGCGGCCATCTCGTCGGTGAAGGCACCGTAGCGGGCAAGATCGTCGATGGCGAGCTTGTCCTTCTTGAACTTGCGGATCGAGACGAGGCTTCCGTCCACGGCGATGGGCGGGACCATGGCGTTGAAGCGCGACCCGTCCGCGAGACGGGCGTCCACATAGGGATTCGATTCGTCCACGCGTCGGCCCACGGCCGAGACGATCTTGTCGATGATCCGCAGCAGGTGGCGCTCGTCCTTGAAGGTGATGTCGGTGAGCTGCAGCTTGCCGCCGCGTTCGACGAAGATCTGCTGCGGGCCGTTCACGAGGATGTCGCTGACGCTGTCGTCCTTCAGGAGCGGTTCCAGCGGCCCCAGGCCCTTCACCTCGTCGTAGAGGTCCTGGTTGATGGTCTGGCGCTCGTCGCGACTGAGGACGATGCCCAGCTCTTCCAGCGATTCCGAGGCGATCGCGTTGATCTCGGCGCGAAGGTCCTGCTCGCTCGCCTTGTCGAGGGCGGCGAGGTTGAGATTGTCGAGCAGGGCCTTGTGCAGTTCCAGCTTGATCTCGGCCAGCCGCTCCTTGCGCTTGCGTTCGCGGTCGGCGGCCGAGGGTTCGGCCGGTTTCGGCTGCGGGCGCATGACGGTGCGCTGCATCGGGGGTTCGACCCCGGCGGCGGGCCGGCCGGCCGGGGCGGCGGCGCTGCCGTTGACGGGGACTTGTGCGGCTCTGGCGGGTTTCTTGAACTTCGCGAACATGGATTCAGCCCCTCGCCACCTGCTTGCCCGCCTCGGCGGTGTTCACGTCGTGGACGGATTTCGCGAGTTTCGCGATTTCCTTGCGCAACGGGTTCTTCGGCGCGCCTTCGCCCAGGGGCAGTCCGTGGTCGTTCTGCTGGCCCACCTGCTTGCCGCCGTCGGGCAGGAGCACTTCGATCGAGATGCCGAGGCTTTCCGCCAGCCGCTTCACCCGGGCCTTGCCGGTAAGGTCTGTGAAGCCCGGCGCCCGGTTGAGGATGAATCGCATCTTGGCGAAGGGCAGGCCCTCGCTCGTCAGCGCGCGTTTCAGCCGCAGCGCATTCTGGGCCGAGCGCATGTCGAGTTCGAGAATGCCGAAATAGACATGCGCGGCATTGAGGACCGCCTCGGACCAGTCGACGATGGTCGGGGGCAGGTCGATGACGACATAGTCGAAATTCGTGCGCGCCATCTCGATGATATGCTCGATCTCGCGCGCGCCGAGCAGGTCGAGCGGGACGAGTTCGGCAGGCGCGGTCAGTACATGCAGGCGCTGGTTGAAGGTCTGCAGCGTGCCCATGAAGGAATCGCTGTCCATCTCTTCGGCATTGGTGAGGAATTCGAGCACGTTCTCGCGGCGCGGCAGGTCGAGATAGGTGGCGACCGAACCGAACTGGAAGTCGAAATCCAGCAGGCAGACCCGCAGGGGGTCGTCCTTCTCGAGCGTGGCCAGCTCCCAGGCGAGGTTCGCGGCAAGGGTTGTCGCCCCGACGCCGCCTGCGAGCGCCTGCACGGGAATGACGACGCCCGAACAATCGTCCGTGGCGCGCGGAGCGGTGCGTGTCGCGGTTGCGGGGGCGAGGCCCTGCGGGGGAGCCGTCATCCGGGTGATGGCGCGCGCGAGTTCGCCCTCGGGCAGG
This sequence comes from uncultured Rubellimicrobium sp., assembly GCA_964443055.1. Lineage (GTDB taxonomy): Bacteria > Pseudomonadota > Alphaproteobacteria > Rhodobacterales > Rhodobacteraceae > JADYZU01. Next base: position 11,038 of record CAYUBT010000048.1, read on the forward strand.
GGGTAGGGGACGAATTCGTCACCCCCCTCGCGCAGAAGCTGGTGGAGGGCGGAGGGACTCACCTCGTCGGCGATCAGGATCACACTCAGGTCGCGCCGCTTGGCGAGCGCGATGATATCGGTGATGAGTCCCAGGTTGGCCTCGTCGCGCGCACCAAGGGCGATGGCGACGAATTGCAGGTCGGCGGCCTCGGGCTGCTTGAGGAAGGTCATCGCCTCGGTGAAGGTGAGGTCGCCCCAGGATTCACCGAGCGCTGCCTCCATGTCCTCGATCAGGAGATCGAATTCCCGCACGTCGCGGCTGATGGTGCAGGCGACGAGCGGTTGCGGTTCGGGCTGGAGTTCGGCGGTGCTGCTCATTGCCATGTCGTCCCTTTCCTGCGCACGGGGGAGCGGGACGACGCCTGCGCCCACCCTCCACCCGCCGGGCCGTCTCATGCGGCCGGAGATGTCCTTGCAGGATAAATCGCGATCAATGGTGACCGGATTGGGGCAGAATGTCAGTCATTGTTGGGTTTTGTGCGACGATGACGGCTGCGGGGCAGGGCTGTTGATCCCGTCCGTTCCGTCATTGCGAGCAGTAGCGGAGCAACCCGGACTCGCCGACGCACCGGTTCCCTGCAAGGACGGAGTGGCAACGGGTGTGCTGCCGGTCAGCCGCCCAGTGTCGTGGCGGCAGGGCCACTTTCGGGCGACTGCGTGCCTGCCGAGGCGACATAGTCGCGGAAGATGATCTGCGCATATCTGCCGTTCAGCACGCCCGGATGGTTCTGGACGAAACCCGAGACCTCGGTCACGGTGCGCCGGTTCGCGCGTTCGCGGCCCTCGCTGACGACGAGGGGCTGCGTCTCGCCATGGCTCACGACCGCCTCGAGCCGCGACCGTTCGATCCCCTGGCTCAGCAGATAGGCGACGGCCGCATTGGCGCGCCGCTGGCCGAGCTGGTGGTTGTAGGCGGCGCTGCCGACAAGGTCGGTGTGGCCGTAGACGCGGAAGCGCACTTCGGGGAACTGGCGGATCCAGCTGGCCTGCTGGCGCAGCACGGCCTGGGCCTGCGCGTCGAGTACCGCCGAATCGAAGGCGAAATTGATGGTCGAGGGCACTTCCGCGGCGAAACGCCGCGCGAGGCTGATGCGATGATCGGCCTGACCGCTGTGGACGAGGATATTGTTCATCGTCGCATTGCCGAAGCCGGAGCCGCTCCAGAGCCCGACTTCGGTGTCCGCGCCGGGGATTTCCTCGCAGGCCGCGAGGGCCAGGGCTGCGGTGGCTGCAAGGGCGAGGGCTCTCATCGCGTGGCTCCGCTCAGTCAAGGACATAGCCGTAGGATCCGCTGAAATCCTGCCGCGCGACCTCGCCCGCCGCTCCAGCGGTGGGGCGGCCCTCGGTCCAGCCGAACAGGAACAGGTCGCTCTGGCTGGGCGGACGCACCCGGTCGGTGGGCAGGGCGAGCACCTCGCCGCGCGTGGGCGTCACCAGATGGGCGGTGACGATGATGACCAGTTCCGTCTGCGCGCGCGTATATTCCGCCGAACGGAACAGCGCGCCGAGGATCGGGATGTCGCCCAGCCAGGGGACCTGGCCCGCAAGGTCGCGGAAGTCGTCGGACAGCAGCCCGGCGATGGCAAAGCTCTCGCCGTCGCGCATCTCGACCGTGGTCGAGGTCTCCCGGCGGCGGAAAGCGTCGATGTTGAAACCGTTGACCGTGATCCCGTTCGCCGGGTCGATGGAGGAGACGGCGGCATTCAGTTCGAGATTGATCAGGTCGCCGTCGACGACGCGCGGAATGAAGTTCAGCTCGACGCCGAAGGGCTTGTATTCGACGCTGACCGTGCCGCCGTCGTTGACCGGAACCGGATATTCGCCCCCGGCGAGGAAATGCGCCTCCTGTCCCGACAGGGCGGTGAGGTTCGGCTCGGCCAGCGTGCGCACGACGCCGCGGCTTTCGAGCGCCTCGAGCAGGAGACCGACCTGCAGCCCCCCGGCGTTGAAGCCGAAGAGCATGGCGCCGTTCGAGTTCGTCCCGGGCAGGTTGCCGGCCAGCGCGCTGGCCGCGGCCCCCCCGCCCGTCAGGGCGTTGGACGAGCCGCGCACCCCGAGGTCGCCACCCATGGCCGTGCCGCCAAGGGCCAGCGACGAGGACAAGGATTGCGACACCGTGCGGTTCATCTCGGCAAAGCGCACGCGCAGCATCACCTGCTGGGTGCCGCCCACCGTCATCAGATTCGACACGCGGTCAGGCGCGTAGCGCTGCGCCAGCTCCAGCGCCCGGTCGAGCCGCGCGATCGAGGACACCGTGCCCGACAGCACGATCCCGTCATTGGCGGTGCGCACCTCGATGCTTTCGCCCGGCAGGATCTGCTGGAGCCGTTCCTTGAACTCGGCCACATCCGGGGTGACGTGAATTTCGGCATTGGTGATGAGCTGCCCCTCGGCGCCAAGGATGGTCAGCGTCGTGCGGCCCGGCTCCTTGCCCAGCAGATAGATCGTGCGGTCCGAGAGCGAGGAGATATCGGCGATCCCCGGATTGGCGATCGAGACTTCGGTGAAGGGCTGGTCGCTTTCGACGACGACGGCGCGGTTCATGGGGACAGAGAGCGGGGCGGAGGCCGTGCCGGTGATGATCCGAAGCGTTTCGGCCTGCACCACGCCGGTGACCGCGCCGCCTGTCAACACAAAGCCGAGCGCGGAGGCCCGAAGGAACCGTCTGAAAATCATGTGACCTGCCTCTCGATCACTGCCCCGGCGGGTCTTTGCGCCCGCACTGTGTCGCAGACTGCGCGTTCGGGTAACTCATTGCAACAGAAATGCACCGTGAGGATAGGTCCTGTGGATAACCGGCAACAGGATGGGGAAGGGGCTGCCACCGCCGCGTCATTGTGAGCGGCGGCAAGCAACCCGGTCCTCATGTCTTCAACTGCGCGCGCCCCACGCCTCCGGCCCGTCCTCAATCCGAACAGGGGATCGGGATTTCCACCACGTCGCCGCCGCGTCTGGTGCGGACGGTGCACACGCGCTCGGCGGGGGCGGCGACCGTGGGGGCGGCTTCGGCGATGCCCAGCAGGCTGCGCTGGTTCACGTCGATGGCCTCGGCCATGATCGTGTCGGTCTGGCCGACCAGCGAGATCGACAGCGAGCCTGTTGCCTGCGCCTGCGCCAGCCGCGCGACCTGTTGCGGCGTCACCTGCACGGTAGCGGTGCGGCGCACCTCGATGTCGGTGGTGTTGGAATCGGCGGTCTGGTCGAGCGCGATGACCTCGACCGCGCTTTCGATGAGCTTGGTCACCTCGCCCTCGGCGTCGGTGCTGCCGGACCAGTAGACATCCACGCGGTCACCCGGCCGCAGGAAGCCCGAGACGCTCTGCGTCGCGTTCACGCCGATGGTGAAGGCGCGCATGCCGGGCTGCAGGCTGCGGGCGATCCCGGCGGGCGCGCCGGGGGCCGTGACCTTGACGGACAGGATCGGCTCGTTCGGCTCCATCTGCCGCAGGGCGGCGCGCCGGACCTCGGGCCCTTCGGGGAAGAGGTCTTCCATCGTCGCGAAAGTGCCTTCGGGCAGGAACGGCCGTGCGTAGCGGATCGTGATCACGTCATCGGGTCCGATCCGGTCGCCGTAGGGGATGACCCGGTTGACGGCGAGCACCTCGACCGTGGGCGTGGCCTGCTGCACGGCTTCATGCGCACGGGCGATCTGCTGCTGCTGGGCTGCGAAATAACCCTGGGCCATGTAGACGGCGAAACCGGCAAGGCCGAGGCCGACGAGAAGGGTGAGACCGAAGAGTGCGCGCATGATACTGCTCTTTTTACTTGTACCGCCGATCCGCAGAAATGCCGGAAGGGCATGGTGTATGGATCAGGGTAATGTGGCGCTATTGAGGAAGCCCCGCGGTGAAAGAGGGTCGCAGCAACCGAAATCGCGTCATTGCGAGGAGGCGTCATCCCCCTTCGTCATTGCGAGGAGCCGGAGGCGACGCGGCAAGCCAGAATCGTCGGGACTGGCCCGCTTCACTTTCCCCATACTGACGAAAGCGGCTCATGTCGCGATCTGCAGCCACAGGTCGCGCCAGTCCGGGTTGAGCGTCTCGACCAGTTGCAGCTTTTTCCTGCGCGAGCCTGCCTTGATCTGTTTTTCCCGAAGGATCGCCGTCTCCATCGTCTCATGCGGCTCGAACCAGACGAGGGCCTTGCAGCCGTAGCGGGTGGCGAAACCGGGAACCATGCCCTGCCGGTGCTGCCAGACCCGTTGCGGCAGGTTCGAGGTGACGCCGGTGTAAAGCGTCCCGTTGCGCCTGCTGGCCATGATATAGACGGCCGGCTGTCTGCTCCGCTGCCTCATGCCCGGAGCATCGGCGGGTGATCGTTACAATACGGTTAAGCCGTCATTGCGAGGAGCCGGAGGCGACGCGGTAATCTACCCGGTGGGTGAGTGGAGAGGGGCAGGTTGCTTCGCTGTCGCTCGCAATGACGGGGTGGGGCGGTGGTCGTCATTGCGAGGAGCCGGAGGCGACGCGGCAAGCCAGAGCGTGGGGGCTGGGTTGCTTCGCTACGCTCGCAATGACGGGGGATAGCGGGTCGTCATTGCGAGGAGCCGGAGGCGACGCGGCAATCTGCCCGGTGGGTGAGTGGAGAGGGGTAGGTTGCTTCGCTGTCGCTCGCAATGACGGGGTGGGGCGGTGGTCGTCATTGCGA
>CAYUBT010000049.1:0-15627 GCA_964443055.1 uncultured Rubellimicrobium sp.
TCGCCACCGACTTGCCCGAGCCGGTGGTCCCGGCAATCAGCAGGTGGGGCATCTTGGCCAGATTCGCCACCACCGGCTCGCCGCCGATATCCTTGCCCAGCGCGAGCGGCAGGCGCATCTGGCTGTCGCCGAACTGGCGGTCGGAAAGGATCTCGCGCAAAACCACCTTCTCGCGCCGCTCGTTGGGCAGTTCGATCCCGATCACCGAACGGCCCGGCACGGTCGAGACGCGGGCCGAGAGCGCCGACATCGAACGCGCAATGTCGTCGGCAAGGCCGATCACCCGGCTGGCCTTGAGCCCCGGCGCGGGTTCGAGTTCATACATCGTCACCACAGGGCCGGGGCGCACGCTCACGATCTCGCCCCGCACGCCGTAGTCGTCGAGCACGGATTCCAGCATCCGCGCATTTTCTTCCAGCGCCTCGTCCGAGAGAAGATGATGCTGCACACCCGCCGGGTCGGACAGGAGCGCGAGCGGCGGGAATTCGTAATCGGCGTAACGGTCCTCGAGCGGCAGCGCAGGCTGCGCCTCTTCGCGGGCGCGGGCCGAGGGCTGGACCGGGCGGCGGTTCATCGGCTGCACGACGCGCGATGCGACGGGGGCCGGAATATGGACGAAGGCGGGTTCGTCACGTTCGATGACCTCGTCGAAATCCGGCTCGACCCACGCGACCTGATCCGCCGTCACCGGCGGCTCCCGCAGCCGGGCCTGCATGGTGGACTCATCCAGAACAAGCGGGCGCGGACCCGTCAGCCGCGAGATGGCGGCGGTCACCGCGCTCACACCCGTACCACCCACGACGCGCGGCGAGGTGGTCTTGCCGGTGCGCGCGCGGGCGCGGATCGCGTCACCGATCCGGGCGCGGATGCGATCATCCGGGGACAGGTCGTCGATCCGGTCATCGACAGATTCGTCATCGGGCGCGGCCTCGGGTGCCTCGCGCTCGCTGCGGGTGAAGAGTGCGGGGACGCGCGACAGGAGCGCGCCGATCCCGCCCGGTGCCGCTGCCGACGGGCTGATGCGCGGAGGTGCCACGAGGCCGTCCCGGGCCATCGGCGGCGGCATGAGCGGTCCGGCCTCCCGATGCGACGGGGCCTCGTGCGGGGCTGCGTGGCGATGGACGGCGGCAGCGCGGTGGACGGCGGGTGCGGGCGCTTCCGCGGCCAGCGCCGCGGCCTTCTCGCGCCGCAACGCACGCGCCTCGCCGATCCGTGCCTGCGCACCACGCGCCGCATGCACGGAGAGGATCGCCCCGCGGCCAAGGCCGCGCAGGAGCATCGCATAGGCCCAGACCGTGCCCAGAAGCAGGAACCGCGCGCCCCGCCGCATCTCGTTCCGGGTCACGCCGCAGACGAAAGCAAGCGTGGCGAGCGTGGCGAGCGCGAGAAGAAGCGACAGCGCCTTGATGCCGAAGCCTCCGGCAAAGGGCACGACGGTCAGGATGAATCCCAGAACCGTGTCACCGAACAGGCCGCCGACACCGAATCGGGGTGCCCAGCCTGCAGGCGGGGTCAGCGTGGCGCAGTAGAGCGCGGCGAGGGCAACGACGAGAGGGGCGAACACGAGCCGGCCCAGCCGTTCCTCGCCCAGATGCAGCGGCAGGCGCAGGCCCCAGGCGAGAAGCGCGAGCGGTATCACCCAGGCAGCGCGGCCGACGATCATCGTCAGCGGATGGGCGATCGAGGCCCCGAGCCGACCCAGCCAGTTATGCACCGGCGCATCGGTCGCCAGCATCCAATTCGGATCGTCCGGGCTGTAGGACCAGAGCATCATCGCCGCCGCAACCCCCAACGCCGCCAGCGCCAGCCCGCCGAGTTCGAGCGAGCGCCGCTCAAGCACGGCCTGGGTCTCGCGATCCAGAAGCGGCCCCCGTCCGCGTGTCTGATAGGATGCCACGGCAGCCCTCCCTTATCCGTAAAGGCAGTCGGCAATGAGGGAGAGCCCCCGCTGCACGTCCTGCATGGGTGCCACCATCGCCACACGGATATGGCCTGCACCCGGATTCATGTCATTGACCCTGCGGCCGAGATAGGCACCGGGCAGGACCCGCACGCCCGTCTCGCGCCAGAGCTTCAGCGCGGCTGCCTCGCTGTCCTCGACCGGCAACCAGAGGAAGAAACCGCCGTCTGGCGGGACATAGTCCGGCACTTCGCTGAAGACCTGATCGGCCAGCGCATATTTCGCCTGATAGAGCGTGCGGTTTTCCACCACATGCGCCTCGTCTGCCCAGACCCGCGCAGCGACTGCCTGCAGCGGCAAGGGCAAGGGTGCGCCTCCATAGGCGCGCAGCTGGCGCATCAGGGCGATGGCCCGCGGCCCCCCGGCCACGAAACCCGAGCGCAGCCCCGGCAGGTTCGATCGTTTGGAAAGCGAATGGAAGGCCAGCACCCGTTCGGGGTCCGCCCCCATCCCGGCGGCGACCTCGAGCGCGCCCACGGGCGGGGCACCGTGCCAGATCTCGGAATAGCATTCATCGGCGATGATGCGGAAATCATGGCGTTCGGCAAGGGTGATCAGATCACGCCACCAGTCCTCTCCGGCCACCGCGCCCTGCGGATTCGAGGGAGAGCAGACATAGACAAGGGTGGTCCGCGCCAGTGTTTCGTCCCGCACGGCACCGAAATCGGGCAGAAAGCCGGTTGCCCCGGTCGCGGGCAGGAACACGGGTTCGGCTCCCGCTGCCTTCGCCGCCGCCAGATAGACCTGATAGAACGGGTTGGGCATGAGCACGGCCGCCTGCGCGCCCGCCTTACGTTCCGGGCTCAGCGCCAGCGCGGCGGCAAAGAGCCCCTCGCGCGTGCCGTTGAGCGCGAGCAGGTTCTCCGGGCCCGTCCGCACATCGTACCGCCGCTGCAACCAGTCGATGATGGCACCAAGCAGCGCCTCCGTGCCCTCATTCACCGGGTAGCGGCCGAAGCCGTCAAGCTCCTGCGCGATCACATCGCCCACGAAGGCGGGGAACGGATGGCGCGGCTCACCGATCGACATGGCAAGAGGCTCGCCTCCGGGCTCATGCCGGTCGAGAAGCCCGCGCAACCGCGCGAATGCATAATCTCCGAGGTCCGAAAACCGCTCGGGGGTGTCCATCGCTGCCTCAATCCCGGGGTCGTTGCGCCCCGTTTGCAGGCAGACTAGCGCGGCGGGGCAGTGACTGTCCAGAAAAAGGGCGCGGATTTCGTGCCCTTGGCCGGCATCCCTGTGGCTTTCGCGTCAGGCGGCGCGGCCCAGCACCCGTTCGGCCGCCGCGACCAGCCGCAGAAGCCGCCCGTCCGTCCCCGCCAGCCCGTTGAAAAGGATGCCGCAGGACGGCGTGCCGGTCGGCAGGCTCACGCTGCAGAGGTCAAAAAGATTGCCGAACCGGGTGTTGGTCAATGTCCTCAGGTTCACCTTGCGATAGTATTCCGCATCAGCGGCCACCCGTTCCGTCCCGGGCGGCAGAATCGGCGAACTCGGGCAGATCACGGCGTCATAGGGTGCGGCGAAATCGGCAAAGCGCCGCCGCAACGCCCGCAATTCGTCCCGGCCCGCGATCCAGTCGGCGGCCGGAACCTCGGCCCCGGGGCCGATCCGTTCGCTGACCTGATGATACATCAGATGACCCTTCTCGCGGATGACCGGCCGCCACCACGCCCAGGCCTCTGCCGGATAGAGGGTGCCGGACAGTTCCCATCCGCGCGCGATCCAGTCGGCGCGGCCCTCCTCGATCCGCGCCCCGGCCTGCGCCAGTCGCGCAACCGCCCCGGCAAAGGCGCGGGCGGGTGCCTCGTCCACCTTCTCGCCCACGACCGAGGACAGGACCAGCAGCCGCGCACCGGACAGATCGGCCCCCGTCAGATCGACCGCCCGCGTCCCGCCCAGAAGCGCCGCGACTTCGGCCGCATCCTCGACGCTGCGCGCCAGCGGCCCGGCCACGTCGAACGAGGTGCAGAGCGGCAGGGCCCCCTCCATCGGCAATGTGCCGAACGAGGGCTTGTAGCCGACCAGATCGTTCCAGGCGGCAGGCAGCCGGATCGAGCCCCCGGTGTCCGAGCCCACCGCCGCGGGTGCCAGCCCGAAGGCGACCGAAGCCGCAGCCCCCGATGACGACCCGCCAGGCAGGAGCGCTGGATCATGCACATTGGGCGGCGTCGCCGTCACCGGATTGTAGCCAAGGCCCGAGAAGGCGATCTCGGACATATGCGTCTTGCCGAGGCAGGCCGATCCCCCGGCCGCAGCATTGGCGAGAATCGCGCAATCCCGGTCCGGCACCCGGCCCGCAAGCATCGCCGTTCCCGCCTCGGTCGCCGTGCCTGCGCTGTCGTAGAGATCCTTCCACGACAGCGGCACCCCGTCGAGCAACCCGCGCCGCACCCCTGCCCTGGCCCGTTCGCCTGCGGCCGCAGCCTCGGCAAGGGCGCGGTCAGGTGTCAGCCTAGCATAGATCGAGGCACCATGGGGATGATCCGTCGCCGCCTCGAGAAACGCCTCCGCGAGTTCCACCGGATCGACCCGCCCCGCCCCGATCCCCCGCCCCAGCTCCGCCGCCGTCATCACCCGCAAGTCCGCCATGAGGTTCCTCCACGATTCGCTGCGGATATTCCCCTGCAACGGGCGGGGAGGAAAGGCGATGGGGCGGCAGCCCCCGTCGGTGGCGGGGCCGGAGCGCCGACCGGGCATTCGCGCACATGGACATTCCCCCCGCTCTGCCCATAGTCGGCACATGGCATATGACAGCGACATCCTCATCATCGGCGGAGGGCTGAACGGGCCGGCGCTGGCGCTGGCGCTTTCGCGCGCGGGGCTGGGCGTTACCATGGTCGATGCACTGCCCCGGCAGACGCGCAAGGATCCCGAGTTCGACGGGCGGGCCTATGCACTCGCGGTTTCCTCGGTGCGGCTTCTGCGCGGAATCGGCATCTGGCCCCGGGTCGCCGACAGGGCGCAGCCGATCGAGAAGATCGTCATCACCGACGGCCGCCCCGGCGAGGGGGCGGGGCCCTTCGTACTCACCTTCGACTCGGCCGAGATCGAGGAGGGGGCGATGGGCCAGATGGTCGAGGACCGTTACCTGCGCGGTGCCGTCCTTGATGCGCTCGAGACGGCACCCGGTGTCACGGTCCTCGATTCCGCACGGGTCGTGGCGCAGGAGGCCGATGCGGGGGGAGCCTCGGTCACGCTGGAAGACGGACGGATATTGCGCGGGGCGCTGCTTGTCGGTTGCGACGGACGGTCATCGGGGACGGCCCTGCGTGCGGGCATCCGCCGCAAGGGCCATGACTATGGCCAGACCGCAATCACCTGCGCCGTCGCGCATGAGCACCCGCATCAGGGTGTGGCGCATGAATTCTTCACCCCTGACGGTCCTTTCGCGATCCTGCCGCTGCCGGAGAACCGCTGTTCCATCGTCTGGAGCACGGGCAATGCGCAGGCGCGAGAGCTGATGGCGATGGATGACGCCGCCTTCATCGAGGCACTGAAGCCGATCTTCGGCTCGCATCTGGGCATGCTCTCGCTTGCCGGACGGCGCTACAGCCATCCGCTGAACCTGACGCTCGCCGACAGTTTCATCGCGGATCGTGTCGCGGTCGCAGGAGATGCGGCGCATGGGCTGCATCCGATTGCCGGGCAGGGGCTGAATGCGGGGCTGCGCGACGTCGCCGTGCTGGCCGATGTGCTGACCGCCGCCCATCGCCGGGGCGAGGATCCGGGCGCTGCGGCGGTTCTCGAACGCTATGCGCGCTGGCGGCGGTTCGATTCGGGGATGCTGGCGGCGGCAACGGATGGGCTCAACAGCCTGTTCTCGAACGACAATCCGCTTCTGCGCCTCGGGAGAGGTCTTGGTCTTGGTGCAGTCCAGGCCATTCCGCCCCTGCGGCGCGCCTTCATCCGCGAGGCGGCGGGGCTCACCGGCGACCTGCCTGCGTTGATGCGCTGAGGATCACTCGAGCGGGCGCGCCTCGCTCTCGAGCATGACAGGGATGCCGTCGCGGATCGGAAACGCCAGATTGGCAGCGCGGCTGACGAGTTCCTGCCGTTCGGCATCATAGGAGAGCGGCCCGCCGGTGAGAGGGCAGACCAGCGCTTCCAGCATACGCGGATCGAAGACCGGACGGGTCATTGCAGACGCTCCTCGCTGTCGCCGCCATGAAGCGCAAATTCCATGAGCGTGGCGAGCATCTCGCGGCGGACGGTAAGTGTCGGCGCTTCGAGCAGGGCCTGGCGATCCTCGGGGTCGAAAGGCAGGAGCATGGACAGCGCGTCGATCAGTGTCTCGTCCGCCGCCTCACCGATACTGTCCCAGTCGGTCGAGAGGTCGCGCGTGCGCATGAAGCGGCCGAGCAGGGCGAGAAAGGCGGTGCGGTTGAAGCCGGGGTCGTCCTCGGGACTGCCGAGGTCGCGTTCATAGCCCGACCAGTCGGCGTGCACGCGCCTGAAGGGCTGCGGGCCGGAGAGTTCCTCGACGATGCGAAAGCGGCTTATACCCGTCAGGGTGATCAGGCTGCGCCCGTCATCCGTCTCCTGAAATCCGGTCACCCGGCCCGCGCAGCCGACGCGGCGCAGGGGGGCGTCCTCTTCGTCGCTCTCGGGCTGGATCATGCCGATGAGCCGGTCCTCGGTGCCGAGCACATGGTCCAGCATCTGCAGGTAGCGCGGCTCGAACAGATGCAACGGCAGCCGGGCGCGCGGCAGCAGGAGCGCGCCCGGCAGGGGAAAGACGGGAATCGTCCCGGGCAGGCCACGCCGCCAGCGCATCAGGCGAAGACGAGCGAGGAGAGCCTGCGCCGGCCGGTCAAGGCGACGGGATCCTGCGGCGGCAGCGCCTCGAAGATGGTGAAGAGCTGCGTCTTGGCCGCCCCCTCGTTCCATTCGCGATCACGGCGGAAGAGTTCGAGCAATTCGTCCACGGAGCCCTGTATGTCACCCGAGGCATGAAGTGCGGTGGCGAGGTCGAACCGCGCCTGATGGTCGGCCGGATCGGCGCTGACGCGGGCGCGCAGCTCGTCCAGTGGCCCGGCCTTGGCCGCCTGCCGGGCGAGGCCGAGACGGGCGCGAGCTGCCTCGAGTTCGGGCTTGCCGACGATCGCGGCGGGTGCGCCGTTCAGCACCGCCTCGGCCTGGTCGAGTTCGTTCATGGCCACGTAGCTGCGTACAAGGCCACCATAGGCCGCCGCGTTCTCGGGCTCTTCCTGGAGGATGGCGGCGAAGGTTTCTGCCGCATCGGCGGCAGCACCCTGCTCGAGCATCTCTTCGGCAGCGGCAATGGCCTCGCCCAGGCCGTCGTCGCCGGCGAGCGCGGCGATCTTCGCAACGAATTCGTCCACCTGCGAGGGGGGCAGCGCGCCCTGAAAGCCGTCGACCGGTTGACCGCCCCAGAAGGCGTAGACAGTCGGGATCGACTGCACCCGCATCTGCCCGGCAACAGCGGGGTTCTGGTCCACGTCGATCTTCACGAGACGGACCTTGCCCTTCTGCTTCGTCACCGCCGATTCGATGGCGGGGCCGAGCTGGCGACACGGGCCGCACCAGGTGGCCCAGAAGTCCACAATGACGGGAATGGTCTTCGAGGCTTCGACCACGTCATCCATGAACGTGGCGTCGGACCCGTCGATGACGGGTGTGAGATCGGGCTCGAGCATGGCAGTTCATCCTGCAAAATCGGGTTTGATCCTATATGGGCCGATGGACGCGCAACTCCAAGGGGTAGCGGTCGCTGCTGCTTGCCCATCCCGGGCACCGCGCCTAGCGTGGCGCAAAATGGAGGCCCGGACATGCGCAGATTGCTCTGCTTTGGCGATTCGAACACCTATGGCTCGCCCCCCCTCGTCACCCAGGACGATCCGCACGGGCGCTATGACGCCGAAACGCGCTGGACCCGCATCTGCGCGCGCGAGCTTGGTCCCGAATGGGACATGGTCGAGGAAGGGCTTCCCGGCCGGACGACCCAGGTCAATGACACCTTCATGGGCGCCCATATGAACGGTGTGCAGGGGTTGCGCATCGCGCTTGAAAGCCACGGGCCGATCGACGCGCTCACCATCATGCTGGGCACCAATGACGTGAAAGCTTGCTTCGCCGTCCCGCCGGTGCAGATCGCTGGCGGGATCGCCGCGCTGCTGAACATCGCGCTGTCCTCGGTGATGCAGGCCCGGCACGGGGGTTTTCGTGTCCTCGTCATCTGTCCGCCGCCGGTGCTCGAGACCGGCTGCCTGACGGGCGTGTTCTGGGGCGGGCGCGAGCGGTCGCAGGCGCTGTCACCCTTGTATCGCGAACTGGCGGAAACCTACGGCACGGGATTTCTGGACGCCGGACTGCATGTCGAGGTGAGCAAGGTGGACGGCGTCCATTGGGAACCCGAGGGCCATGCGGCGTTCGGTCGCGTCGTGGCACAGTCCGTGCGCGACCTGATGGCCTGATCCTACAGGTCGAATGTCGCGAAGACAGGCGCGTGGTCCGAGGGCTTCTCCCAGCCGCGCGCCGCGCGCAGGATACGGCTCGAATGGGCCGCGCCCGCAATGTCGCGGCTGGCCCAGACATGATCGAGGCGGCGGCCCTTGTCGGCCTTGTTCCAGTCGGGAGAGCGGTAGGACCACCAGGAATAGAGAGGCCCCTCGGGGATATCGGCCCGGGTGACATCGACCCAGCCACCTTCATCGAGAGCCTCGTTCAGCCCCTCGGTCTCGACCGGGGTATGGCTGACGATCTTCAGCAGGGCCTTGTGGTTCCAGACGTCATCCTCGCGCGGGGCGATGTTGAGGTCGCCGACGAGGATCGAGCGCGTGGGGGCGTCGGTGCGGAAATGGTCGCGCAGATGCGCCACGAAATCGAGTTTCTGCGCGAATTTCGGGTTGGCCTCGGGGTCGGGCAGGTCGCCGCCCGCGGGCAGGTAGACATTATGGATGACGGTGCCGTCCTCGAGCCGACCCGCGACATGGCGGGCATGGCCGGTGGCGGCGAAATCCACGTCTCCCGCATCCTCGATCGGCAGGCGCGAGAAGATGGCGACTCCATTGTAGCCCTTCTGGCCGCGCGCCACGAACCAGCGGTAGCCCAGCGCTGCCGCCGCCTCGCGGGGGATGAGGTCGACGGGGCTCTTGCATTCCTGCAGGCAGAGGATGTCGGGCGCTTCCTGCCGGAGCAGGTCGAGCACCAGCGGCTCGCGGAGACGGACGGAATTGATGTTCCAGGTAGCGACGGTGAAAGACATGGGCAGCCCTGATTGATTCGGCCCATGGAAGCGGGTTCGCGGCCCGGCCGCAAGACGGGAGGCCGATTCAGTCGGGCTCCGAACGCATGTTGCAGTGAATTCACATCCTCCCCTGAACTGATGTGAGGACTTCGGGCGGGGCGGCGGAGGGGCATCCGGCCCACAGGATTCCCCTAATCCCGTTATTGCGAGGAGCCGAAGGCGACGCGGCAAGCCAGATGCGTGGGGGCTAGCTTGCTTCGCTACGCTCGCAATGACGGAACGAGTGACGGATTCGGAGTCCCGGCAGATTCAGGCGTGAAACCTTTGCCGAAGGGGGGCTTGCACAATCCATGGTTACCGGAATCATGCCGGCGGGCGGACCCTCAGTTCAGGGTCAGGCTCGGGTCGGCGCAGATGTCGGTGCGGTTGTCGATGACGGAACCGTCTTCCATCACGAACTGGAAGTCATACAGACACACGCCCTGGCCGCCCTCGATGGTGATCGTGTCGCTTTCGCCCGGGCCGAGCGCACGGCTGCCGAGAATGTCGTTGCTCCAGCCCGGGGCGCTGACGGGCGAGGCGTAAAGCTCCATCAGCGTCAGCGCACTGTCATTGACAATTTCCCATGGCGCATCCTGCGCAAGGACGGGCGGGGCGGCGAGACCGGCCACAAGCGCGGCCGCCACGAAGATACGATGCGTGATTCCTGACACGATGGAGTGTCCTTTCGGCAGAAGGCGGCCCGCAGCAGGCCGCTGGAATGCAGATAGTGCGGCCCGATGCTGTTATCCAATAGCAGATCGGCGCGGCAGTGCGGCAATCCGATGGCAAAACCGGGAAGAAAAGGCCCGGAGCCATGCGGCCCCGGGCAAGTTCGACAGGGAGGAGGTGGCGTAACCCGGCCACCGCGGGAAGCGTCATACCACCAGCTTGTAGCCGCCGGATTCGGTCACAAGAAGGCGGGCGTTGGACGGATCCGGTTCGATTTTCTGGCGCAAACGGTAGATATGCGTCTCGAGCGTGTGGGTCGTCACCCCGGCATTGTAGCCCCAGACCTCGTGCAGGAGGACATCGCGTGGCACCACCACCTCGCCTGCGCGGTAGAGATATCGCAGGATGTTCGTCTCCTTCTCGGTGAGCCGGACCTTGCGGTTGTCCTCGGTGACCAGCATCTTCTGGCCGGGCTTGAACGTGTAATGCGCGACCTGGAAGATCGCGTCCTCGGATGCCTCGTGGCTGCGCAGCAGCGCACGGATGCGGGCCAGCAGCACCGGGAAGCGGAAGGGCTTGGTCACATAGTCATCCGCGCCCGAATCGAGGCCGAGGATCTCGTCCGCCTCGCTGTCCTGCCCCGTCAGCATGAGGATCGGGCATTTCACGCCCTGCTTGCGCATCAGGCGGCAGAGTTCGCGGCCGTCCATGTCGGGCAGGCCCACGTCGAGGATCACCAGGTCATGATGCTGCGCCCTGGCCTTCACCAGCGCGTCGGCACCGGTGGCCGCCTCGAACACGTCGAATTCCTCGGTCATCAGAAGCTGTTCGCCGAGCGCGTCGCGCAGGTCGTCATCGTCATCGACGAGCAGGATTTTCCGCAATTGTGCCATGGGAGCCTCCTTTGCAGTCACATCGGCGCGAAGGTGCCATCCCGCACGGGGGCGGCAAGTGCGGGCGGCTCATGTGACAGCGCCATAACGCAACGGTGATTCCGGGGCGGTAATTGTTACAGGATGTGACCGCAACACGGGTCTGGAAACCACCCTGCCCGTCGCCGGAGGGTGCCTTCATTCAAGCGATCCATGCCATGGCGCATACGAGGCCAACGAGTGTCATGAAAGACAAGGCGGCCTTCTCGAGTCGAAATACAATCCGCCGGGGGTAACCGGCGGGCTGGTTCATGATCCGGCAGCAGGTGACCCATTGCGCATAACCCGGCCGATCCCGCGTTTTGCATCTCTCGTGCGACCCCTGTATGCGCGCCGCTGGTCAATGAAAATCGGAGGTCGGGCATGGAGCGGGTGGTAGGAGTCGCGGAGCTTGAGGAACTCGTCGAGCGGATTCTGCGCCGGGCAGGGATGATGGAGCAGCAGGCCGGGCCGGTGGCCCGTGTCATCGTGGCCGGAGAGCGGGACGCCTGCAAATCGCACGGCATCTATCGGATCGAGGGCGTGTTGCAGACGCTGAAGGCCGGCAAGGTGCGCGGTGATGCTGTCCCGCAAGTGCTCTCGGGGGCTAACGATGTGATCATTCGCGTGGACGCGGGGTTCGGCTTTTCCTCGCCGGCCTTCGAGCTTGGCCTGCCGCAACTGGTCGAGCAGACACGGAAGCACGGCCTCGCGGCGATGGTCGTGAACGACTGCACCCATTTCAGCGCGCTCTGGCCCGAGGTCGAGGCGATCACCGAACACGGACTTGCCGCTCTGGTCATGTGCCCGAGCTATGCCACAGTGGCACCGACCGGCGGCACATCGGCGTTGCTCGGGACGAATCCGATGGCCTTTGGCTGGCCTCGACCTGGACGCGCGCCCTATGTCTTCGACTTTGCTACCTCGGTGGCCGCGCGGGGCGAGATCGAGCTGCGGCGCCTGGCGGGCGAGCCGTTGCCTGACGGCTGGGCGCTGGATGGTCACGGACAGCCCACGACCGACCCCGAGGCCGCGCTCGCAGGTGCGATGCTGCCGTTCGGCGGACACAAAGGGTCGGCCATCGGCACGATGATCGAACTTCTCGCCGGGGTGATGATCGGTGACCTGACCAGCCCCGAAGTGCTGGAGGTGCTGGGAACCACCGGCCTGTCGCCGGTGCATGGCGAACTGATCATCGCAATGTCCCCGGAGCGGTTTGCCGCCGGACGTTCCGGCGATCCCTTTGCCCGGGCCGAGCATCTGTTCGAAGCCATCGAGGGTCAGGGCGCGCGCCTCCCGTCGCAGAGGCGATTCGCTGCTCGTGAGCGGACCCGGGCAGAGGGTATCGTCCTGACTGCGGCCGAGCATGCCCAATTGCAGAGCTTCCTCGAACACGGGCTGGATGCGTTGTCCTGAAAGGGATTTCCTGCCATGTGGGCTCCTTGCTGACAGAGTAAATATTTCTTGTCGACAACTTGGATGTGCGCGCATAAGGTGCCCGCTACATCTGGAGGGGCATGATGGATGTTGGCGTCATCGGCGCGGGAATCGTAGGCGCGAGTATCGCGCTGGCGCTTGCGCGGCGAGGGCATCGGGTCACTCTGATTGACCGTTCACAGGCGGCCGAATCTGCCGCTCTCGGCAATGCGGGGGCCTTTGCCTTTTCGGATGTGATTCCGCTTGCAACGCCCGGCATCATGCGCCGGGCACCCCTCTGGCTTCTGAGCCCGGACGGACCCCTGTCGGTACCGCCCGCCTATCTGCCGCGTCTCGCTCCCTGGCTCCTGCGCTTCTGGCGGGCGTCATGGCGTGATCGTTACAAAGCGGCGGTGGCGGCACAATCCGCGCTCATGAGCCTGTCGCAGGCCGGCCTCGAAAGGCTGGTCGAGGCGGAATCGCTCGGGTCGCACCTGCGGCACGAGGGGCAGCTCCAGCTTTACGACAATGTGGCAAGTTTCCGGGCCTCCCTGCCGGGTTGGGAAGAGCGTCGCCGGGCCGGAGTGCGCTTCGATCTCCTTGAATCCGCCGGTGCTGTTGCGGAACACCAGCCGGGCCTGGATGCCCGCTTCACCCATGCCGCCTGGACGCCGGACTGGTCGAATGTCACCGATCCGGCAGTCTGGACGCGCGAGATTGCCGCCCGTGCGGTATCCCGTGGCGCGACCTGCCTCCATGCCGAAGCGCGGGTGATCCGCCCGGTAGAAGGCGGTGCCGAGGTGACGACCAGTCAGGGGAGGCAGCGCCATGACCGGATCATCGTGGCGGCCGGTGCCTGGTCGGGGGCGCTTGCCAGAACTGTCGGCCTGCGCCTGCCGCTTGAAACCGAGCGTGGCTACAACACGACCTTGCCCGCCGGGGCCTTTGACCTGCGCACGCATGTGACCTTCTCGGACCACGGTTTCGTTGTCACGAAAGTGGGCGACGGTATCAGAGTGGGTGGCGGGGTGGAGCTTGCCGGTCTTGCCCGGCCACCGCGCATGGCCCGCGCCGAGGCCCTCATGCGCAAGGCGGCGGCTTTCCTGCCGGGCCTGAAAACTGACGGCGGGCGGCAATGGATGGGTTTCCGGCCCTCGATGCCCGACAGCCTGCCGGTGATTGGCGCGGTCCCCGAGGCGCCGCAGGTGGTCCTCGCCTTTGGGCACGGCCATCTGGGCCTAACCCAGTCGACGGGCACTGCCGAAATCGTTGTCGACCTTGTCGAGGGCCATCCACCGCCCATTGATATCGCCCCGTTCCGTCCAACCCGTTTCGCCGGAGCACGGTCATGAGCACCTTCCTCGATCTTGGCGGCCATCTGCGCACGGGTTCACGGCGGTCTGCGCTCCCTGGGGGACGCTGCCACCACGATGCATGGCAAGAATGAAAGCGAAAGAATGAAGACCATTACCTATACCAATGCCAGACTCCTTGACCTCGATGCTGGCGGGCTGACGGAACCGACCTCGCTCACCCTGCGCGACGGCCGCATTGCCGGACGGGGCATCCCCGCGCCCGAGGGCAGTGAAGTCGTTGATCTGGGTGGTCTCACGCTGATGCCTGGCCTGATCGACTGTCACTTCCATGTCGTCGCCTGGGAACTGGATCTCTGGTCGAACATCATCGCGCCCGACAGCCTCGCGGCCCTGCGCGCGGCCAGGGTGATGGAAGAACTGCTCGACCGTGGCTTCACGACCGTGCGCGACCTTGGCGGTGCCGATTTCGGCCTCGTGCGTGCGGTCGAGGAAGGGCTGATCGACGGCCCTGACCTCGTGATCTGCGGCAAGGCCCTGTCGATGACGGGTGGCCATACCGACCTGCGCGCACGCACTGACATCCGCCCCGATGCGATGGGCGACCGCCTCGCCAATATGGGAGCGATCGTCGATGGCGTGGACGAGGTGCGCCGCTTCTGCCGCACCCAACTCAAGCAGGGCGCGCGGTTCATCAAGGTCATGGCCAACGGCGGTGTTGCCTCACCCAACGATCCCATCGACGGGTTGCAATATTCCGATGACGAACTGCGCGCGATGGTCGAAGAGGCGCGCAATGCCAATACCTATGTTTCGGCCCATGTCTATTCCGACGCATCAATCCGACGTTGTGTGAAGCTTGGCATCACCTCGCTCGAACACTGCAACCTGATCTCACCCGAGACCGCCCGCATGGCCGCCGATGCCGGCTGTATCGCCACGCCAACCCTCGCCGCCTACGAGGGGCTCCAACTCGAGGGCAAGGCCTTCGGCTTCGGCGATGCCGAGTTCGCCAAGATCGCCGTTGTCCGCGACGGCGGCCAGAAGTCGCTCGGCTACATGCGTGACGCCGGCCTGCCCATGGCCTACGGCACGGACCTTCTGGGCCAGCTGCGCAAATACGGCGGCATGGAATTCGAACTGTTGGCCAAGGTACTGACGCCGGTCGAGATCCTGCGCGGGATGTATGAGGCCGGTGCCCGTCTCTGCCGCATGGAAGACCGGATCGGCACCCTCGCAGACGGTGCTCTTGGCCATCTGATCGCGGTGCGGGGCAACCCGCTTGAAGACATCACCCTGCTTGGCGAACCCGAGGCGAATATCGCCCTCGTCATCAAGAACGGCGAAATCCGCCGCGACCGGAGGACTGCAGCATGACACCCGACCTGTCCCACGCCTTTTCCCTTGCTGCCCAAGAAGATGCGGCTGCACGGGTCTTTGCCTATGCGGTCGAGGGAATCACGTCGGTCGCTCCCTCGCTGCTGACCACGGCCTCGATCTATGATCTTGCCAGCATGCGGTCACGGCGAGTCTTCACCCAGGATCCCGAAGCCTATCCGACCGGCAATTTCAAGCTGATCGAGCGCAACCTCTATTATGAACGGGTGCTCGAGGGGCGGCAGCCGTTCTCCTCCGAGACCATCGAGGAAATCGCCGAAGTGTTCTTCGACTGGGAGAAGATTCGCGACCTGGGTTTCGAGTCAAACATGAATTTGCCGGCAGTCGCGGATGGCGAGGTGATCGGGACGGTCAACCTGCTCAACCGGGCCGGTCACTTCACCGCGAGTCGGGTTGCGGCGGCGATGGAATGGCAGTCAGTGGTAACGCTGGCGTTCCTGCTTCTGCACCGCCAGGACGCCGAAACCGCGACCTTCCACCCGGCGGGCGAAACGCCTGCCATGGTCGGCGGCGTCGAAGGCTGAACATTCACTGAGTGACGATTTCCCACCGGCCGGTTCGGCCTATCAACAGGAGAGAAAACATGCCCAGACTGATGACTGCTGCTGCAGCACTTTGCGCGCTGGCACCGCTTGCCGCGTATGCGCAGGATGAAAACGTGCGAATCGCCTTCCTCGCCGCGTCGAGCCAGAACGGCTACAACGACGCAAC
>CAYUBT010000050.1:0-5548 GCA_964443055.1 uncultured Rubellimicrobium sp.
GTGCCCATTCGCGGTTCTGCGCGACGAGGGTGTTGGCCTGGATCATGAGCTTTCGCATGAGGACGACGAGGGCGACTTCGGGGGTTTCCGGCTGCGACCATGACCTGGTATTTCCGGCGCAGGTCGGGGTGGTGGCGGGCGGCCACGAGGGCGGGCATGTCGAGGGGGTGGCGCAGGAACTTGCGGCCGCCCTGGAGGAAGGCCTGCCCGCGCCACTGGCCCCACTGGCGGGTCATCGCTGCGACACCGGCGAGGCTGGCGGCCTGTTTCTTCGTCATCGTGCCGAGTTCGGGGCATTCGACGAGGAGCGCCATGGCGGTGATCCTGCCCGCGCCGGGGATCGTGCAGAGGAGGTCGAAGGCGCGTGCGGCGCAGCACATCAAGGAGCGCCTCGTCGCTCTCGGCGATCTGGCGCCTGTCAGGCGCCAGACCCGCGCCCGGATCGACCAGATCCAGCGCCGCAGCCGCGCCAGGCCAGCCGCCGCGTTGGGGAACTGTGCCACCGCACCGGTTACCAGACGGTGAACGTCAAGCCGGTCTTTCGAGATGTCGATCCCGATGCTGTCCCTGGTCATCTTCACTTGTCCTCTGCTTGTACTGGAAGGTATTGCACCCCTCCGTATCGTTCAGGCCTCAGGCGAAGACGATGGCCGATCCCACCCGCAAACGGTCCATCACGACCCGGCGCAACACGATCCGGCCACCGCGCGTTTCGGCAAGGATCGGCCACAACGCGCGCCGCCCGCCGGCAGAAACCGTTGACCGGGGCGCGGGCGCTGCCTTACGGATTCCCGGCGGCCGGTCGGGCCGGATGTCGGGGCACGAGGGGTTCATGTGTGGCATTGTCGGCGTGCTGGGCGCGCATGAGGCGGCTCCGGTCATTCTGGATGCGTTGCGGCGGCTGGAATACCGGGGCTACGACAGTGCCGGTATTGCCACGCTGAACGCTGGAGCGCTGGAGCGGCGGCGCGCGACCGGCAAGCTGGCCAACCTCTCGGATATGCTGGTGCGCCAGCCGCTCCGGGGAATGATCGGCATCGGCCATACCCGCTGGGCCACCCACGGCGCGGCCACGGTCGAGAACGCCCATCCCCATCAGGTCGGCCGGGTGGCAGTGGTGCACAACGGCATCATCGAGAATTTCCGCGAGTTGCGCGCCGGGCTGGAGGCCGAGGGCGTCGCCTTCACCTCGCAGACCGACACCGAGGTGATCGCCCAGCTTGCCGACCGCCACCTGAGCCGGGGCCTGAGCCCGGCTGATACTGTCGCCGCGACCCTCGAGCGGCTGCAGGGGGCCTTTGCGCTGCTGTTCCTGTTCGCGGGCGAGGACGATCTGCTGATTGCCGCCCGGCGCGGCTCGCCGCTGGTGATCGGCCACGGGGATGGCGAGATGTTCGTCGGCTCGGACGCCCTCGCCCTGGCACCGCTCACCGACCGGCTCACCTATCTCGAGGAGGGTGACCGCGCCCTCGTCACCCGGGCGGGGGTGCAGGTCATCGACGCGCAGGGCCGCCCCGCCGACCGCCCTCTCACCCGTATCGCGCTTGAGGCCGCGCGGATCAGCAAGGCCGGTCACCGTCACTTCATGGCCAAGGAGATGGCCGAGCAGCCTGCGGTGCTGCAAGACGTGCTGAGTGCCTATCTGGGCGAGGATGGACCCGGCCTGCCCGAGGGGGTCGATTTCACCGGCATCGACCGGGTGGTGCTGGTGGCCTGCGGCACCGCCTTTCACGCCTGTCAGGTGGCAAAATACTGGTTCGAGCAGCTGGCCCGGTTGCCCGTCGAGACCGACATCGCCTCGGAGTTCCGCTATCGTGACCCGGTGCTGGACGGCCGCGACCTGCTGATCGTGGTCAGCCAGTCCGGCGAGACCGCCGACACGCTCGCCGCGCTGCGCCACGCTTCGGGACAGGTCGCACGGACGCTGGCGGTAGTGAATGTGCCGAGCTCCTCGATCGCGCGCGAGGCCGATGCGGTGGTGCCGATCCTAGCCGGGCCCGAGATCGGGGTAGCCTCGACCAAGGCATTCACCGCGCAACTGCTGGTGCTGCTTCTGCTCGCGATCAGGGCCGTCCGCGACCGGGGCACCCTCGATGCAGACCGGCTGACCGCGCTGCCGGGTGAACTGGCGATGCTGCCGGGACTGGTTTCCCGGGCGCTGGAGCGCGAGGCCGAATTCGTCGAGATCGGCGACCTGCTCGCCGAAAGCGACGACGTGCTGTTTCTGGGCCGGGGCGTGATGCTGCCGCTGGCCAGCGAGGCCGCGCTGAAGCTGAAGGAGCTCAGCTATATCCACGCCGAGGCCCATGCCGCCGGAGAATTGAAGCACGGACCGATCGCCATGGTTGACCGGACATTGCCGGTGGTGATCCTCGCTCCCTCGGGGCCTCTGTTCGAAAAGACCCTCTCCAACATGCAGGAGGCGCTGGCACGGAACGGCCGGGTGATCCTTCTGACCGACCGGCAGGGGGCTGCCGCCGCCGGGGAGGTCACCGCCATGGCCTGCCTGCCGTCGGTCCCGGACCTGCTCGCCCCGTTCCTCTACGCGGTGCCTGCGCAGATGCTCGCCTATCACACGGCGCTTGCGCGCGGCACCGATGTCGACCAGCCCAGAAACCTCGCCAAGTCGGTTACCGTCGAATAGGGGGCGCGGCGGGCTCAGCGCGGCAGCATGGTGCGGCCGGTCAGTGACAGGTCCACCGCCCGCGCCGCCTGCCGACCTTCGCGGATCGCCCAGACCACCAGCGACTGCCCCCGCCGCATGTCGCCCGCCGCGAATATCCCCGGCAGCGGGGTGCGGTAGTCCTGCGCGTCGGCCGCCACATTGCCGCGAGGGTCCAGCGGCAGGGCCAGTTCGGCCAGCATCCCCTCGTGGACCGGATGGACGAAGCCCATCGCCAGCAGCACCAGCCCGGCCGGCAGCCGGAACTCGCTGCCGGGAAGCGGCTTCAGGCCACCGTCCAGCCGCACGCAATCCAGCGCGGTGACCTGCCCCCCCTCGCCCCGCAGGCCGCGGGTCATCACCGCGAATTCGCGTTCCGCCCCCTCCTCCTGACTGGAGGAGAGGCGCAGCTTCAGGGGCCAGTCGGGCCAGGTCAGCAGCTTGTCCTCCTGCGCGGGCGGCTCGGGCATGATCTCGAGCTGGGTGACCGAGCGGGCTCCCTGCCGGATTGCCGTGCCGATGCAGTCCGAGCCGGTATCGCCGCCGCCGATCACCACAACATCCCTGCCACCGGCCAGAATCGGGGGGACGGGGGCGGAATCCTCGCCCGAGTCGCGGCGGTTCTGCCGGCCAAGAAATTCAAGTGCGAAATGCACCCCCGCCAGTTCCCGCCCCTCGACGGGCAGGTCGCGGGGATGCTCGGAACCTCCGGCCAGAACCATGGCATCGAACTTGTGCCGCAGCCCGGTGGCGGAATGGGTGACGCCGACATGGACGCCGAAATGGAACACCACCCCCTCGGCCTCGATCTGGGCCAGACGGCGGTCGATCACCCATTTCTCCAGCTTGAAGTCGGGGATACCGTAGCGCAGCAACCCCCCGGCCTTCGCGTTCTTCTCGAAGACATGCACCTCGTGACCGGCCCTTGCGAGTTGCTGGGCACAGGCCAGCCCTGCGGGCCCGGACCCCACCACCGCCACCCGCTTGCCGCTGCGGCGGCGACCGGGTTGCGGCGGCAGCCAGCCCTCGGCCCAGCCGCGCTCGACAATGGCATGTTCGATGGTCTTGATCGTCACCGGCTGGTCGATCAGGTTCAGGGTGCAGGCGGCCTCGCAGGGTGCCGGGCAGATGCGGCCGGTGAACTCGGGGAAGTTGTTGGTGCGGTGCAGGTTGCGGCACGCCTCCTGCCAGTCGCCCCGCCAGACCAGATCATTCCAGTCAGGGATGCGGTTATGCACCGGGCAGCCGTTGTGACAGTAGGGAATGCCGCAATCCATGCAGCGCGCGCCCTCGTCGCGCAGCGCCGGGTCGGGGAGCGGATTGGTGAACTCGCGGAAGTGGCGGATGCGCTCGGCCACGGGCCGGGAGCTTCGGTCGCGGCGCTCGAACTCGAGAAATCCGGTGATCTTTGCCATCTCACTCTCCGGCCAGGGCGGCGGGTCCGGGCGCGCGCCCGACCACAGGCGGGTGCTGCAGCAGCGCGCGGCGGTATTCCACCGGCAGCACCTTGCGGAACCGGGGCAGCATCGCCGCCCAGTCGGCAAGGATTCGTCGCGCTTGCGGCGAGCCGGTCAGGCGGGCGTGGGTCTCGACCAGTCGCCGCAGTCGCTGGGCGTCGTGGCGCAGCGGATCGGCAGCCAGCTCGGCGGGGCTGACCGTGGCGGTGTCCGGCGCAACGGGCAGCAGTTCGACC
The DNA here is from genome assembly GCA_964443055.1 of uncultured Rubellimicrobium sp. Lineage (GTDB taxonomy): Bacteria > Pseudomonadota > Alphaproteobacteria > Rhodobacterales > Rhodobacteraceae > JADYZU01. The sequence goes on from CAYUBT010000050.1 coordinate 4,356, forward strand.
ATCGCCCGGTTGCAGTGCAACTCGAACCGGCCATCCGGGTCCAGGACATAGGCGATGCCTCCCGACATCCCGGCGGCGAAGTTGCGGCCGGTGGCCCCCAGCACCGCCACCACCCCGCCGGTCATGTATTCGCAGCCATGGTCTCCGCAGCCCTCGACTACCGCGACGGCACCCGAGTTGCGCACCGCGAACCGCTCACCGGCCACGCCCGCGAGGTAACACTCGCCCGAGATGGCCCCGTAAAGGGCGGTATTGCCGATCAGGATCGCCTGCTCGGGTGCCAGACGCGAGGCAGAGGGGGGATAGACGATCAACCTCCCGCCCGAGAGGCCCTTGCCGACGTAGTCGTTGGCATCGCCCTCCAGTTCCAGCGTCAGACCCCGGGCGGCCCAGGCACCGAAGCTCTGCCCGGCGGTGCCGGTGAGCGCCACATGGATCGTGTCATCGGCCAGCCCGGCATTGCCGTGGCGGCGGGCGATGGCACCCGAGAGCATGGCTCCGATGGCCCGGTCGCGGTTGGTGATGGTGGCCGAGAGGCGCACCGGCTTTCCCCCTTCCAGCGCCTCGGCGGACTCGGCGATCAGGCGGCGGTCAAGCACCCCGGCGATGGGGTGGTCCTGCTGCTCGCAGTGGCGGATCGCCACGCCCGGGGCCGGTTGCGGTGCCTGCAACAGGTGCGAGAGGTCCAGCCCCGCCGCTTTCCAGTGCTCGATGGCCCGGCGGCAGTCGAGCATCCCGGTCCGGCCCACCATCTCGTCGAAGCGGCGAAAGCCCAGCGCCGCCATCTGCTCGCGCACCTCCTCGGCCACGAAGAAGAAATAGTTGATGACATGCTCGGGCAGACCGGTGAAACGCCTGCGCAGGACCGGGTCCTGGGTCGCCACGCCCACCGGACAGGTGTTCAGATGACATTTGCGCATCATCACGCAGCCTGCGGCGACCAGCGGCGCGGTGGCAAAGCCGAATTCGTCCGCCCCCATCAGCGCGCCGATCACCACATCACGGCCGGTGCGGATGCCTCCGTCCACCTGCACCCGGATCCGGCCCCGCAGCCGGTTCCGCACCAGCGTCTGCTGGGTCTCCGCCAGCCCGATCTCCCACGGGCTGCCAGCATGCCTGATCGAGGTGAGCGGTGCCGCCCCAGTCCCCCCCTCGCAGCCAGAGATGGTGAGGTGGTCGGCACGGGCCTTGGC